>NZ_JBIVFF010000002.1:322511-735257 GCF_044748025.1 Streptomyces sp. NPDC090032 | reverse complement strand
CCCGATGCAGTGGACCCCCGACCGCAACGCGGGCTTCTCCTCCTGCGACCCGGGCCGTCTGTCACTCCCCACGATCATGGACCCGGTCTACGGCTTCCAGGTCACGAACGTCGAGGCGTCCATGTCGTCCCCGTCCTCGCTGCTGCACTGGACGCGCCGGATGATCGAGATCCGCAAGCAGAACGAGGCGTTCGGCCTCGGTTCGTACACCGAACTCCCGTCGTCGAACCCGGCGGTGATCGCCTTCTTGCGGGAGTTCAAGGACGACCTCGTCCTGTGCGTGCACAACTTCTCGCGCTTCGCGCAGCCCACGGAACTCGACCTCCAGGCCTTCGACGGCCGCCACCCGGTCGAGTTGATCGGCGGGGTCCGCTTCCCCGCCATCGGCCGGCTCCCGTACCTGCTGACCCTCGCGGGCCACGGCTTCTACTGGTTCCGGCTCCGCAAGGAAGCCGTCAGCACCGCGTGGTGACCGGTGGCCCCACGCCCCAGGGTCCGCCTGTCCGCCCTCGAAAGGAGTCGTCGCCATGCCCAAGGCCGCACTGCAGAGTCCGACCGGCGTCAGCCCCTCTCTGCTGCTGAACTCACTCGCCGGTCTGCTGCACGAATGGCTGCCACGGCAGCGCTGGTTCGCGGGGAAGGGGCGGCCCGTCACCGGGCTGACCCTGGCCTCGATGACCGAGCTGCACCCGGGCTGCCTGCACCTGCTGGTGCGCGCGGAACACGCCGCGCAGGCGATCCGCTCCGGCACCGGCACACCCCCCGCCGACAATCTCTACCAACTCCTGCTCGGCGTACGGGAGATGCTGCCGCCCTCGCTCGCACCGGCCTTCATCGGCCGCGCGACCGAGGGCCCGCTGACCGGCCTCATGGTGTACGACGCCCTCCAGGAGCCCCGGTCGGCCGGGCTGCTCCTGGAGCGGCTGCGCCACCCGGGCGTGGCCGGGCCCCTGCGCTTCGAACGCGACCCGCACGTGACCGTGCCGGCCGGACTCACACCTCGCGTCCTCGACGCCGAGCAGTCCAACACGTCGCTGGTGTACGGGGATTCGTTCATCCTGAAGGTCTTCCGGCGCGTCCAGGCCGGCGTCAACCCGGATCTGGAAGTGCCGTGGGCGCTCGCCCGGCAGGGCTGCACCCGCGTGCCGGGACCCGTTGCCTGGTTCCGTACCTCGCAGCCCCAGCAGGCGACGCTCGGCGTCCTCCAGCCGTTCCTGCCCGACGCGGACGACGGCTGGACCCTCGCGCTCCGCTCGCTCGCCTCCGGCAGGGACTTCACCGACGAGGCGTACGAACTGGGACGGGCGACCGCCGAGATCCATCTCGCGCTGACCGCGGCCTTCCCCGTCGACGCGCCCGTGCCCCACCGCAACCGGCGCCTCGCCGCCGCGATGGCCGAGCGCCTCGACTCCACGGCCCGTTCCGTGCCCGCGCTGCTCCCGCACGCGGCGGGTCTGCGGGCCGCGTTCGACGCGTTCGCGCTCGTGGACGCGGAGCAGCCCGCGCAGCGGATCCACGGCGACCTCCATCTGGGACAGGTGCTGTGGTCGGGGCAGCAGTGGTTCGTCATCGACTTCGAGGGCGAGCCCGCCCGCCCGCTCGCCGAACGCCGCCACGCCCAGTCCCCCGTACGCGATGTCGCGGGCATGCTCCGCTCCTTCGACTACGCGGCCCGCACCCGTCTGCCCTGGCGGCCCGAGTGGTCGCTGCGCTGCCGGGACGCCTACTGCGCCGGCTACGCGGCCGAGTCCAAGTCGGACCCGCGTGAAGAACCCGACCTGCTCCGCGCCTACGAGACGGACCGGGCGCTCTACGAAGTGCTGTACGAGGCGCGGCACCGGCCCGACTGGCTGCCCGTGCCCATGGCGGCGATCAGCCGCCTCGCCGAACCACGCTGAACCAGGCGGCGGCAACCCCGCTGTCCGCCCGCAGAACTCCACACCACGCCCGAGGAGACAGAACCGTGGCAGCTCGCAAGACCCCCGTCCCCGCCGCTGTCGGCCTGTCCGACGAGCCCGGCCCCGGTCGCCGCACCGGTCGCCGCACCGTCCTGCCCGCCCCCGCCCTGGACGGTGCGGACCGCGGACGTCTCCTGTGGGGTGAGCATCACGACCCGCACTCCCTGCTGGGCGCGCACCCGGTGGACGGTGGTGTCGCGTTCCGGGTGCTGCGGCCTTACGCCCAGGCCGTCGCCGTGTCGGTCAAGGGCCGGCGCGTGGAACTCCGCGACGAGGGTGACGGCCTCTTCGCCGGGGTGCTGCCGCTCGACGCGATTCCCGCGTACACGCTGCTCGTGACGTACGACGGCGACGAGCGGGAGGTCCAGGACCCCTATCGCTTCCTGCCCGCGCTCGGGGAGTTCGACCTGCATCTGATCGGCGAGGGGCGGCACGAGGAGCTGTGGACCGCTCTCGGCGCCCAGCCGATGACGCACGACGGGGTCGCGGGTACCCGGTTCACGGTCTGGGCGCCCAACGCCCGGGGCGTGCGCGTCTGCGGGGACTTCTGCGCCTGGGACGGGACCGCGTTCCCGATGCGGTCGCTGGGTTCGTCGGGTGTGTGGGAGCTGTTCCTGCCGGGCATCGGCGAGGGAACCCTGTACAAGTTCGACATCACGCGCCCCGACGGTTCCCACACCGTCCGCGCGGACCCGCTGGCCCGCCGCACCGAGGTGCCGCCGGCGACCGCGTCCGTCGTGACGGAGTCCTCCCACAAGTGGGGGGACGCCGCGTGGATGAAGCAGCGTGGGCAGCAGCCGGTGCACGCGGCACCCTTCTCGGTGTACGAGGTCCATCTGCCGTCCTGGCGTCCGGGCCTGACGTACCGCGAACTCGCCGACCAGCTCGCCGCCTACGTGAGTGATCTGGGCTTCACGCACGTCGAGTTCATGCCCGTGGCGGAGCATCCCTTCGGTGGGTCGTGGGGCTACCAGGTCACGGGTTTCTACGCCCCGACGTCGCGCATGGGTTCCCCCGACGACTTCCGCCACCTCATCGACACCCTGCACCAGGCGGGCATCGGCGTGATCGTGGACTGGGTGCCGGCCCACTTCCCGAAGGACGACTGGGCGCTGGCGGGCTTCGACGGCACGGCCCTGTACGAGCCGCAGGACCCGCGCCGCGCCGAGCACCCGGACTGGGGCACCCTCGAGTTCGACTACGGCCGCAAGGAGGTCCGCAACTTCCTGGTGGCCAACGCCGTGTACTGGTGCGAGGAGTTCCACATCGACGGCCTGCGGGTCGACGCGGTCGCCTCGATGCTGTACCTGGACTACTCGCGTGAGGAGGGCCAGTGGTCGGCGAACGAGCACGGCGGCCGGGAGAACCTCGACGCCGTGGCCTTCCTCCAGGAGATGAACGCGACGGTGTACCGGCGCTGCCCGGGTGTCGTCACCATCGCCGAGGAGTCGACCGCGTGGGACGGCGTCACGCGGCAGACGCACCACACCGGCCCTCACGGTTTCGGCGGCCTCGGTTTCGGCCTGAAGTGGAACATGGGCTGGAGCCATGACTCGCTGGCGTACATCGTGCACGAGCCGGTGCACCGCAAGTACCACCACAACGAGCTGACGTTCTCCATGGTGTACGCCTACAGCGAGAACTACCTGCTCCCCCTCTCGCACGACGAGGTGGTGCACGGCAAGCGCGCCCTCGTGTCGAAGATGCCCGGCGACTGGTGGCAGCGGCGCGCCGACCACCGTGCGTACCTCGGCTTCATGTGGGCCCATCCGGGCAAGCAACTTCTGTTCATGGGGCAGGAGTTCGCGCAGGGCGCCGAGTGGTCGGAGGCGCACGGCCCGGACTGGTGGCTCCTCGACCCGGCCTACGACGCCGCGCCGGACCACCGCGGGGTCCTCGATCTGGTGCGCGACCTCAACCACGAGTACGCGGCCACGCCCTCCCTCTGGGAACAGGACACCACGCCCGCGGGATTCTCGTGGATCACCTCGGACGCGGCCGACGACAACGTCCTCGCGTTCCTGCGGTTCGCGGCGGACGGCACACCTCTGCTGGCCGTGAGCAACTTCTCCCCGGCGGTGCGCGAGAACTACCGGCTCGGTGTGCCGGACTCGGTCCCGGGCTGGTCCGAGGTCCTCAACACGGACGCGGCACGGTACGGCGGCGGCGACGTCGTCAACACCGGTGTCCTCAAGCCGGACCAGGAGCCGAGCCACGGCCGGCCCCTCTCACTCCGTCTGACACTGCCGCCGCTCGCGACGGTTTGGCTGCGACCGGCCTGAGGGACGTCCGGGGGGAGAGACGGGGCCGCCGCCGGGCCATAGGGGGCGGCGGCCGGGGACGGGGGGCGGCGGGGGCGGGGCTTCCGCAGGTGGTGATGGCGGCAGCATTGCGGGGTTGTGAAATCACCCGGGGCGCCCGGGGACGCGCTTGACCGTGTCGTGCGGGCGCTGCGACGCTCGCAGACATGTCCGCGACGAGCGCTCTCTTCTCGCGGCCCGTCGAGGCCCGGCGCGGTGCGCCGGTGGCGTGTACGGGCCGCTGTCCGGCGACCCTTCGCCGCGCCTGAAGCGCTCGTACGCGATCTGCCGCATCCGCCGCCGTACGCGCGGACGTCGAGGCAGGCCCCTGCCGCCTCCATCGCGGCCTCTCCGGCTCCACTTGGCCCCGCGCGCCGCCACCCCCTTCGCCCCGCCCCGAAAGGACTCCCACCATGACCTCCGCACCCGCCACGGACACACTCCGGGCCCCGGACACCGACTACGCCGACGGCTCCGGCATCACGGTCGAGAAGGTCGGCGGCCGGCTCGGCGCCGTCATCTCCGGCGTACGGCTCGACGGCGAACTCTCCCCCGGTACCGTCGCAGCCGTCCGCGCCGAACTCCTGCGCCACAAGGTCGTCTTCTTCCGTGGCCAGGACCACCTGGACGAGGACAGCCACGAGGCGTTCGGCCGGCTCCTCGGCACACCGGTCGCCCACCCCACCGTCCCTTCTGTGGACGGCCGTTACTCGTTCCCGATCGACTCGGACCACGGCGGCCGCGCCAACCAGTGGCACACGGACGTCACCTTCGTGCCCGCGTACCCGGCGTTCTCCATCCTGCGCGCCGTGACCGTGCCGCCGTACGGCGGGAACACGCTGTGGGCCAACACGGCCACCGCCTACGCGCATCTGCCGGAGTCCCTGCGCGCGCTCGCCGACGGACTGCGTGCCGTGCACTCGAACGACTACGACTACGCGGCGCTGCGCCCCGACGCGGTGCCGGAGCAACTCGAGCGGTACCGCGAGGTGTTCGCATCGATCAAGTTCCTCACCGAGCACCCGGTGGTCCGTGTCCACCCGGAGACCGGTGAGCGCGGGCTGCTGCTCGGCAGCTTCGTGCAGCGCATCACCGGGCTGACCGGCCGGGACTCACGTGTGCTCCTCGATCTGTTCCAGTCGCACATCGAGCGGCCCGAGAACACGGTGCGCTGGCGGTGGCAGGCAGGCGACGTCGCCATCTGGGACAACCGCGCCACGCAGCACTACGGCGTGGACGACTCCGACGACCACGAGCGCACACTGCGCCGCGTGACCATCGACGGCGACGTGCCCGTGGGCGTCGACGGTCGCTCCTCAGCACTCCTGTCCCCCGAATCAGTACCGGACCCGGCCTTCGGCCCGGCTTCGGGAACGTCGACACCGCAGTAGCGGGGTTCGCCGCGTCCTGCGCGCTCGTGGTGCTCACCGGCCGGCCGCTCGCTCAGGCCCCGTACCCGCAGGACCCGCTCGCCAGCAGGTTCTCGACCTCGCTGTGGGCGGCGTCGACGATGGCCGTCGCCGCTTGCGCCGCTTCGACCGAGCGGCCCGCGGCCACCGCTTCGGCCACCTCCTGGTGGCGGCGTACGGCGGCCATGTCGATGTCGTGCGGCATCAGGGACAGCTCGCGGCGGGCCACGAGGAGTTCCTGCGTCACCTCCGCTAGCTGGGCGAACATGCCGTTGCCCGACGCCTTGAGGAGCGCACGGTGGAAGGCCGCGTCCGCGTCGACGAAGCCGGCGCTGTCGCCCGCGTGCGCCGCGCTCGCCATGGCCTGGGCGTGCGCGGAGAGCGCGTCGCGGGCCTGTGCGTCGGTGCTCGCCGCGGCGAGGGCCGCCGCGGCGGGCTCCACGGCGGCGCGCAGTTCCGCCAGTTCGCGCAGCTGGATCTCGCGGCCGGGCGAGGCGAGGCGCCAGCGGATGACCTGGGGGTCGTAGAGGTTCCATTCGGTCATCGGGCGGACCGTGATGCCGACGCGCGGGCGGCTGGTCACCGCCCGCTTGGACTCGAGCACGCGGACGGCCTCGCGTGCGACCGTGCGCGAGACGCCGTACCGCTCCTGGACGTCCTCCAGGCGCAGAACCTCCCCGGCGCGGATCTCGTCCGCCGCGAGGGACAGGCCGATGCGGTCGACCACCTGCCCGTGCAGGCCCTGAAGTTCCACGCCACTCCCTGTGTCGTCGTGTGCACCGGGTGCCGGTGACCCCGTCCGATGCGTTGTCGATTGTCACACCTCCGGCCGGAATCGGATCACCGGGTGTGGTGTGCTCGCGGCATCATCGCACCAGCTCAGGCAGCAAGTCGGCGAATTCGGCGCAGAACCGGTCGATCATGGCGATTTCCTCGGCATCCAGGGTGTGTCCCGGTGCCCGGCAGTGCGCGGAACCGAACCACCCACGGCGCACGGAGATCTCCTTCTCGGCCGCGACGATCAGCTCGACGCCCTGCATCCAGTAGGAGAGGTACGGCGTCATGCGGGTGTGCAGGGCGACGGCTCCCCTCTCGTCGCCGCCTTCCCAGCGGCGCCACAGTTCCACGTACAACTCCGTGAAGGAGCAGCCCGGCTGGACTCCGATCGCGCCGCGGCGCAGGGCGTCGGGGAGCTGGAGTCCGGCGTAGCCGACGAGGGCGGGCAGCGGGCGCTCCCCGTGGGCGAGGGCGGCGATCAGCCGTCCCGGCGGGGCCGATTCGACCTTCACCCAGCGGAGGTTGGGGTGTTCGGCGGCGAGGGCGTGGAGGGTGGGTGCGTCCAGTGCGGTGCCGGTCTGGGCGGGTGCGTACTGGACGACGACGGGGAGCGGGTCGACGGCGGCGAGCACCGACCGTACGTGGGTGAGCACGGCGTCCCGCGAGGGGCCGAGGAAGTGTGGGGGCAGGAGGTTGACCGCGTCGGCCCCGCGCTCGGCGGCGCTGACGGCCTGGGCGACGGCGTGCCGGGTCGCGTGGTCGGGGACGGACACGATCGCGGCGGTGTCCGCCCTGCCGCGGGTCCGCTCCAGGAGAAGGCCGGTGAGCAGGTCCCGCTCCCCCGCGTCGAGCTTGTGGAACTCGCTCGCGAAGCCCGGGAACATCACGGAGCCGACGCCGGTGTCCAGGACGCGGTCGACGACCGTGGCGAAGCCGTCGGGGTCGAGCGCGCCGTCGTCGTGGAAGGGGACTTCGAGTACGGGTGAGACACCTCGTACGAGGGAATCGACGTCCTTCGTCAACTGCTGTGTTCTTTCTGTTTCTTCAGTTCTCATGACGGGCTCTCAGAAGGCCTGGCGGGGCGGGGCGGAGTCGCTGGCGCCGACCAGGAAGTCGAGGTCCACGCCGGTGTCGGCCTGGGTGACGTGCTGGGTGTAGAGGTAGGTCCAGCCGCGGTCGGCGGGAGGTGCCGACGGCTGCCACTCGCTGCGGCGCCGCTCCAGTTCGGCGTCCTCGACCAGGACGTCGAGGCGCCGGGCGGGCACGTCGAGGCGTACGTCGTCCCCGGTGCGTACGAGGGCGAGCGGGCCGCCGACCGCGGCCTCGGGCGCGACGTGCAGGACGCAGGTGCCGAAGGCGGTGCCGGACATGCGGGCGTCGGAGATGCGGACCATGTCGCGCACGCCCGCGTCCAGGAGCTTCTTCGGGAGCTGGAGGTTGCCGACCTCGGGCATACCGGGGTAGCCCTTGGGGCCGGTGTTGCGGACGATGAGGACCGTGTCGGCGGTGACGTCCAGGTCGGGGTCCTCGGCGACGGCGAGGTAGTCCTCCAGCGAGTCGAAGACGAGCGCGGGCCCGGTGTGGTCGAGCAGCTTCGGGTCGGCGGCCGACTGCTTGATGACGGCGCCGTTCGGGGCGAGGTTGCCGCGCAGGACGGCGGTGCCGGTGCCGGCGGGCTGCACCGGGCGGTCCACGGGGCGGATCACCTCGCGGTCGTGGACCTGCGCGCCCTCGCAGTTGTCGACGAGGCCGCGCCCGGTGACGGTCACCGTGTCGCGGTGCAGCTGGTCGCGCAGGTCGTTGACGAGTGCGGGCAGCCCGCCTGCGTACGCGAACTCCTCCATGAGGAAGCGGCCGGACGGCATCAGGTCGATGAGCAGCGGGAGTTCGGCGCCGAGCCGGTCGAAGTCGTCGAGGGCGAGCGGCACTCCGAGGCGGCCGGCGATGGCAAGGAGGTGGACGACGGCGTTGGTGGAGCCGCCGATGGCCGCGTTGATCCGGATGGCGTTCTCGAAGGCGGCGCGCGTCATGATGCGCCCCGGGGTGAGATCGCTGCCGGCGAGCGCGACGGCGCGGGCGCCGGTCTCCTCGGCGAGGGTGCCGCGGCGTGCGTCGACGGCGGGCAGCCCCGAGCCGCCGGGGAGCATCATGCCGAGGGCCTCGGTCAGGCACGCCATGGTGGAGGCGGTGCCCATGGTCATGCAGTGGCCGGCGCTGCGGTTGAGGGAGCTCTCGAACTCGGTGAACTCCTCCTGGGTGATGGTCCCGGCCCGCAGTTCCTCGGTCATGCGCCAGATGTCCGTGCCGGAGCCGACGTTGCGGCCCTGGAAGCGGCCGTTGAGCATCGGGCCGCCCGTGAAGACGATCGCGGGGACGCCCGCGCTCGCGGCGCCCATGAGGGCGGCGGGGGTGGTCTTGTCGCAGCCGGTGAGCAGGACGACGGCGTCCAGGGGGTTGGCACGTATCTGCTCTTCGATCTCCATCGCGGCGAGGTTGCGGTAGAGCATCGAGGTGGGGCGCAGGAACGGCTCACCCAGGGACATGGCGGGGAATTCGAGGGGGAAGCCGCCGGCCTGGAGGACGCCTCGTTCGACGGCGTCCGCGATGAGCTGGAGGTGGCCGTTGCAGGGCGTCAGTTCGGAGAAGGTGTTGCAGATGCCGATGACCGGGCGGCCGTCGAAGTTGTGACCGCCGCGGCCCATCGCGCGCAGATGGTGGCGGGAGATGAAGCCGTTCTTGCCGCCGTCGCCGAACCAGGCGCGGGAGCGCAGCGGGACCTCGCTGTCGGCGGGCGTGGGTTCGAGCGAGGCCATGTGTGGTCCTTCCGGTGCGACGGCGGTGGCCGTGACCGCGGCCGTGATCAAGCCGTGTCCGACACACCCCTTCAATGGTGCTATCAAATCACGATACGGTCCCGGCGTGTCCAGAGGATCGACGCGGATCCGGCACGAACGACGTGGGAGAGCCGTGGAATCGACAGTCATGAAGGCGGTGACCTGGCGGCTGATGCCGTTCCTGGTCCTGCTGTATCTGGTGGCGTACATAGACCGGTCGAACGTCGGCTTCGCCAAGCTGACGCTCCAGGACCAACTGGGCCTGTCGAACGCCGCGTTCACCTTCGGCCAGGTCGCGTTCTTCATCGCGTACGCGATCTTCGAAGTGCCCAGCAACATCTACCTCGACCGCTTCGGCGCGCGCCGCTGGTTCACCCGCATCATGCTCAGCTGGGGCGTGGTGACCGCGCTGACGGCGCTGGTCACCACCGACTGGCAGTTCTACGCCGCGCGCTTCCTGCTCGGTGTCGCCGAGGCCGGTTTCTACCCGGGAGTCCTCTACTACCTCACCAAGTGGTACCCGTACCGCTACCGGGCCCGGATGACCGGCTGGTTCATGATGTCCGCGCCGCTCGCCTTCATCATCGGCAACCCCGTGATGGGCGCCCTCGACGACCTCGACGGCACGTTCGGGCTCGAAGGCTGGCAGTGGATCTTCATCGCGACGGGCCTGCCGGCGATCGTCCTCGGCTTCGTCACCCTGCGGCTCCTGCCCGACGGTCCCGAGGGCGTGCGCTGGCTGGCCGCCGACGAGCGGGCCTGGATCGCGGGTGAACTCGCCGCTGAGGCCGACGCGTTGGGCGAGCGGGGACACGGCAGCCCGCTCCGGGCGCTGCGGGACCGGCGTGTGGTCCTGCTGTCCCTCTTCTACCTGTGCTTCCCACTGGGCGCCTACGGGCTGAGCTTCTGGCTGCCGACGATCGTCGACGGCTTCGGCGGCCTCTCCACGACGGCCACCGGCTTCATCACCGCCATCCCGTACGTCTTCGTGGCCATCGGCCTGTACGTCGTGCCGAAGCTCGCCGACCGCAGCGGCACCCGCTACCCGTGGATCGCGGGCACCGCAGCCCTCGGCGCCCTCGGCCTCGCAGCCAGTGCTCTGACCGGCAACCATGTGCTGCAAATGGCCTTCATCAGCCTGGCAGCGATGTGCATCTTCGCGGGGCAGCCGGTGCTGTGGTCGCTCCCCTCACGCTTCCTGACGGGGCTTCAGGCGGCGTCCGGCATCGCCGTGATCAACGCCGTGGGCAACCTGGGCGGCGGCTTCGGGCCGATGGGGATCGGCGTGGTCGTCGACCGCACGGGGTCGGCCGTCGGCGGACTGTGGTTCCTGGTCGCCGCCATGGTCATCGCGGCCCTCACCACACCGGGGATCCGGCGGCTCGTCGAGGGCGGGCCCGTGGTCGCCCATGCGCCGGGCGCGACGCCCGCGTCCGAGGGACGGGCGAAGGTCTGAGCCCGTGGGTGAGGGCGACGGGCCGCCCTCACCCACGCGGCATCACCCGCCGACGCACTCGCGTACAGCCGCGATCAGGCGGTTGGCGCGGGCGTCGCCGTGACCGATCATGCGATTGGCCACATAGGCGAATCCGACCCCGAACTCGTCGTCGCCGAAGGCGAATTGGCCTCCGGCGCCGTCGTTCCCGAAGCTGCGGGCGCCGAGCATCGGGCGGAAGGACGGAGAGTCGAGCAGGAAGCCGGATCCCCAGCGCGCGCCCGCGTCGAAGCCGAGCCACCCCTTGCCGGCGGACACCTCACGCACCGCGTCGGTCACCGTGTCCGCCGCGAGCAGCCGTTCGCGGCCCTCGATTCCGGTGACGGCCGCCGCGTAGAGCCCGGCGAGGCCGCTCGCGGAGCCGACAGCACCGGCTCCGGGGAGTTCCATGGCGTGCAGTTCGGCGTCGTTCCAGCCGTGCGGCTCTTCGAGGCCGGGGAAGACCAGCGCGCCGTTCATCGTCACGATGCGCGTGAGCAGATGCTCGGGTCCGGGCATCCCGGGCCGCCCCTCGGCCTCGACGAGCCGGGCCACGCGGTCCGACTCGTCGGGGGGCAGGCCGATCCAGGCCCGCAGCCCGAGCGGGTCACCGACCGTACGGCGGAAGCAGGCGCCCGGGGTGAGGCCCGTGACGCGCCGGATCACCTCGCCGACGAGAAAGCCGAAGACGTGGCCGTGGTACTCGTACGCGGTGCCCGGCTCCCACAGCGGCTTCTGCTCCTCGATCGCGTGGATCACCGGTGTCCACGCGGCGATCTCCTCGAAGGACAGCACGCGGTCGAGGGCGGGGACTCCCGCCCGGTGTCCGAGCACCATGCGGGTGGTGATGGTCTCCTTGCCGTGCTGTGCGAACTCGGGCCAGTACCGGCTCACCGGAGCGTCGAGGTCGAGCCGCACGTCCTGGGCGAGGAGATGCGCGCTGAGGCTCACCAGACCCTTGGCCACCGAGAAGACGGGGACGGCGGTGCCCTGCTCCCAGGCACGCCCGGTCCGCTCGTCCGCGACGCCACCCCACAGGTCGACGACCTTGCGTCCGCCGGCGAACACCGTGACGGCGGCGCCGAGTTCGGGGAACGCGTCGAAGTTCCGCGCGAACGCGTCGGCGACCGCTCCGAAGCGTTCGTCGGCCTCGCCGTGGTACTGCTCCATCGTGCCCGTCCTCCGCGTGTTCGTGGCGCGGGGGAGTCCGGAGCAAGCTGCCCGTACACCGCGCGCGGTCGTCGAAACGGTCACCGTACGGGGGTGCGCAGCGGGCATCGAACGATTTTCGGGCGGCCCGTGCGGCGTCGGGCGCGGAAAGGTGCCGGGGGCCACGGTCGCCGGGCGCCCCGGCACCTCGTGGTGCGTTACGCGATGTCGACGATCGTGCGCAGCGCCTCACCCGTGTGCATCTGACGGATCGCCTCGTTGATCTCCGTGAGCGGGACGTGGTGCGTGATCATGGAGTCGAGGTCGATCCGGCCCGCGCGCCACAGGTCGATGATCGTGGCGTAGGTGCGGCGGATGTCGTCGCCTCCGTAGAACGACGGCAGGATCGCCTTCTCGCTCATGACCAGTTCGCCCATGCTGATGTCGGTCATCTCGGTGCGGGCCCCGGCGCCGACCAGGCACACCGTGCCGCCGAGGCGGGTCACGTCGTACGCGGCGCGCAGCGTGGCCGCCTTGCCGACGGCCTCGAAGGCGTAGTCGACGCCGAATCCGCCGGTGAGGCCCTTGACGGTCTCCGCCAGGTCCTCGGGGGCGACGGCGTCGGTGGCGCCGAACTTCAGGGCCATCTCACGGCGGCCGGCGGTCGGGTCGACGGCGACGATCCGTGCGGCGCCGGCCACCTTGGCGCCCTGGAGGATGCTGATGCCGACGCCGCCGAGGCCGATCACGACGGCGGACGAACCCGGCTTCACCCTGGCCGTGTTGAGGGCGGCACCTATGCCGGTGGTGACGCCGCAGCCGATCAGGGCGGCGATCTCGTAGGGCACGTCGTCGGGGATCGGGATCGCCGCGTACGCCGCGACGACCGTCTCCTCGGCGAACGTGCCGGCGCCGAGCATGCCGGGGACGATCGTCTCGCCGTCCTTGAAGTTGGGGTTGCCGAGGTTGCGGTAGCCGCTGCGGCACAGGTGGCCCTCGCCCGCCTTGCAGGAGGGGCACTTGTCGCACGGGGGCATCCAGCAGACGATGACGCGGTCGCCGGGCTTGACGTGCGTGACGCCCTCGCCGACCTCCACCACCTCGCCGGCGCCCTCGTGGCCGGGGATGAACGGCGCGGGGTGCGCGAGCACTCCGCTCATGGCGGACAGGTCGGAGTGGCACAGGCCGGCCTTGTGCATCTTGACGCGGACGCGGCCGGGGCCGAAGGACACGGTCTCGACGTTCCTCACGTCCAGGCTGTCGTCGCCGGTCCTGTGCAGGATTGCTGCGTGCACGGTGTTCTTCTCCTCGTGGTCGTGGGGTCGGTCAGGCCTTGGCCGGAGCCGGCAGGTTGACGGTCTTGTACTCGAAGTACGCCGCGAGGCCCTCGGGGCCGAACTCGCGGCCGATGCCTGAGTTCTTGTAGCCGCCGAACGGGGCGGCGAGGTCGAGCCGGAAGCCGTTGACGGTGACGGTGCCGGTACGCACCTTGCGGGCGATCTCGGTGGCGCGCGCCTCGTCGGCGCCGAACACGGCGCCGGACAGGCCGAATTCGGAGTCGTTCGCGAGGGCGACCGCCTCGTCCTCGGTCTCGTAGCGGATGAGGCAGACGACCGGGCCGAAGATCTCCTCCCGGGCGATCCGCATGTCGTTGGTGACGTCGCCGAAGAGGGTCGGCTCGACGTACCAGCCGGTGGCCAGGCCCGAGGGGACGCCGCCGCCGGTGAGGACCTTGGCACCTTCCTCCTGGCCGATGCGGATGTAGTCGAGGTTCCGCTCCCGCTGCTTCCTCGTCACCATCGGGCCGACCACGGTGCCCGGGTCCGAGGGGTCCCCGACCTTGAGCCCGGCGAAGGCGCCCGTGAGGACGGCGGCCACCTCGTCGTAGCGGGCGGCCGGTACGAGGACGCGGGTCAGGGCGACGCACGCCTGGCCGCTGTTCGCGGCGCAGGTGCCGCCCACGATGGCGGGCACGGCGACGGAGAGGTCCGCGTCGTCGAGCAGGATCGCGGCGGATTTGCCGCCCAGTTCGAGGGAGACCCGGGTGAGGTTCTGGGCGGCGGCGGCCGCGATCGCCTTGCCGGCGCCGACCGAGCCGGTGAAGGCGACCTTGTCGATGCCCGGGTGCGCCACCAGGTAGGAGCTGGTCTCACGGTCGGCGGGCAGCACACTGAGGACGCCCTCGGGCAGTCCCGAGTCGGCGCACACCTGCGCCAGCCACAAGGCGTCGAGCGGGGTCTCCGGAGACGGTTTGAGGATGACGGTGCAGCCCGCGAGCAGGGCCGGGGCGAGCTTGCCCGCAATGGTCAGCTGGGGCACGTTCCACGGGGTGATCGCGGCGACGACGCCGACGGGTTCGCGGCGTACGAGGACGGGACCGCCGGTGCCCTGGCGCTCTTCCTCCTCCTGGAACCGCCCGGCGGCGGCGAGGGCGACACCGAAGGTGCCGACCGCGGACAGGGCCTGTCCGCGCACCGAGAACAGCATGGGCGAGCCGTTCTGCAGGGTGATCAGCTCGGCGAGCTCCTGGTGGCGGGCGGCGAGGGCGTCCTTGATGCGGGTGACGACCTCGATGCGCTCCTTGAGTGGCACCCGCGGCCACGGGCCGTGGTCGAACGCCTCGCGTGCCGCGGCGACCGCGAGGTCCACGTCCTCGGGCGTCGCGTGCGGCACGCGGCCGACGACGCGCTCGGTCACCGGCGAGATCACCTCGATGGTGTCGGGGCCGGCCGGCTCGGCCCAGCGGCCGCCGATGAAGAGCGTGCGGTGTTCCACGACGGCGTTGCTGTCGGTCATGTGCTTGGTCCTCGCTTCGTTGCGCCTGCCGGGGTTCGGGACCGGGGCCGTGAGACGCCCCGGGGAGCCCACAGAAGTGAATTTCTTCTAGTCCATGGATGTTCCAGGAGGGCATGAATACCGGGCCACGTAGCAAGCAAGTTAATTCACACTAACGCCTGAGTCCATAGTCGCGAACCAGATCGAGACCCTGGACAGGGTGGTTATCGCGGATTAACTTAGGCACGGTTCGGCGAGCGTGCCGGGCATGCGAGGAAGGAACCGTGACCGTGCGTCGCAGGGTGTTCACCAAGGACCACGAGGCGTTCCGGACGACAGTCCGCGATTTCATCGCCGAGCAGGTCGTCCCCCACTACGCGGACTGGGAGCGACAGGGCCACGTGCCGCGCGAGCTGTACCGCAAGCTCGGCGACCTCGGCGTCTTCGGCATCAACGTGCCCGAGGAGTACGGCGGCGCGGGCGTCACCGACTTCACGTACCAGACCGTGATCCGCGAGGAGTGCGGGCGCGCGGGCGTCGGGTTCGGCGCGGAGTCCGTGCACACCTGCCTCGTCCTGCCGTACCTCCTGGAATTCGGCAGCGAGGAGCAGAAGAAGCGCCGGCTCCCCGGCTTCCTGTCCGGCGAGACGATGACCGCGATCGCCATGACGGAGCCCGGCACCGGCTCCGACCTCGCCGCCATCGCCACGCGCGCCACCCTCTCCGACGACGGCACGCACTATGTCCTCAACGGCGCCAAGACGTTCATCACCGGCGGCGCGCAGGCCGACCTGATCCTGGTCGTCTGCCGGACCTCGCCCCACGACCCCGCCGACCGCCGCGGAGGGCTCTCGATCCTGTGTGTGGACACCACGTCCGAGGGTTTCGCCGTCGGCCGCAAGCTCGACAAGATCGGTCTGCGCGCCCAGGACACGGCCGAACTGTCCTTCACCGACGTCAAGGTGCCGGTGCGCGACCTCCTCGGCGAGGAGGGCGCGGCCTTCACCTACCTCACCCACAACCTCGCGGTGGAGCGCCTCGGCGCTGCCATCGGCGCCTACGCCAACGCCGCCGGCGCGATCGGCCTCGCCCAGGAGTACGTGAGCGGGCGCCAGGTCTTCGGGAAGCCGGTCGCCGCCTTCCAGAACACCAAGTTCGTCCTCGCCGAGTGCGCCACCGAGGTAGCCGCCGCCCAGGCCCTCGTGGACCGCGCCTTGGAGGAGCACGCCGCGGGTGAGCTCACGCCCGCCGACGCGGCCAGGGCCAAGTTGTTCTGCACCGAGGTCGCGGGCCGCGTGATCGACAAGTGCCTCCAACTGCACGGCGGCTACGGCTACATGCTCGAATACCCGATCGCCCGCCTGTACGCGGACACCCGCGTCAACCGGATCTATGCCGGGACCAGCGAGGTCATGAAGACGATCATCGCCAAGGACCTCGGTCTCTGAGCCCTGCTCCCCACCCTCTTCCCCCCAGGCCCCCTCAGGAGGACCCCATGCGCGACGCAGTGATCGTCGACGCGGTACGCACCCCCGTCGGCAGGCGCGGCGGCTCGCTCTCACGGCTGCACTCCGCCTCGCTCTCCGCCCATGTGCTCAACGCCCTGGTCGAGCGCGTCGGTTTCGACCCGGCCCTCGTCGACGACGTGATCTGGGGCTGCGCCTCCGCGGTCGGCATGCAGGCCGGCTGCGTCGGGCGCGCCGCCGTACTGGCCGCGGGCTGGCCCGAGTCCGTCCCCGCCGTCACCGTCGACCGCCAGTGCGGCTCCTCGCAGCAGGCCGTGCACCAGGCAGCGGCCGGGGTGATCTCCGGCCAGTACGACGTGGCCGTGGCAGGCGGTGTCGAGATCATGAGCCGCCTGCCGCTCGGCACCACGCGCGGCGACGGCTCGTTCGGCGAGCCCTTCGGCCCCGACGTCTTCGACCGCTACGACGGCATCCGCTTCGACCAGGGCACGGGCGCCCAGATGATCGCCGACGAGTACGGCATCACCCGCACCGAGATGGACCAGCACGGCCTCGACTCCCACGCGCGCGCTGCCAAGGCCGTCGACGAGGGCCGCTTCAAGGACCAGATCGCCCCGATCACCGTCACCGACGAGGACGGCACCACCCGTGTCTTCGACACCGACGAGGGCATCCGCCGCGGCTCCACCCTCGACAAGCTCGCCGGCCTCAAGCCCGCCTTCAAGGAGGACGGCACCATCACCGCGGGCAACGCCTCGCAGGTCTCCGACGGCACCGGCGCGCTCCTCGTCACGACCGGCGAGTTCGCCCGGGCCCAGGGCTGGACCCCGATGGCGCGGATCCACACCGCCGTGGTCGCGGGCACCGACCCGGTCACCATGCTCAAGGGCCCGATCCCCGCCACCGCCAAGGCCCTCAAGAAGGCCGGCCTGGCGCTGGACGACATCGGCGCCTTCGAGATCAACGAGGCGTTCGCCTCCGTCTCCCTGGCCTGGCTGCGCGAGAGCGGCGCCGACTACGAGCGGATGAACCCCCTCGGCGGTGCGATGGCCATCGGCCACCCCATCGGCGGCTCCGGCGCCCGCATCATGACCACCCTCGTCCACCACATGCGCGACAACGGCATCCGCTACGGGCTTCAGTCCATGTGCGAAGGCGGCGGCATGGCCAATGCCACCCTCCTCGAACTCCTCTGAGGGCGGCCCGCGATGCCCGCGACTCCCACAGCGCCGGACTACGCGACGGGCCGGGGCCTGACCGGCGACTTCGGTGGCTTCCTGAATCTGGAGCAGCTGGACCGCGACCTGTTCCGCGGCTGGTGCCATGCCGGGATCCCGCTGCGTGCCTTCGGCGGACAGGTCGCGGCCCAGGCGCTCACGGCCGCGGGCCGGACCGTGCCCGACGAGCGGGCCGTGCACTCGCTGCACGGGTACTTCCTGCGCGCGGGAGACACCGCGCGCCCCCTCGTCTACACGGTGGAGCGGGTCCGGGACGGGTCGTCCTACCTGTCGCGCCGGGTCACCGCCGTCCAGGGCGGCGAGATCGTCTTCGCCCTCTCCGCCTCCTTCAAGAAGCGGGAGCCGGCCGAGGACCGCCAGACCACCATGCCGGACACCCCTGACCCCGGGTCGCTGCCCGACCTGTACGAGATCTGGTCGCGGAACAACCCCGAGGACTACGCGCAGGCCGAGTTCCGCCGCGTTCTCGAGATGCGCCACGTCCCCGGGCCCGACGTCGCGACGCCCGGCCTCACGGAGCAGAAGCTCTGGATGCGCTCGGTCGAACCCCTGCCCGACGACCCGATGCTGCACGCCTGCGCGCTCGCGTACGCCTCCGACCTGTTTCTGGCCCCGGCGACCGTCCTGTCGACCGAACTGCCCCGGATGCTGCGCGACGAGCCGCCGTCGATGTTCCTCACCTCCCTCGACCACGCCGTCTGGTTCCACCGGCCGTTCCGTGCCGATGCGTGGATGCTGTTCGCCCAGCGCAGCCCCACCGCGGGCGACGGCCGCGGCCTCGCCTTCTCGGAGGTGTGGAGCCTCGACGGCGAGCTCATCGCCCACGTGGTGCAGGAAACCGTGGTGCGCCGGGCGCGCTGACCCCCTGATCCCCAGCTCAACACCTCACCGAAGGAACCCACATGTCCGATCTGGTCCTCACCTCGTTCGCCGACGGTGTCGCCGTCGTGACGATCAACCGTCCCGAAGCCCGTAACGCCGTGAACCGGGCGGTGGCGGACGCCGTCGCCGAGGCGATCGACGAGCTCGACGCCCGAGACGACCTCGTCGTCGGCGTCATCACGGGTACCGGCGGCACCTTCTGCGCCGGAGCCGACCTCAAGGCCCTTGCCGCGGGCGAGCGTTCCGGGATCCCCGGCCGCGGGTTCTGCGGCGTCACGGAGACCCCGCCCGCCAAGCCGCTGATCGCGGCCGTCGAGGGCTACGCGCTCGGCGGCGGCACGGAACTCACCCTGGCCTGCGACTTGGTCGTAGCCGCCCGTACCGCGAAGTTCGGCCTCCCCGAGACCAAGCGCGGCCTCATCGCGGCCGGCGGCGGGCTGGTGCGCCTGCCCCGCAAGATCCCGTACAACATCGCGATGCAGTACGCGCTCACCGGCGCGTTCCTCGGCGCCGAGCGTGCCCACGAACTCGGCCTGGTCAACGAACTGACCGCGCAGGGCGAGGCGTTGACGGGTGCTCTCGCGCTCGCGAAGGAGATCGCCGCGAACGGCCCGCTCGCCGTGCGGACCAGCAAGCAGATCGTCGTCGAGTCGGCCGACTGGTCGGCCGACCAGGCATGGGAGCACAACACCGCCGCCTGCGCCCCGGTCTTCGCGTCGGCGGACGCCGAGGAGGGCGCGCGGGCCTTCGCCGAGAAGCGGGCTCCCGTCTGGGGCAGCCGCTGACGGCATCCCCGCCGCCGCACGCCCGGTGCGACGCATCGTCGAGCTCCACGGCACCGGCGTGATCCACAGCTACAGTCCCGAGGCAACGCGCTCGGGCATGACTGGACGAAGGAGTTCCGCCATGACCACCACCTGGCCCCAGGGGATGCCCCGCACCCTCGACTACCCCGACGGCACGATCGCGGATGTGCTTGCCGGGTCGGCTTATGCCTACCCCGACCGCGCCGCGCTCATCGACGGCGACGAACGCCTGACCTACGCCGAACTGTACGAGCGCGCCCTGCGCGTCGCCCAAGGGCTGCGCGACCAGGGCATCGCGCCGGGTGACGCGGTGGCCGTCCACATGCCCAACTCGCTCTGGTTCACGGTCGGCTACTACGGCATCCTGTTCGCCGGGGCGTCCGTGGTGCCGGTCAACCCCGCCCAGCCCCCCATCGCGCTGCGCCGTCAGCTCGACGACTCGGGCACGGTCGCCGTCCTCACCCACCCGTCCGTCGCCGCTCAGCTGGCCGAGGGGATGGCCGGCTCGGAGACGGTCCGGCTCGTGTCCGTCGCCCCGCCGACGGCCGCCGCTCCGGCGCCGGGCGGAGACCGGGCTCACGTCACTTTCCCGGTCCCCACGGTCGCGTTCGACGACCTCATGAAGGCCGAGGCGGCGCCCCCGACCGCTGTGGAGGGGGACGCGATCGCGCACCTCGCCTTCACCGGCGGCACCACGGGCGTGCCGAAGGCCGTCATGGTCCTGCACCGCAACCTCGTCAAGAACGTGCTCCAGGTGGCGTGCTGGCGCAGCGCCGCCGTCCCAGTTGTCGACGAGGAGGGCCGCATCACCCTGAGCCACGTGGAGGAGGCGAGGACCGAGCACCACATCCCCATCGGCTCCGCCACCGGCATCTCCATCGCCCCGCTCTTCCACGGCATGGGCATGGTCAGCCAGAGCGTGTTCGCCGCCGCCGGACTGACCATGGTGGTCTTCGGCCGCTTCGATCCGGTCCGCTACCTGGACACCGTCGAGCGCCTCGGCGTGCACGCCGTCACCGGCTCCCCGGCCCTGTGCCACGCCCTTCTCGCGGTGCCCGGTGTGCGCGAGCGCGACCTGTCGTGCGTGCGCCTCGTCAGCAGCGGCTCGGCCCCCATCAACCCGGCCGCGACCGCGGAGCTCGCCAACGTCTTCCCGCGCGCCATCGTCAGTGACGGGTACGGGCTGACGGAGGCCACCATGGGTGTCTCCATCAGCCCGCTGGACAGTGCAATGCCCCGTCCCACGGGCAGCACCGGCCTCGCCCTGTTCGACACCGAGATCGAGATCCGCGACATGGACGGCGTCACCCCCATGGCCCGGGGTGAGAAGGGCGAAGTCTGGGTCCGGGGTCCGCAGATCACGGCCGGCTACCTCGGCCACCCGGAACTCACTGCGGGCCAGTACGTCGACGGCTGGCTGCGCACCGGTGACCTCGGCACGTACGACGAGCGGGGCTGGCTCTCGCTGGTGGGCCGGGCCAAGGACATGCTGATCTACAAGGGCTACAACGTGTATCCCGGCCCACTGGAGAACATCCTGCGTGAGCACCCTGCGGTCGCCCAGGCGTCGGTCGTGGGGCGGCCGCACGCGGAGCACGGCGAGATCCCGCTCGCGTTCGTCTCCCTCAAGTCCGAGGCGGAGGGCGTGGATTCGGCAGCCACTGCCGAGGAGCTGATGGCGTACGTGGCCGAGCGCGTCGCGCCGTACCAGCGGATCCGGGACGTGGTGATCGTGGACGAGCTGCCGCTCTCGGCCACGGGCAAGATCCTCAAGACGGAGCTGCGCAGGCGGGCGGCGGGTTCCTGACGCGGGTCGGTACAGCGTGGCGGGGCCGGGCGGACTGGACACTCCGCCCGGCCCCGCCGTCATGACAGAAACGTTGTGCGGAGACACAGAAAACCGGGGCCCGCGTGTGCGGGCCCCGGTGCTGTGAGCAGGCGTCACGGAAGCACGATCGGGAAGTTCCGCCGGGGCTTCTCCAGGAGGCCGTAGAAGGTGGAGAGCACGGTGACATCGCCCGCCACGGTCACGGCGCCGGACCCGATCGCCTCCGGGAAGGAGGTGCGCTGGGCCAGCACCTGATCGAGCGTGGCTCGTTCCAGACGCAGCGTCAGCTGCGGGCTCTCCACTCCGGGCGCGTCGCCCCGTATCGGGGTCAGCACGCCGTTGCCGACCAGAAGCGTCCACACCTCGTCGGTGTCGGTGAACTCCCAGCGCAGCAGCAGTCGGTGGGCCGCCGCGCGCGGGCCGTCGAGACGGACCGCCATCGAGTCGAAGATCTGGGCGGTGGTGAGCGCGGCGAGCATCTCGACGCTCTCCTTGCCCGGCGCGCCGGTCCCGCGCCTGACCTGGCCGGCCTCCCGCAGCTCCTTGGCGCCGGTCAGGTAGATGTTGCGCCAGGTGCCGTTCTCCTGGGCGAAGCCCAGTCGCTCGTAGGTGGCGATCTGCAGCTCACGGGCCGCGGTGTGCTCCGGCTCGGCGAACAGCACGTGGTTGAGCAGCTCGGCGGCCCAGCGCAGGTCTCCGTTCGCGACGGCCTCGCGCGCCGAGGCGACGGTCGCGTCCGCGCCGCCGATCGCTGCGACGTACCGCTTGGCCTGCTCGACCGGCGGGTGCTGCCACAGGTGCGCCGGGTTGCCGTCGTACCAGCCCATGTAACGCTGGTACACAGCCTTCACGTTGTGGCTGATGGAGCCGTAATAGCCGCGCACGCTCCAGGCCTTGCCCAGCGCGGCCGGGAACGACTGGATCTCCTCGGCGATCTCGGGCCCCGTGAGGCCCTGGTTCATCAGCCGGACGGTCTGGTCGTGGAGGTAGGCGTAGGCGTCGCGCTGCTCGGTGAGCACGCGCATCACCTCGTCCTCGCCCCATGTCGGCCAGTTGTGGGAGCCGATGAGGACCTCGGCCGAGTCGAACAGCTGGATGGACTCGGTGATGTAGGACGCCCAGGCGTGCGCGTCTCGGACCTGGGCGCCGCGCAGGGTGAGGACGTTGTGCAGGGAGTGGTTGACGTTCTCGGCGATGAGCAGGACACGGTGGTCCGGCAGATAGAAGTTCATCTCCGAGGGTGCCTCGGTGTCCGGCGTCAGCTGGAAGACGAGCCGCACACCGTCCAGGACGAGTTCCTGGCCGGTTCCCGTGATCGACTCCGTCGGCGGGATGAGTCCCACGGTGCCGGTGGACAGGGCCTGGCCCAGGCCGAAGCCGACCGAGCCGTCGGCGCCGACCGGCAGCGAGCGGCCGTACATGTAGACGGCGCGCCGCAGCATCGCCGGTCCCGCGAAGACGTTCTCGCTGACGGCATGGTGCATGAACGCGTCGGGGGCGACGACCGCGCAGTCGCCCGCCGCGACCGCCTGTTGGGTGGTGACGCCGAGGACGCCGCCGAAGTGGTCGCCGTGGCTGTGCGTGTAGATCACGGCCTTGACCGGCCGCTCACCGCGGTTTCGTGCGTACAGCCCGAGGGCCTCGGCGGCGACCTCCTTCGACGTCAACGGGTCGACGACGACCACGCCGGCGTCGCCCTCGATGATCGTCATGTTGGAGACGTCGAGACCGCGGACCTGGTACACGCCCGGCACGACCTCGAAGAGGCCCTGGGCCGTGTTGAGCCGGCTCTGCCGCCACAGGCTCGGGTGCACGGTGTCTGGGCAGTCGTCCTTGGTCAGGAAGTCCCAGCGGTCGTTGTCCCACACGACCCGGCCCGCTTCGTTGCGGACGACGCAGGGCTGCAGCTTGTCGACGAGGCCGCGGGTGGCGTTGACCTGGTCGGTGGTGTCGTCCCAGTCGAGTTCGGGAGTGGAAGGCATCGCTCTCCTCGTTGCTGACGGTTGGCCGGGGGCGCGGTCTAGCGGCCGGTGGCCGTGATGCGGGTCCACACGCCGCTCTCGCCTGCCTCGGCCGCGCGGCGCCCGAGACTCTCGGCCCAGCGGCGCTCGGGTGCGACGGCGTCGCGCCAGGACCACAGGCGGCGGGTCAGGCGGTGCAGCGGGTACTCGTCGGTGATGCCCATGGCTCCGTGCAGCTGGTGGGCGATCTGAGCGATCTCGGTCGCGGCCGCCGCCGTGGTGATCCGTGCGATCTCTACGGCGCCGCTCTGCGGTTCCGCCTCGCCCGCCAGGGCCAACGCGGCGTCGGCCTGCACGAGTTGGACCCGCATCCGGGCGAGGTTGCCGGAGACGGCCGGGATTTCGAGCAGCGGTGCACCGAACTGCTCCCGCTCGGAGACGTACACCTTCGTGAGGCGGTACGCGCCCCGGGCGGCGCCCAGCACGGCCGCGGACCACAAAAGCGCCAGCCGCTCGCGTACCGCCTCGTGCGAGGGGGCGCCGTCGAGGGCAAGGACCGGGGTGTCCGCGAGGATCACGGTGTCACGGGGCTCCCCGGCGATGTTGTCGACGTCCCGCACGGTCACCGAGGGGTGGCGCAGGTCCACCAGGAGCGGCGCGGCACCCGGCGCGCACAGCACGAGGCGGGCCGCGTCGCGCGCCCACGGTACGGCGGTCAGTTCGGCGGTGACGTCGCCGGAGACCGTCCCGGGCGCCCGGTCGAGCAGCAGGACGGTGGTCAGCTCCCCGTCGAGTTCCCTCGCGTGGCTGAGCACCCAGTCGGCGGTGGACGCCTCGACGACGGGTACGCCGATGCCGTGCCCCGCGAGGGATTCGACGACCACGAGCTGGTCGTCGAGGGAGCCGCCCGAGCCGCCTCTCTCCTCCTCGATGCCCACCCTGGGCAGGCCGAGGTCGCAGAGGCTGCCCCACAGATCGGGCCTGCCGGACGCGGCCAGGTCGTCGACCAGGCTTCGCAGTTCGTCCGCGAACCTGCTCATGAACGGACCTCCTGTCGGGCGATGAGGGAGAGCAGCACCTCGGCCGCGCCGCCGCGCAGGCTGAAGGCCGGCGAGGCGAGCAGCGCCTGGCCGAAGGGGGAGTCGAAGGCGGGGTCCTGGCACAGGTCGGTGCGGCGCAGCGCCTCGATGACGTCGTGCTCGAAGGCGTTGCCCAGGTACTTGAGGGCGGCGGCCTGCTGGACGGGGGCCTGGCCGGTGTCCATGGCGCTCGCGACCTCGTAGCAGAGGCGCCGCAGGACGGCGAGCCGGGCCACCAACGACCCGAGCAGTGCGTGCAGTTCGCGGTCGACCCGCTGCCGCGCGGCCTCGGCGATCAGCTCGACGAAGACGGGGTAGCTGGACAGGGCGCGCTCGGCGCCGCCCCGCTCGAAGGAGAGCTGCTCGACGACCTGCTTCCAGCCCGTGCCGACCTCGCCGATGACGCGGCTGGCGGGCACGAAGACGTTCTCGAAGCGCACCTCGTTGAAGTGGTGCTCGCCCGCGAGGTCGACGATCGGGGTGACCTGCACTCCCTCGGTGTCCATGTCGAGGATGAACTCGCTGAGCCCGTCGTGCTTACGCTCCTCGCGCGAGGTGCGGGCGAGCACGTAGGCGTGCGTGGCGTGGTGGGCCTGGGTGGTCCAGATCTTGTGACCGTTGACCAGCCAGCCGCCGTCGACACGCTCGGCCTTCGTGCGCACCGAGGCGAGGTCGGAACCCGCCTCGGGCTCGCTCATGCCGAGGCAGAAGACCGCCTCGCCCGAGGCGATCCGCGGCACGATCTCCTCCTGGAGCTCACGCGTGCCGTGCCGCAGGACCGCGGGGCCGATCTGCCGGTCACCGATCCAGTGCGCGGCGACGGGGGCGCCCGCGCGCAGCAGCTCCTCGGTGACGGCGAGCCGTTCGACGTTGGTGCGCCCGGCGCCGCCGAACTCCTCGGGGTATGTCATCGCGACAAGACCGCGGGCGGCGAGTTCCTTGCTGAACTCCAGGTCGAAGGAGCGCAGCCAGGAGTCGCTGCGCGGGACATAGCGTCCCGCGTCCCGCCACTCGGCGGTCAACTCACGTACTTGTGCGCGTAGTTCTGCGCAGGAATCCGTTCCTGGGGAGTGGTCCATGGTGGCCTTTCGGGCGTAACGGTGTGGAGGTCAGCGGCCGTTGAAGACGCCGGGGCGCTTCTCCTGGAAGGCGGTGAACGCCTCCGCCGAGTCCTCGGTCGAGGTGATCACGGCCATGTGCGACGAGATCAGGTCGAGGGCGGTGCGCAGGTCGTGCCGGGCGCCCTGGCGGACGGCGCGCTTGATGGTGCGGATCGCGACCGGCGGGCGCTCGGCGAGCCGGGCCGCGTACGCGTACACGGCGTCCATCAGGTCCTCGTCCTCGTGCACCTCGTCGACCAGGCCGATGCGCAGTGCCTCGTCGGCGCCGACGAAGTCGCCGGTCCACAGCATCCGCAGCGCGGTGGAGGTGCCGACGGCACGGGGCAGGAGCCAGCAGCCGCCGTCGCCGGGGACAAGACCGACCTTGATGTAGCCCTCGGAGAAGCGCGCGCCGCGCCCCGCGAAGCGCAGGTCGCACAGGAGCGCCATGTCCATTCCGGCACCCACGGCGGGCCCCGCGACGGCGGCGATCACGGGCTTGTCGACGTCCTCCAGGGCGAGCGCGACGCGATGCACGTTCTGGGTGAGCAGTTCCTTCTCCCCCAGCGGCGGCCGCTCCTCGCCCTTGAAGGCGGAGAGGTCGACGCCGGAGCAGAAGGAACCACCGGCGCCGGTGAGGACGATGACGCGCACCTCGGGGTCGCGCTGTGCCTCGATCAGGGCGTCGGCCCAGGCGTGCACCATGTCGATGGTGAAGGCGTTCTTGCGCTCGGGGCGGTTGAGCAGGATGGTCGCGATCCCGTCGCGGACCGAGTATTCGAGATCGGCCATCGCCGTCCCTTTCTTCAGTGGATGTTCTCTACTTGAGGCGGGCCCGCAGCTCTCTCTTGAGGACCTTGCCGTTGGGGTTGCGGGGCAGCGCGTCGACGAAGTGCACACGGTGGGGCTTCTTGTACGAGGCGATGCGCTCCCGCGTGAAGTCGATGAGCTCCTGCTCGCCGGGGGCGTCGGCGCCGCGGCGCAGGACGACGACGGCGGTGACGGCCTCGCCCCACTTCTCGTGCGGGACCCCGACGACCGCGGCCTCAAAGACGGCGGGATGGTCCGCGAGGGCGGACTCGACCTCGGCCGGATACACGTTCTCGCCGCCGCTGACGATCATGTCCTTGATCCGGTCGGCGAGGAACAGGTAGCCGTCTTCGTCAAGGTGGCCGCCGTCGCCGGTGCACAGCAGACCGTCGGCGTCGAACAGCGCCGCGGTCTCCTCGGACCGGTTCCAGTACCCGGGTGTGTTGTGGCGGGAGCGGATGCGGATCTCGCCCACGGTGCCCGCCGGGACGGGCCTGCCGGTCGCGGTGTCGGCGATGACGACGTCGACACCGCGCCGCGGCCGGCCCACGGACCTGAGGAGGTGCCGCTTCGGCCCGTCGGCCTGGTGGTCCTCTGGCGGCAGCTGCGTCACCGTGCCGCCGCCCTCCGTCAGCCCGTACTTGCCCATGAATTGGCAGTCGAAGAGGGTCATCGAGCGGCGCAGGAGCGCGGGGGTGACGGGGGCGGAGCCGTAGGTGATGAGGGTGAGGCGGGAGAAGTCGCGCCGCTCGATTCCGGGGAGTTCCGTGAGCATGTGGAGCACCGACGGGACGAGGAAGGCGTGGGTGACATCCTCGCTCTCGATGGCCTCCGCCGCCGCGTCCGGGGTGAACTCCGGGAGCATCAGGCTGTTGGCGCCGGCGGTGAGGGCAACGCGCAGCCAGCCGAGGCCTCCGATGTGGAACATCGGCAAGGCGTTCAGCGCGACCGACCCGGTCTCCCAGAAATACTCCTCCAGCTCGGTCGCGTCGGCGAAGAAGTTGCCGTGGGTGAGCAGGACGCCCTTGGGCAGACCGGTGGTGCCGGAGGTGTAGATCTGCAGGAACACCTCGTCCGCGTCGGCGGCGGTGCCGCAGCCTGGGTCGTCGTCGGGTTGGCCGGCGAACCAGGTCTCGTACGCGGGTACGGCCGGGTCGTCCGGCGGTCCGATGACGACGAGGCGCAGGCCGGGGAGGGCCGCGCGGACGGCATCGGCCGCGGCCCGGAACTCGGGCTCGACGAGCAGGACGCGCAGCTCGGCGTCGCGGGCGACGGCGGTCAACTCGGGTGTGGCGAGGCGCCAGTTGACCGGCACGGTGACCAGGCCGGCCTTGGCGGCGCCGACCAGGATCTCGCCCGCTTCGTTGCGGGTGCGGGCGAGGAAGCCGATGCGGGACCCGGCCTCGGCATCGGCTAGGAGGGCCCTCGCGATCCGGTTGCTTCGCGAGTCGAGTTCGGCGTAGGAGACGGTACGGCCCGCGCACGTGAGCGCTGTTGAGCTGCCTCGCTCACGGGCGTGCAGGCGGATGGCGTCGGGCAGATGCAGGCCCATGAAGGAGTCCCTCTCCGTCGTCTTGGGTGGTGCGTCAGCCCTTGGGGCCGCCGGCGACATAGAGGATCTGGCCGGAGACGAAGCCGGCTTCCTCGCGTACGAAGAAGGAGACCGCCTGGGCGATGTCCTCGGGGCGGCCGCCCCTGCGGACCGGGATGGTCTTGGCGTACCGGCCGGTGAACTCCTCGAAGGTGATGCCCATCCGCTCGGCGGTCGCCTCGGTCATCTCGGTCGCGATGAAGCCGGGGGCCACGCAGTTGGCCGTGACGCCGAACGGGCCGAGCTCGATGGCCAGGGTCTTGGTGAGCGCCTGGAGACCGGCCTTGGCGGAGGAGTAGTTGGACTGGCCGCGGTTGCCGAGCGCGGCCGAGGAGGACATGTTGACGATCCGCCCCCACTTGGCGTCGACCATGTGGGACTGGCAGGCCTTGGCCATCAGGAAGGCGCCGCGCAGGTGGACGCCGATGACGGAGTCGAAGTCCTGCGGGGTCATCCTGAAGATGAGGTTGTCGCGGATGATGCCGGCGTTGTTCACCAGCACGGCGGGGGTGCCGAGTTCGGCGGCGACCCTGGCGACACCGGCCTCGACCTGTTCGGGGTCCGAGACGTCGCAGCCGACGGCCAGTGCGCGTCCGCCCTCCTTCTCGATCTCTTCGACTGTACGGGCGCAGGCGGCCTCGTCCAGGTCGAACACGGCGACGGCGAAACCGTCGCGCGCCAGTCGTGCGGCGGTCGCCGCACCGATGCCCCGGGCGGCGCCGGTGACGACGGCGACCTTCTGGGCGGAGCTGTCTACGGACACGGGGGACTCCCTGGTCAAGAGCGGGTGGGGACGGTCTACTTCGGGGCCATGCGGATGGCGCCGTCGAGGCGGATCGTCTCGCCGTTGAGCATGGGGTTCTCGATGATGGACGTCGCCAGGTGGGCGTACTCGTCGGGGTTTCCGAGGCGCGAGGGGTGGGGCACCTGAGCACCGAGGGCGTCCAGGAACTCCTGCGGCTTCTTGTTGAGGAGCGGGGTGGAGAAGAGACCGGGGGCGATCGTCATCACGCGGATCCTGGCGGCAGCCAGGTCGCGGGCGATGGGCAGGGTCATGCCGACGATGCCGCCCTTGGACGCGGAGTAGGCGCACTGGCCGATCTGGCCCTCGAAGGCGGCGGCGGACGCGGTGTTGATGATGACGCCGCGCTCCCCGTCGACCTCTTCGGTCCGCGCCATCTCGGCGGCGGCGAGGCGCAGCACGTTGAAGGTGCCGATGAGGTTGACGCCGACGACGAACTCGAAGTCTTCGAGGGCGTACGGCGTTCCGTCGCGCTTGACGGTGCGGCCGCCCTTGCCGAGGCCCGCGCAGTTGACGGTGATGCGCAGCGGGGCCTGTGCGGCGGCGGTGGCCACGGCGCGGGCGGCGTCGTCGGCGCTGCGCACGTCACCGGCGACGAAGTGACATGAGGCGCCGCCGGGAGCGCGCTCGCCGAGTTCCTTGGCGACCTGCTCGCCGTTGGAGGTGGGCAGGTCGAGCAGGACGACGCGGGCGCCCTGCTCGACCAGGCGCGTGGCGGTGGCGAGGCCGAGGCCCGAGGCGCCACCGGTGACGACGGCGGAGACTCCGTTGATCTGCATGGTGTGGATTCCGTTCCTGGATGAGGTGCCGAGGGTGGCTCGACGGGGCTTGGTGGTTCAGAGGCCGATGGACTTGGCGATGATGGTCTTCATGACCTCGCTGGTGCCGCCGTAGATGCGCATGACGCGGGTGTCGGCGTACAGGCGGGCGATCGGGTACTCGAGCATGTAGCCGTAACCGCCGTGCAACTGGAGGCACTTGTCGATGACGCGGCCGGCGGTCTCGGTGCACAGGAGCTTGGCCATGGCGGCGTAGTCCGCGGACAGCTCGCCCTGCGCGTCGCGCTCCAGGGCCTCGTACGCCATGAGCCGGGCGGCCTCGGCCTCGGTGGCGCACTCGGCGAGGACGAACTTGGTGTTCTGGAAGGACGCGACGGACTTGCCGAAGACCGTGCGGCCTCGGGTGTACTCCTTGGCGAACCGCACGGCGGCGTCGGCCGCGGCGGCCGCCTGGACGGCGATGACGAGGCGCTCGCGCGCCAGGTTGCGGCCCAGGTGGAAGAAGCCCTCACCCTCCTCGCCGAGCAGGTTCTCGACCGGCACCTTGACGTCGCTGAAGGACAGTTCCGCGGTGTCGGAGGCGTGCAGGCCGATCTTGTCGAGGCTGCGGCCGACGGTGAAGCCCTCGCTCGTGGCGTCCACGACCAGGATCGACAGGCCTTTGCGACGGTTGTCGGCGGGGGCGGGTGAGGTGCGGCAGACCACGAGGACCAGGTCGCACTGGGTGCCGCCCGTGATGAAGGTCTTGGCGCCGTTGAGGACGTAGTGCGTGCCGTCCCGCGACAGGACCGCCTTCGTCCGGATGCCGGCCAGGTCCGAGCCGGTACCGGGCTCGGTCATCGCGATGGACAGCATGATGTCGCCGGATGCACAGCCGGGCACCCACCGCCGCTTCTGCTCCTCGGTCCCGAAGCGCAGCAGGTACGGCACGATGATGTTGGCGTGCGTCATCGCGGTGCCGACGGTGGCTCCGGCGCGCGCGACCTCCTCGGCGAACACGGCACCGAAGTGGTGGCCGGTCTCGGCGCCGCCGCCGTACTCCTCGGGCACCTCGATGCCGAGGACGCCCGGCTCGCCGAGCTTGCGGTAGAAGTCGCGCGGCACGGCCTTGGCGGCCACCCAGTCCTGCAGGTGCGGAACCGCCTCCTTGGCGAGGAAGTCCCGGACCACCTGCCGGAACGCCTCGTGCTCCTCGTTGAAAACCGTGCGCGGCATGACTGCCTCTCCCTTGATCGCGGGTTAGCCAGTTTTCACTTTCACGCGCGTTTACGCTGCTGTCAAGGCACCGACGAGGGAGAGCATCACCTGGACAGCGAGGTTAGCTTGGAATAACTTATTGCTACATCGCGCCTGCTCGCGACCACGCCCCCTCTCCGCCACCCTCCCCTCGCCCACCCCCTCCCCAAGGAGCAGCCCATGCGTGACGCAGTCATCGTCGACGCCGTGCGTACCCCCGTCGGCAAGCGCGGCGGTTCCCTCTCCGGCATCCACGCCGTCGACCTCTCCGCCCACGTCCTGACGGCCCTGGCCGAACGCAACGGCCTCGCCCCCGCCACGGTCGACGACGTCGTCTGGGGCACCGTCTCCCAGGTCGGCGAGCAGGCCGGGGTCGTCGGCAGGTTCGCCGCGCTCGCCGCGGGCTGGCCCGAGTCCGTGCCCGGCGTCTCCGTCTCCCGCGCCTGCGGCTCCTCCCAGCAGTCCGTGCACTTCGCCGCGGGCCTGGTGACGGCCGGCCAGTACGACATCGCCGTCGCCGGTGGGGTCGAGTCGATGAGCCGGGTGCCCATGGGCTCGGCCCGCAGCGTCCCGGCGGCCGGCGAGGCGTACGGCCCGCTGGTCCTCAACCGCTACTTCCCGGGCGGCGAGGGCGAGTTCGACCAGGGCGTCGGCGCCGAACTGATCGCCGAGCAGTACGCCTTCACCCGGACCCAGCTCGACCAGCACGCCCTGGACTCGCACGAGCGCGCCGCCCGCGCCGTCGACGAGGGCCGCTTCACCGCACAGATCACGCCCGTCACGGTCACCACCGAGGACGGCACCACGCGCGTCTTCGACACCGACGAGGGCGTCCGGCGCGGCTCGACCCTGGAGAAGCTCGCGGGCCTCAAGACGCCTTTCAAGGCGGACGGCGTGGTCAGCGCGGGCAACTCCTCCCAGATTTCCGACGGCGCCGCCGCGCTCCTGATCACCACGAGCGAGATCGCGCGGCAGAACGGCTGGACCCCGATCGCCCGCGTGCACACGGCCGTACTCGCCGGCGCCGACCCGGTCACCATGGCCCTCGGCCCCGCGCCCGCCACCGCGAAGGCCCTCAAGCGCTCCGGCCTCTCCATCGGTGACATCGGCGCGTTCGAGATCAACGAGGCGTTCGCCCCGGTCACCCTGGCCTGGCTCAAGGAGACCGGCGCCGACTACTCGCTGATGAACCCGCTCGGCGGCGCCATGGCCATCGGCCACCCGCTCGGCGGCTCCGGTGCCCGCCTCATGACGACACTGGTGCACCACATGCGTGACAACAACATCCGCTACGGCCTCCAGGCGATGTGCGAGGCGGGCGGCATGGCGAACGCGACGATTCTCGAACTGCTCTGACCTGTACGGGAGTTCAGCCCGAAGAAAGGGAGGGGAGGGGAGGCCGGCGGGCCGCCCCTCCCCTCCCTTGTTCTGCCGTCAGCCCTTCGGGGCGAGGGCGTCGACCGTGGACGCGTCCAGGCCGGCCTCCTTCAGGACGTCACGCGTGTGCGCGCCGACGACCGGCGCGGGCCGCGGGGTGGCCGCCGGCGTGCCCTGAAAACGAGGGGCGGGCGCCGGCTGGAGCAGGCCGTCGTCGGTGTAGTACGTGCCGCGGGCCACGTTGTGCGGATGGGTCGCGGCCTCCGTCAGGCCGTACACCGGCGTGACGCAGGACTGCGTTCCGTCGAAGGCCTTGGTCCACTCCTCGCGGGTGCGCTCCGCGAAGATCCGGGCGAGCCGCTCCCCCATCGCGGGCCAGGCGTCCCGGTCGTGCTGCCCGGCGAACAGCGGGTCTTCGGCGAGACCGAGGACCTCTCGAAGCACCGCGTAGAACTGCGGCTCGACGCTGCCGACGGCCATGAACCCACCGTCGGAGGTGCGGTAGGTGCGGTAGAAGGGCGCGCCCCCGTCGAAGAGATTGACGCCACGCGCATCCTCCCAGCGATCGACCGCCAGCAGGCCGTGGATGAGCGCGAGTTGGACCGCCGTACCGTCGGTCATGGCGGCGTCGACGACCTGGCCTTTGCCGGTGTGGGCCGCGCTGACCAGGGCGGTGGTGATGCCCAGGGCGAGCAGCATCCCGCCGCCGCCCATGTCGCCGAAGAGGTTCAGCGGGACGGGCGGGTTCTCATCCGCAGCGCCGAGCGCACCCAACGCCCCTGCCACCGCGATGTAGTTGATGTCGTGACCGGGTGCCTGGGCCAGCGGCCCGTCCTGGCCCCAGCCCGTCATACGGCCGTAGACCAGCTTGGGGTTACGGGCCAGGCATGCCTCCGGGCCGAGGCCCAGGCGCTCGGCGACGCCGGGGCGGAAGCCCTCGATGAGCGCGTCGGCGCTGTCGACGACGGCGAGGACGGCCTCGACGCCCGCCGGGTCCTTGAGGTCGAGGGCGACCGAGCGGCGGCCCCGGTGCAGGATCGGGTGCTTGGAGGCGGTGCCGGCCTCGGCGGGGCGATCGACGCGGATGACCTCGGCGCCCTGGTCGGCGAGGAGCATGCCGGCGAAGGGGCCCGGGCCGATGCCGCCGAGCTCGACGACACGGATACCGGCAAGCGGCCCCGCGGAGGGTGAGGCGGAGGGGATGGAGGTGGGTGCGGTGGTCACGGAAGGGCGGCTCTCTCGGGTGGCTGGAGGGGAACGCGGGCGGAGGCATCGGGAATGGCGGGGATATGAGGAACGGCCGCCCTGCCAGGGGTGGGGCAGGGCGGCCGGAGTGCGCCCGGGCCGGCCCGCCGGGGGTGATCGGGCGGCCCGGGCACGTCGGTGCGGACCTAGAGACCCAGGTCCTTCGCGATGATCGTCTTCATGACCTCGCTGGTGCCGCCGTAGATGCGGGAGACGCGGGTGTCCGCGTACAGGCGGGCGATCGGGTACTCGAGCATGTAGCCGTAACCACCGTGCAGCTGGAGGCACTTGTCGATGACGCGCGCGGCGACCTCGGTGCAGAACAGCTTGATCTTGGCGGCGTCGGCGGGCGACAACTCGTGCCGGTCGTCGAGCTCGATGCCCTTGTCGACCATGGCCTGTGCGGCCTCGACCTCGGCGGCGCACTCGGCGAGCACGAACTTGGTGTTCTGAAAGGCGGCGACCGGCTTGCCGAAGACCTGGCGCTCCTGGACGTACGCCTTGGCGAAACGGATCGCGGCGCTCGCGGTGGCGACGCCTCCGACGCCGATGGACAGGCGCTCGCGGGCGAGGTTGTTGCCCAGGTAGGAGAAGCCCTTGCCGACCTCTCCGAGGACGTTCTCCACCGGCACCCTGACATCGGTGAAGGAGAGTTCGGAGGTGTCCGAGGCACGCAGGCCGATCTTGTCCAGCTTGCGGCCGTACGCGAAGCCCTCGCTGTCCGTCGGGACGACGAGCAGCGTCAGACCGGAGCGGCGGTCCTCCGCCGTGGGAGCGGAGGTGCGGGCCACGACGACGCACAGCTCGGAGTTGAGGGCGCCGGTGATGAAGGTCTTCGCACCGTTGAGGACGTAGTGCGTGCCGTCGTCGGACAGTTCGGCCCTCGTGCGGATGCCCGCGAGGTCGGAGCCGGTGCCGGGCTCGGTCATCGCGATACAAAGGGTGATCGCGCCACTGGCGATGCCCGGCAGCCAGCGCTTCTTCTGCTCCTCGTCGGCGATGTTGAGCAGGTACGGCAGGACGATGCCGGTGGTGACGGTGTAGTGGCCGAAGGAGACGGCAGCTCGTGCGCACTCCTCGGTGATCACCGTCTGGTACTTGTAGCTGGTCTCGCCCGGACCGTCGTACTCCTCGGGGATGCCGAAGCCCATCACCCCGAGTTCGCCGAGCTTGTGGAACAGCTCGCGCGGGACGCGGTTGTTCTTCTCCCACTCCTCGTAGTGCGGGGACACCTCCTTGGCGATGAAGTCCCGGACGACGGACCGGAACGCCTCATGGTCCTCGTTGTAGACAGTGCGCTTCATATGTCGTCACTCCTAAGTTATCGCTCATTCACTTTCTTGCCAGTCTTGCCTGATGTCAAGGCATGCATGGGTGTGAGTGATGGTTTTCGACGCGTCTCTTTCCCTCGGTCCGTCCGTCTGCTCCGTCGACCCCGTCGGCTATCGGGACGCCGCGGCCAGCTTCGCCGCGTCCCGGTCGGGGTGGACGAGAAGGAGCGCGGCCACGGCCCCGATGATCATCGTGATGCCGAGGGCCAGGAAGCCGTCCCCGTAACCGGCCGCGGCGGACGTCCCGGCGTCGACCAGCCTGCCGATCGCCAGCGGTGCCACGACCCCGCCGAGGCTGTAGACGGCGGCGATGATCCCGAACACGGTGGAGCGCTGTTCCGCCGGCGCGACATCGGCGAGACCGGCGAAGGCGACGCCGTACCCGGCGGAGTTCAGACACGCGCCGAGGACGAGCAGCGTCATCTGCGGCACCCCTCGGTCCAGCGAGGAGAAGGCGACGGTACACAGCCCGGAGGCCAGGACCATCGCGGCGGGGAGGACGCCTCGGGCGATCCTGTTCCCGACCCCTCTTTTGGTCAGCGCGCCGGAGAGCACTCCGACCAGGATGACGGCGACCGCGGATCCCAGATAGGGCAACACGACGAGCCGGCCCGCGGTGGTCGCGTCGTAGCCGAGTCCCTCGCGCAGATAGAGCGGCAGCCAGCTGACACCGACGGACGTGTTGGCGTACGCGACGAAGAACAGGAGCGCCATGCCGATCAGCGTTCCTGTGGAGAACAGACGCCGCAGCGGCACCCGCTCGGGGAGCACCGCCGCCGCCACGTGGTGATCGCCGGCCCGCACACTCTCGGGCCCGGCGTCCCCGCCGAGCAGCCACAGCACCGCGAAGGCCGCGCCGAACGCCGCAAGGACGCCGAAGGCCGCGTGCCAGGAGTACGTCTCGATGACCCAGGTCAGCAGGGGTGCCGCGATCAGCGGGCCGACCCCGGCGCCGGCGATGACGAGCGAGCTGGGCACACTCCTCCGGTGTGCGGGGAACCACGAGTGCGCCACCTGCATCGCCAGCGCGACGGTCGGCCCCTCGGCGAAGCCGAGCAGCACCCGGCACGCGATGATCGTGGTGAAGCCGACCTGGGCGGCCATGGGGGCGAGGCTGAGTGCCCACACCGCGGCGATCCCGGCCAGCAGCCAGCGCGCCCGCACCTTGCCCCCGAGCCAGCCGCCGAGCACGGAACCGACGGCGAAGAGCCAGAAGAAGCTGCTCTGAACGACGCCGAACCGGGAGCCGTCCAGGCCCAGTTCCTTCTTCATCCCCACGCCGGACAGGGCCACGACGACCTTGTCCGCGAAGTTGACGAGCATCAGGCAGACGAGCAGGGCGAGGACGTACCACGCCCTGCGCCGCACGGCGGACGCGCGGGACCCGGACGCGGTCACCGACGGCGAGCCGGGCACTTCTTGTCGGTCGACGGCCATGACGGCCCTCCCTGATCCACGGGGCTGATGTGAGCAGGAAGTGAAGCAGCTCTAACCATGTGGCGCAATGGATTGGACGCAGGGCATCTAGCGTTGGCGGATCTGAAAGCAACAGAGTGATTTCTGTCTAACGCCACCCGGCCGTTCCACATGTTGATCACAGCGTTGCCCGGATGTTGTACCTTTGCCGAAATGGACGACGGCGAGGGGCGAACCGGGATGCAGACGCAAGCGTCGGGACGGACGACCGCGCGCAGACCCCCGGACCGCAAGGCCCGGATCATCGCCGCCGCGTCCGGTCTCTTCCGCGAGCGCGGCTACCACAACGTCTCGGTGGCCGATGTCGCGGCCGAGGTCGGCATCACCGCCCCGGCCCTCTACCGGCACTTCCGCGGCAAGCCCGACCTGCTGCTCCACGTCGTGGACGCCACGGTCAACGCGATCTCGGTGTCCCTCGCCGCGGCCCCGGACCTGGACACCTATCTCCGCACGAGCGCGAGCGAGACCATGGACCGGCGCGGCTCAGCCGTCCTGTGGCAGCGCGAGGCCAGGCACCTGCCGGAGGACCGCCGCAAGGAACAGCGCCGCGCCCTCAAGGACGTCGCCGACCGGATCGCCGGCCTGATCGGCGACGAGCGCCCGGACCTCGACGCGTCCGACCGGCAACTCCTCGCGTGGTCCGTCCTGTCGGTGTTCGGCTCCATCTCCTGGCACCGCACGTCGCTGCCCCGCCGCCGTTTCGAAGAACTCCTCCACCGGCTCGCCCACGCCGCCGCGCACTGCCCCCTCGGGACGAGTACCGGTGCCGAAGCGGGAACTGCGCCGGGCGGATACGCGGGCCTCGCGGTCTCCCGCCGCGAGGAGATCCTCGTCGAGGCGATCCGCCTCTTCGACGAGCGGGGCTTCCAGTCCGTCAGCACCGACGACATCGGCGAGGCCGCCGGAGCGACCGGCCCCAGCATCTACAAGCACTTCCCCACCAAGACCGACCTGCTCGTGGCCGCCGTGCTGCGCGGCGGCGAACAGCGGCGCGCGGGCACGGCACAGGCACTCGCCAAGCCCGGCACCCCGCGCCAGACCCTCGACCGACTGCTGCGCTCGTACATCGAATTCGCCCTGAGTCAAAGCCACTTGATCGGTCTGCTGATCGGCGAGCTGGACCAGCTCCCCGAGAAGGAGCGCAAGGCGGCCCGGCAGAACCAGCGGGAGTACCTGGCGCTGTGGGTGCGCCTGCTCGACGAGGTGCGCCCCGGACTCGACACCGCCGAGGCCAGGATCGTCGTCACCGCGGTGCTGACGGTGGTCGACAACGCGGCCCGGACGGGCTCCGCGGGCGACCGCACGGACCTCGCCGAGCGCCTCGCCGAACTCGGCACGGCACTGCTCCTGAGCGAGAATCCGCCCGCGTAGGCCCATGGCCGGCCGACACCACCCCTGCGCACCGGCCGATGCCGCCGCCTTCGGAGGTCAACTGATGGACGTCGACAGCGTGTTGGACATCCTGGCCGTGCTGCGCCGCGCGGGTACGCACGTGTGGATCGGCGGGGGCTGGGGCATCGACGCGCTCGTCGGCGAGCAGACGCGCGAGCACGGCGACCTGGATCTGATGCACCGACAGGAGCAGGAGTCCGTCGTGGTCGCGGCGCTCGCGCGTCGAGGGTTCACCGAGAGCCTCGACTGGCGTCCGGTGCGGTTCGTGCTTTCGGCGCCCGACGGCCGCGACCTCGATCTGCATCCGCTGACCTTCGCCGCGGACGGGTCCGCCGTCCAGGCCTCCCCCGATCCGCGAAGTCCCTTCGCCTACCCGGCATCGCGCTTCGTGACCGGCACCATCGGCGGAGTCACCGTGCCGTGCCTGTCGGCCCAGCGGCAGGCCGATTTCCACCAAGGGTACGAACCACGCGAACAGGACCTTCACGACATGGCGCTTCTCCGGGCCGCGTTCGGCATCGCCACGCACTTCTGAGCCACGCCCCCAGCTTGCCTCCCGCGACAGGGAAGCTACTCTTGCCGACGTACCGGACACGGGGTGCCCCGAACGAGGGCTGAGATCACACCCGTCGAACCTGAACCAGTTAGCACTGGCGGAGGGATGTCAGCCAATGTCGTTGCCCCATGCCCCGAGCAGCACCGGGACCACCGGACCACGCTCCGTCTTCGACGGGCGGATGCCCGCGGCGCCCGGTGACCTGCGGGTCGAGGCGCGCGGAATCGCGCCGGTCCCCGAGACCCACCGCTACGGCGGCGCCGGGCGCCTGTTCACCGTGTGGTTCGCCCCGAACCTGACCATGACCGGCGTCTTCACCGGCACCGTCGGTATCGCACTCGGCCTGGACTTCGCCACCGCGCTGGCCGCCGTCGTCCTCGGCACCCTCGTCGGCGCCGTGCCCACCGCGTATCTCGGTACGTGGGGCAGCGCGACCGGCGCGGGGCAGCTCCCGCTGGCGCGGCTCGCGTTCGGCCGGGCCGTCGCGGTGCCCGGCGTCCTGCAGTGGCTGTCGTCGGTCGCCTGGGACGCGCTGATCGGCCTGTTCGGCGGCGACGCGCTCGCCCGGCTGTGCGGCTGGCCGTTCTGGGTCGGCGTGCTCGTGATGATGCTGGCGCAGGGCGCGCTCGGCGTGCTCGGCTACGAGGCCGTCCACCGGCTGCAGAAGCTGATGACCTTCGTCCTGGCCGCCGCCTTCGCGGTCCTCGCCGTCAAGCTTCTCGACGGTGTCCATCCGGTCACCAACGGGGCCGCGCACGGCGCCGACCAGGCCGGCGCGTTCGTCCTGACCAGCACGATCGCGCTCAGCCTGTCCCTGTCCTGGGCCCCGTACGCAAGCGACTTCAGCCGCTACCTTCCGGCGGCCACCTCCCGTAAGCGCATGTTCTGGTTCACACTCCTCGGCGTCACCGTCTCCTTCGTCGCCGTCCAGGCGCTGGGGCTGTGGGGCGCCTCCGTCTTCACCGACCAGACCGCGCGCGGTGTCGACGAGCTGCTCGGCGGCGGCGTTCTCGGTTCCTTCGGGCTGCTCGCCGTGGCGCTGGCGGCCCTGTGCAGCAACGCCATGAACGACTACAGCGGCTCGCTGGCCCTGCAGACCATCGGCGTCCGGATCCCGCGGCCGCTCGCGGCGGCGCTCGCCGCGGTGCTCGGCTTCCCACTGGTGCTGTGGATGCACGCCGCCGACACCGCGGCCCGCTTCCAGAACGTGCTGCTGTTCGTCGGCTACTGGATCCCCGGCTTCGTCGCGGTCGTGGCCGTCGACTGGTTCGCCCGTGCCAGGGCCCGGGGCGGCGCGCCGGTCGACCTGGCCACCGAGTCCGCCCGGCCGCAGCCCTGGTGGCCCGGACTCCTCGCTTTCGTCGCCGCCTTCGCCGCGGCGGTCCCGTTCATGGACAGCGGCCTGTACGTGGGCCCGGTCGCGAAGGCCCTGCACGGCGCCGACCTCGCTTACTACGTGGCCTTCGTCGCCGCGCTCGTCGTGTACGCGCCCCTGAGACTGCGCTGCCCGACCGCCGTCGCCCCCACCGCACCCTACGAGGAGGCCCGCACATGACCGTGCCCGTGAGCAGCGGACGCGTCGCGCCGCCCCGCGTCCTGACCGTCGCCGGTTCGGACTCGGGCGGCGGCGCCGGGATCCAGGCCGACCTCAAGACGATGCTGGCGCTCGGCGCCCACGGCATGAGCGTCGTGACGGCCGTCACCGCGCAGAACTCCCTCGGGGTCCAGGGCGCGTGGGAACTCCCCGTCGACGCGGTGCGCACGCAGTACCGCAGCGTCGTGGACGACATCGGCGTCCAGGCGGTCAAGACCGGGATGCTCTCGTCGCCGGTGCTGGTGGAGGCGGTGGCCGAACTGCTCGCCGGTACGGACGCCCCGGTGGTCGTGGACCCGGTGAGCGTGTCCAAGCACGGCGATGCGCTGCTCGCCGAGGACGCACTGGACGCGGTACGCACGAAGCTGCTGCCGGTCGCGACGGTGGCCACGCCGAACCTGGACGAGGTGGCGCAGCTGACCGGTCTCACCGTCACGGACGACGACGGCATGCGCCGGGCCGCGGCGCGGCTGCTGTCGTTCGGACCGCGCTGGGTGCTGGTCAAGGGCGGCCATCTGCCGGGGGCGGCCGTTGACCTGCTCACCGACGGCACGCAGGAGCACTGGCTGCGCGCTCCCCGCCACGACAACCGGCATACGCACGGCACGGGTTGCACCCTGGCGTCGGCCGTCGCCGTGGGTCTCGCCCACGGCCTGCCCGTGCCGGAGTCGGTCCGCCGGGCGAAGGAGTACGTCACGGGGGCGATCGCCGCCGGGTTCGCGCTGGGGTCGGGCATCGGCCCGGTCGACCACGGGTGGCGCCTGCCGGGCGACCGGTCCGACGCCGGGCGACGGGACTAGGGCCCACAGGGTGGACGCAACACGCCCACCTGCACACATTCAGGGCCCGACGTGCGCTCACACCCTGCCGTCCACTTGACTGTTGCCATGACCACCCTGCCCCGCCAGCCTCAACAGGCCCCACCGTCCGGCCACATGATCGTGTGCGGTGGTGACGCGCTCGCCGAGCGGCTCGCCGCCGAACTGCGCGCCGTCTACGGCGAGCGGGTCACCGTCGTCGTGCCCTCGGTCCGCGTCACGAGACAGGGATCAGGGCCGGCCGGACGGGCGCGCGCGGCAGCCCTGCTCTCGCGGATGCAAGCGGTCGTGAACCGTACGGTGTCCGCCGTGGCCGACGACAGCGTCCCGACGCCGCGCGTCCTGGAGGCACCCGAACTGGACGAGCAGGCGCTGGCCGAGGCGGGCGTCGCCGACGCCGCCGCGCTGGCCCTCGTACACGGCGATGACGAGACGAACATCCGGGCCGCCCTGGCCGCCCGCCGTCTCAACCCCCAGCTGCGCCTGGTCATCCGGCTCTACAACCGCAAGCTCGGCCAGCACCTGGAACACCTCCTCGACCAGGCCGCCGCGCTCTCCGCACCCGGCGTCGACCCCGAGGCGCTGGACACCACCACGACGGTCCTGTCCGACGCCGACACCGCCGCTCCCGCACTCGCGGCCACCGCCGTCGCCGGTACCAGCAAGGTCGTCCAGGCCGACGGGCTCCTGCTGCGCGCCGTGGACCGCACCCCGCCGGGCCGGGGCGAGGTCGCCGACCCTGGCCTGTGCACCCTCGCTCTGCTGTCCGCGACCGCGAACGACCCGGCGGGCGCCGAGGGTTCGGACATGGGCGGCGCGGAAGGGCCGCTGCTGCTGCCCGACGAACGCACGGTCGCCGCGGCCACCGGGCGCGGCACCGTGGTCCTGGAAGCCGTCTCCCCCGCCGTCGCCGCGCCCAACGGCCGTGCGACCAGCCGCCGTATGCCTCTCGGCTCGCTGTTCTCGCGCCGGCTGCGCTGGTCCCTCGCCGGTCTCGTCTCGAGCGTCCTCGGCCTGGCCGTCGCCTCCTGGGCGACCACCGGCGACCATCCGCTGCACGCCGGATACCTCACTCTCCTCGACCTGTTCGCCATCGACGACCCCGCGATCGGGGAGCCGCTCGCCCGCCAGCTCCTCCAACTCCTCACGGGGCTCGCCGGACTGCTCCTCCTGCCCGTGCTCCTCGCGGCCGTCCTCGAAGCCCTCGGCACCTTCCGTACGGCGTCGGCGCTGCGCCGGCCGCCCCGCGGTCTGTCCGGCCACGTCGTGCTCCTCGGCCTCGGCAAGATCGGCACCCGGGTCCTGTCCCGCCTGCGTGAACTCGGCATCCCCGTCGTCTGTGTGGAGGAGGACCCCGAGGCGCGCGGCGTCGCCCTCGCCCGCCGCCTGCGGGTACCCACCGTCATCGGCGATGTCACGCAGGAAGGTGTCCTGGAAGCCGCCAAGGTGCACCGGGCCCACGCCCTGCTCGCCCTCACCAGCAGCGACATCACCAACCTCGAGGCCGCGCTGCACGCGCGGTCGGTCAAGCCCGACCTGCGGGTGGCGCTGCGCCTGTTCGACGACGCGTTCGCGACGGCCGTCTACCGCACGCTCCGCTCGGCGCACCCCCTGGCTCTGACCCGCAGCCGAAGCGTCTCCACTCTCGCCGCGCCCGCCTTCGCCGGCGCCATGATGGGCCGCCAGATCCTCGGCGCCATCCCCGTCGAGCGCAGTGTCCTGCTCTTCGCCGCCCTCGATGTCGCGGGGCATCCGCGGCTCGACGGCCGGACCGTCGCCGACTCGTTCCGGGCCGGTTCCTGGCGGGTGATCGCGCTCGACGCCACGGCGCCCGGCGAGCGCCGCCCCGATCTGGCCGCGTCCCCCGCCGACGACGACCCCGACCGCCCCACCGGCCTCGTCTGGGACCTTCACCCCGGGTACGTGCTGAGTTCCGAGGACCGCGTGGTGGTGGCCGCCACCCGCCAGGGCCTGGCGGAACTCCTGCGGCACGGCCCCCTGGCCCGCACCCGCGCCGCGGACTCCTAGGAGGTGTCCGGCTCGGTGTGATCACCGCCTCGCGCCTTCCGAGCGTGCCGTCCGGCCAAGTGTGATCATCGGCTCTCCGCGCGCCTTATCCTTGTTCCCGCCACACCCCTCCCGCTCGTCCTCGCACTCGCGCGGGGCGAAGTACGTTCCGTGGCAACCAAATTGACGGGGCAGTCTTCCAAGGGTGGTGCGCAAGGTGTTGCTGGCGGATCGGTACCGGTTGCACAAGACGATAGGCCGCGGCGGCATGGGTGAGGTGTGGCAGGCGACCGACGAGATGCTCGGCCGTCCCGTGGCCGTGAAGCTGCTCATCGCCCAGGACTCGGATCCGTCGGCGGCGGCCAGGTTCCGTATGGAGGCGCAGACCTCGGCGTCGCTCAGCCATCCGCACGTGGTGGGTGTCTACGACTTCGGTTCCTGGGAGCACCGTTTCTATCTCGTCATGGAACTCGTCGAGGGCGGCAGCCTGGCCCACGAGACCGCGGGTGGCGCGCGGCTGACGCCGGAGCGGGTGGCGGACATCGCGGCCGGCGCGGCCGGCGGTCTCGCGGCGGCCCACCGCCAGGGCGTGGTGCACCGGGACATCAAGCCGGGCAATCTGCTGCGCACCCCCGACGGCACGGTCAAGCTGGGTGACTTCGGCATCGCCCGCTTCCTCGACGATCCCGCCGCCGGGCTCACCACCACCGGGCAGATCGTCGGCACCGGCCTGTATCTGGCGCCCGAGCGTGCCCTCGGCAAGAACGCGGGCCCGGCGTCCGACGTGTACTCGCTCGGCTGCGTGCTCTATCAACTCCTCACCGGGAACCCGCCGTTCCAGGCCGACACCGCGACAGGGCTGCTCTACCAGCACGTGGACGCGGCTCCGGTGGCCCCGGGCCGGCTCGGTATCCAGCTGCCTCCGTCGTTCGAGAACTATCTGCTCGGCCTGCTGGCCAAGCAGCCGGAGGACCGGCCGACGGCCCAGGAGGTCGCGGACTGGTTCCGCTCGGGTGCCTGGCAGGGCCGCCCCGAACCTCTCCCGGAGCCGGTGCCGGTGGCCCCTGCCGCGACGCCCGCTCCGCACCTGCGCGCCGCCCCGGAGATCCGGACCACGTCCACGACCTACCAGCTGCCGTCGTCCGGCCGGGCGGCGCACCGCGGGGCGGGGCGCCCCCGGAGCGGCGGCGTCATGGACGCGGCGAGACGCAGACCGAGAGTCATCGGGACCATCGCCGCGGCCGCTCTCTTCGTCGCGTCCCTCCTGATCGGCATGGCGTGGTTCGCCCCCGACGACAGCGCCGCGACCCCGCCGACGAGCGCCCCGTCCCCCTCCGCGCACTGACGGACCGCCCGTTCTCCCGGGACGCGCTGCGGCGATCATGGGGTGCGCCGCCTTCTGACCGACGACCATGGAGTTCACCGTGCACAGCCGATCCTGGGCCGACCTCGCCGTCCACCGCAGCCGCGTACGCGGATGTCTCCTCGGCGGCGCGCTCGGTGACGCGCTCGGGTATCCCGTGGAGTTCCTCTCCCTCGACACGATCCGTGCCACGCACGGCGCTGCCGGAGTCACCGGCCTGGTGCCCGACGCCGACGGCGTGAGGGGCCGGGTCAGCGACGACACCCAGATGACCCTGTTCACCGCCGAGGGGCATCTGCGGGGGTACTGCCGCAGCCGGGACCGGGGCATCGGCGGCGCGGAGGCGGCCATCGTGCACGACGCGTACCTGCGGTGGCTGGAGACGCAGAACCATCCCGGGCCGCTGCCCGAAGAGGACCTGCGCCACCGCATCGGGTGGCTGCGGCACGAGCCCTGGCTGTACGCGCGCCGGGCGCCCGGCAACGCCTGCCTGAGCGGCGTCGAAGCGGGATTCACCCCCGACCCCTACGGGACGCCCACCGGCGAGCCGGGGCCGGTGAACCCCAACTCCAAGGGCTGCGGCGCCGTCATGCGCTCCGCGCCCTTCGGACTGACGGGCCTCGGCGCCGGCCGCTCCTTCGAACTCGCCGCCCAGTGCGCCCAGATCACACACGGCCACCCCACCGGCTATCTCGCCGCCGGTGCGTTCGCCGCCCTCGTCAGCCACCTCGTGGACGGCGAGTCGCTGGAGGGCGCGGTGCTGCGCACCCTACGTCTTCTCGGTGGTTACCCGGGCCACGAGGAGACCACGGCCGCGCTGAGCCGGGCCGTCGCGCTCGCCGAGGAGGAGGGCGAGGCGACCCCCGAGAGGGTCGAGACGCTCGGCGCCGGATGGGTCGCGGAGGAGGCCCTCGCCATCGGGGTGTACGCGGCGATGGCCCGCACCCGTCCGCAGACCTTCTACGTCGGCAAGGAGGGCACTGTGTGCAACCCGAAGCCGCCGCGCACACCGATCGAGGCCGCGTTCCTGCTCTCGGTCAACCACTCGGGTGACAGCGACTCCACGGGCTCCCTGTGCGGCAACATCCTCGGCGCGCTGCACGGCGACGTGCACCTCCCGCACCACTGGCTGACGGAGATCGAGGGGCGCACAGCCGTCGCACGGCTCGGCGACGACATCGCGGCCGAGATCCGGCCCGGCGAGAAGCGTCCCTGGAACTACTGACGCCGAGGCCGGCGTCTGCCGGCCAGCACCGCCCGCTCCTTGGCCGCGCGCACCGAGGCCGACAGCCCTTCGATGTCGTACGCCCCGTGGTGGCGCTGTCCGTTGACGAAGAACGTGGGTGTTCCCGAGACCTGGCTGAGGTCGGCCGACTCGACGTCCTCGGCGACCCGCCCGACGCCGGCGTGCGCCCGCAGGTCCTTGTGGAACCGGTCGGTGTCCAGGCCGAGTTCCCCCGCGTACTTCAGGAGGTCGACGGCCCGCAGGGCGTCCTGGTGGGTGAACAGCAGATCGTGCATCTCCCAGTACGCCCCCTGCTCCCCCGCCGCTTCGGCCGCCTCCGCGGCGAGCTGGGCCTGCGGGTGCACGTCGTTGAGGGGCAGGTGCCGCCACACGTAGCGGATGTCCCCGAAGCCGGCGAGCAGTTCGCGCACGACGGGTTCGGCCTGTCCGCAGTAGGGGCACTCGAAGTCGCCGTACTCGACGACCGTCACGGGCGCGTCGAGTGGTCCGCGCACATGGTCGCGGTCCGGGTCGACCGGCACGGCCAGGTCGATGACTCCCTCGGCCGTTCCGAGGAGGGCCCTCATCCGGGCGGGGCGGGGCAGGATCGCGATGATCCAGGAGACCAGCCAGGTCATCAGGAACGCGCCGGTCACCGCGCTGAGGATGCCGATCTTCGCCTCGGCCAGCTGGTCGCCGTCGAAGGCGAGGGTGGCGATCAGCAGGGCCACCGTGAACCCGACGCCCGCGATGGCGCCTCCGGCCGCGGTGGCGCCCCAGCCGACGGGCGGGCGCAGCCGGCCGCGGCTGAGCCGGGTCGTCAGCCAGGAGGCGCCGACGATGCCGAGCGGCTTGCCCAGGACGTAGCCGATGAGGATGCCCAGGGTGATCGGCGAGGTGAACGCGCGGGCCAGTTCACCGCCGCTGATCTCGATGCCCGCGTTGGCGAGGGCGAACACCGGCACGATCACATAGCTGGTCCACGGGTGGTAGAGGCGCTGCAGCCGCTCGTTGGGGGAGAGCGCCGACGCGAGACCGATGCGGACCGACCGCTCCAGATCGGGCGTCGGCTGCTCGCGGAAGAGCCGGAACAGTCCGCTCGCCCGCTCCAGAGCGGTACGGCTCGCGGGGTACGCGGAGGTCAGCAGCCCCATGGCGAGACCGGTCACGACGGGGTCCACCCCCGACTCCAGCAGCGCCACCCAGGTCGCGACGGCCAGGAGCGCGTACAGCCAGCCGCGCCGGGTGCCGGTGGCCCCGACCAGCAGGATCACGCCGAACAGGCCGAGTGCGACCAGCAGGGCGGGGACGTCGATGTCGCCGCTGTAGGCGACGGCGATGATGATCAGCGCCACGAAGTCGTCGACGACGGCCACGGTCAGGATGAAGATGCGCAGCCCGTCGGGCAGCCGGTTGCCGAGCAGGGCCAGCATGCCGAGGGCGAAGGCGGTGTCGGTCGACATCGCCGCGCCCCAGCCGTGGGCCGTGCCCTGTCCCGCATTGATGGCCAGGTAGAGGGCGACGGGGACGGCCATGCCGCTGAGTCCCGCGATGAGGGGCAGCGTGACGCGCCGGCGTTCACGGAGCTCGCCCATGTCGAACTCGCGCCGCGCCTCCAGGCCGACGACGAAGAAGAACATCGTCATCAGGCCGCTGTTGACCCACTCCCGCAGTTCCAGCGACACTCCGGCGGAACCGACCCGCACGGAGAGGTGCGTCCCCCAGAACTCCTCGTACGTGCCGGGGCCGATGTTCACCCAGGCCAGTGCCGCGACCGTCGCGACGAGCAGCACGGAGGCGCTGCCGGTCTCGGTGCGCAGAAAATCGCGCAGCGGCGTACGCAGGTCCTCGCCGCTCGTCGTCTGCCCGTCGAACCCCGAGCTCATCGGCGGCATTCCCGTCTCTCGATGGCCCGCGCGGAGCATGGCCGGCGCCTGCTCGGGCGAGCGCCCGAGCGCGGTGAGACGGTAGTTGACGCACGGCGGCACGGACGAATCGACACGGCGACCGCGTTCGAGTGCCCGCCCCTTGAGGCGGGCACTCGATCAGACCGGGTGACCTCAGCCGAGGCCTACCGCGAAGACGTGCAGGTTGGCGTTGTCCGGCAGCGTCACGCTCTTGATGTGCTTCCCCTCCGGTACGTCGAAGGGCTTGGTGGCGAAGACGTACGCTGCGGGCCCGGTGCCTCCTGACTGGTTGCGGTGCTCGGTGCGGGCCACGGTCGTGTTGCCGAAGACGGGTTCCGTCCCGCCGCCCGGCAGGGTCCAGTCACCGAAGGACAGATCCGCGGTGGCGGTCGACCCGTCGGTGAAGGTCACGGTGGCGCTGCCCCGCTGATCGCTGTGCGTCGCCGAGCCCACGAACAGCAGTTTCCCTGCGTCCTCGGCCCGGTCCGCCAGGTCGATGCGCTGACCCGCGGCGACGACGTTGTCGGGGCGCCCTTGGGGCGCGGCAGGCCACACGAAGGACGTGCCCGCCACCTCGACGCGCGTGCCGCCCTTGAGACCGGCGGCCGCAAGGCCCTGACGGGAGTAGGTGTTGCCGTCGCCGTCGTAGTCGCCCTGACCTCGGTCGGCGTCGTCGGAGGAACCGGTGTTGTCGTACCCGGCGGCGAGGCCGCCCTCGGGGGCGACGAGCACGAACACGGAGAGCTGGACGGGCTTGTCCCCGGCCGCCTGCCCGCGGACCGTCAGGGGGATCTCGTAGTAGCCCTCGGCCGTGCCGGCGGCGGCCTTCACGGACAGGGCGAGCTCGCCCGCGCCGGTCTTCGCGTCGAGGCCGAGCCGCCCGCCCTCGGGCGAGACGGTCAGCCCTTCGGGGGCCTTCGCGGTGACGGTCAGCGCCTTGTCGTGCCCGGCCAGACGCTGACCGTGGACGGCGACCTTCGCGGCGTCGCCGCCGGGGACGGCCGACGCCGCGTTGGGTGTCGCGCTCGCGAGGAAGGAACGCTCGCCCGAACGGTAGGAGGGCGGCGCGGCCTTGGCGGACGTCGCCCAGGTCTTGTCCGGGGTGTTCGACAGCGTGAAGTCGAGGCGCGCCCCGTCCTTCACCGCGGCCTGCGGGAGATAGGTGCGCTCCCAGGTGCGGCCGTCGAGCGCGAGCCCGTGCACGTACGGCGTGTCGGCGGACGCCTGCGGAGCGTGGATGTCGAGATCCCGTCCCTTGCCGGGAAGATCGAGGACGGCGCGCTCGAAGAGCGGGCTGTGCACGGCGAGATCCGGGGTGCCGGGTGTCGACGGATACAGGCCGAGCGCGGCCCACACGTACCAGGAGGACTGGGCTCCGAGGTCGTCGTTGCCGGGCTCGCCGTCGGGAGTCGGGCTGAACAAGGTGGTGGCGACGTCCCGCACGGCCTTCTGCGTCTTCCACGGCATGCCCAGGTGGTTGTACACCCACGGCACACCGAAGTCGACCTCGTTGCCGGCCCACATGTACGGCTCGTTCGGACCCGCGTTCAGCTTGGTGAAGAAGGTGTCCAGGCGGTCGGCGGCGGCGTCGCGCCCGCCCATGGCCGCGATCAGACCCTCGGTGTTCTGCGGGACGAGCCAGTTGTACTGTGCCGCGTTGCCCTCGTCGAAGCCGTCCTGGCCGAACTTGCCCGGGGGCGGCGGCTGGTAGGCCGGGCCGTCCGGGAAGCGGCCGTCCTCGCCGCGCGGCTGGAGGTAGCCGGTGGCGGGGTTGAGGATGTTCTGCCAGTTCTGGCCCCTGCGGGTGAAGGTGGCGGCGGTGTCCTTGTCGCCCGCGGCCTTCGCGAGCTGCGCGATGGCGAAGTCGTCGATCGCCCACTCCAGGGTGACCGAGCCGCCCACGCGCTGGTGGTCGCCGCGCGAGGCGTCGTTGTTGGGCATGTAGCCGCGCTCGACGTACTCGCCGATCCCGGGCCGCTCCTTGTACGCACCCGGGGTGTCGTCCACCGAAGTGGCGCCCTTGACCAGGTACTTCAGCGCCTTCTTGAGGTCGAAGTCGCGGGCACCGAAGGCGTACAGGTTGGCGATGAGGGGGACGGAGTTGTCGCCCGTCATCTGGCCGGTGTAGTCGTTGGCCAGGGGCCAGCGCGGCCACCAGCCACCCTGTTCGGCGTCGTTGACGAGCGACTGCGCCATGTCACTGGCCTGCTTCGGCCACAGCATCGCCTGGAGGGGTGCCAGCGAGCGGTAGGTGTCCCAGTCGGAGAAGTTGGCGTACTGGTTGTGCCCCGCGGGCAGCGTGCGCACCTTGTCGTCGAAGCCGATGTAGCGTCCGTCGGTGTCGTTGAAGGTGTTCGGGTGCATCAGCGAGTGGTACAGCGCGGTGTAGAACGTCTTCAGTTCACCGGTGTCGCGCCCGGCGACGCGGATCTTGCCGAGGGTGTCGGCCCACTGGTCGCGGGTCTGCTGGTGCAGGGCGTCCAGGCTCCAGCCGGGCACCTCGGCCGCCATGTTGGCCTCGGCGCCGTCCACGGACACGTACGACATGGAGACCTTGGCCCGCACCGTGCGCGAGTCGGCCGTCCCGAAGGTGAGGTAGGCGCCCGCCTTGGGGGCGTCGACCGAGTCGGTGTCCTTGGAGACGGTCTTGCCGTCCCAGGTGCCGTGGGCGGTGAAGGGACGGTCGAAGGTGATCGCGTAGTGGACCGTGTACTCGTTGCCCTTGCCGCAGAAGTTGCCGGTCGTCGCGGACCCGGTGACCTGCCGGTCGCCGACGACGCGCAGGTCGGCGCGCTTGTTGCCGGAGAGGCTGGCGCCGCCCTTGACCAGCACCTGGGCCGCGTCCGCCCCTTCGGGGAACGTGAACTGCGCCAGTCCCGTACGTGTGGTGGCGGCCAGTTCGGCCCGCACCTTCGAGTCCGACAACGTGACCGCGTAGTAGCCGGGTTCGGCCTTCTCGTCGTCGTGCGAGAAGGACTCGGTCCGGTCCCACGGAGCCGATCCGACGTCTCCGGTCACGGGCAGGATCGGCACGTCGCCGAAGGCGGTGCAGCCGACCGAGGCGTGATCGAGGCTGAAGCCGCGGATCTTGTCGCTGTGGTACTGGTAACCGGCGTACGAGCCTGCCGTGTCCGGCGAGAACTGCATCATGCCGAACGGGGCGGAGGGGCCGGGGAAGTTGTTGATCTCACCGACGCTCTCGCCGCCGCGGCCCGTGCCGATGAGCGGGTCCACGTAGGCGGCGGGATCGTCCACCAAGGACGGCTTCGCGGCGGCGGCAAGGGAGTTGGCTGACGTGGACAACGTTGTCCTGACTGCTGACAACGTTGTCGGAGCGGCTGAGGCCACCGCCGACGCCCCCATCAACAACCCGGCCGCCAGCGCGGCGGCCACCGCGCTACGGGCTCTACGACTTCTCGGACGTGTCACACATGCCTCCGTGGAGTAAGGGCGGCTCAGCCACCACACACTCCGGGAGCGGGTGCCGTTCGGTCAAGGGGCGTGCGGCGATTACCTCTTGAGCCGCCGGAACTCCTCCTACCTGGCGTTCCTGTCGAGCTTGAGGGCGTTGGCCCAGAGCGTGGTGGACGTCTCGACCAGCTCGTCGAGCGTGTCGTCCTCACCGAGCCCGTACGCGTAGTAGGCCATGCGGCTCACCATGCCCGAGAGCGCCCGCGCCGCCATGAGGGGGTCGAGGTCACGGTCCGCGAGCCCGCGGTCCTGGAGGTCCTTGATGGCGCGCGCGTTGCGGTCGGCGAACGCGCGGTTCCGGCGCCGGCGCACCTCCCGGAACCCGGGGTCGCCGGCCGCGACCTGATCGAGGATCAGCATGAGCTTCGCGTTGCGCTTGTACGCCTCGAAGTAGGCCCGGTTGCTGGCCTCGATCACGCCGACGGGCGAGCTGTCCTCGGGGTCGAGGCGAGGCATCCCCGGGTGCAGCATGTCGTCCTGGGCGACTTCGAGCACCGCCTGGAAGATCTCCTCCTTGCCGGCGAAGTAGGTGTAGAAGGTGCCGGTCGAGCAGGCGGCCTCGGCGGTGATGTCGGTGAGACGCGAGTCCAGATAGCCGTCCCGCTCGAACACGACGCGGGCCGCGGCCACGAGCGCGGCGCGGGTGCGGGCGCCGCGCGCGGTGGTAGGGGGTTCACGCAGGGCCGAGGTGTCCGCGAGCGAGGGGATGTCCTCCCCGTCGGGCGCGTGGCCACGAGTGGTCATGTCGTGGGGCCTTCCTGTGTGCTGGCTCGTGCTGCTCACGGGAGTGCTCGCCGGCGCCGCACACCTGGCTGGGCTCGCCCGGCCGCGCACACCCGCGTGCCCACCCGTGGTGCCCGCCGGTACGGGAGCGAGGCGATCTTCGCACACCCGCGTGCGCAGATCGCCTCCGTCCTCCTTCGGCCCGGCAGGGCCCCGCACCGTGCCGCGCGATCAGCGGGTGCGGCCCCACTGCGGTTCCCGGCGGCGCAGTTCCCGCATCGCGATGGTGCGCTTGTGGACCTCGTCGGGGCCGTCGGCGAGGCGCAGGGTGCGCAGGTGCGCGTACATGCTGGCGAGCGGGAAGTCGTCGGAGACGCCGCCCCCGCCGTGCACCTGGATGGCCCGGTCGACGACCTTCAGGGCGACCTCGGGTGCGGCCACCTTGATCGCGGCGATCTCGGTGCGCGCGTGCCGGTTGCCCACGGTGTCCATGAGGTGGGCGGCCTTGAGGGTGAGCAGCCGGACCATGTCGATCTCGATACGGGACTCGGCGATCCAGTCCTGGACGTTGGCGCGGTTCGCGACGGGCTCACCGAAGGTCGTGCGCGCCTGGGCCCGGTCGATCATCAGGTCGAGGGCACGCTCGGCCATGCCGACCGCGCGCATGCAGTGGTGGATGCGGCCGGGGCCGAGCCGCGCCTGGCTGATCATGAAGCCGTCGCCCTCCCCGGCGAGCAGCGCGGTCACCGGCACCCGGACGTTCTCGAAGACGACCTCGGCGTGCCCTTCGCGGTCCTTGTATCCGAAGACCGGGAGGTTGCGCAGGACCGTGACGCCGGGGGTGTCGATCGGCACGACCATCATGCTCTGCTGACGGTGCGTCGCGGCCTCCGGCTCCGTCTTGCCCATCACGATGAGCACCTTGCAGTTCTTGTGCAGGGCGTTGGAGGTCCACCACTTGCGTCCGTTGAGGACGTAGTCGTCGCCGTCACGTTCCATCCGGAGCTGGATGTTGGTGGCGTCGGAGCTCGCCACGGCGGGCTCGGTCATCGCGAAGGCGGAGGCTATCTCGCCGTCGAGGAGCGGCTTGAGCCACTTCTCCTTGTGCTCGTCGGTGCCGAAGAGGGTGAGCACCTCCATGTTGCCGGTGTCCGGCGCGTTGCAGTTGGTGGCCTCGGGGGCCAAGTGCGCGCTGCGGCCCATGATTTCGGCGAGCGGGGCGTACTCGAGGTTGGTGAGGCCGGGGCCCCACTCGGGGTGCGGGTGGAAGAGGTTCCACAGGCCGCGCTCCTTGGCGTCCGCCTTGAGGTCTTCGAGGATCGGCGGGTGGAAGTGCGGATCGCCCGACTCCGCCATCTGCGCCTCGTAGACCGGCTCCGCCGGGTAGATCCGCTCGTCCATGAAGGCGAGCAGCTTCTCCTGGTACTCCTTGGCCCTGTCGGTCAGCTCGAACACGTGGTGCTCCTTACGGGGGGAGGATGGATTTCGGGGTACCGGCGCGACAAGGCCTAGCGGGACCCGGCGTCGGACTGCGCGTCCGACCGTATTGCCTGTGTCGCTTCCGCCGCCGCGCCGAGGCGCAGCAGCGACCTCAGCTCCTGGGCGGTCGCGGTCGCTTCGCGGTGGACGATGCCGGCGAGGCCGGCGCGTCGTGCCGCGACGATGTTGTGTTCGAGGTCGTCGACCATGACGGTCTCGGCAGGCTCGGTGCCAAGACGCTCGCACGCGATGGCGTACGCGCGCCGGGACGGCTTGCGTACGCCGATCTCGCCGGAGATCACCACGGCGTCGAACATGGACTCCAGGTCGAAGCCCGCGTAGCAGTCGTCGCCCAGAGAGTTCGAGAGAAGGCCCACGCGGTGTCCCGCGTTCCGCACTTCGGTGACCAGGTCGAGCATCGCCCGGTCGGGGCGCAGTTCGGTCTGCATCAGGGACAGGAGTCCGGGCCCCTGGGCGTCGGCTCCGTGTGCGCGCAGCCGCTCGGCGAAGCCGTCCTCGAACTCACGCTGGCCGATCCGGCCTTCTTCGTGGTCGACGAGAAGGGCGCCGACGCGTTCGTCCTTCGCGAGCAGGCGGAGCGGAAGCCGTGGATCGACGCCGAGTGCCCGGCCGAGGGCCTCGAACGCCTCGTACACGCTGGTGGTCAGCACTCCCCCGAAGTCGAAGAGGACGGCGCTGATTGGGGTGCTCAAGAGACAGCCTCCTGGTCGCAGGTTCGGGAAGCATGCGCAACGTACCTGAACCCGGACTCAACTTCAATGACGCGCGTCTCCGTTCAGCGGCTTCGAAGCACAGGCGAAACCGGAAAACCCACGCGTGTCGGCCACGGCTCACTGCCCGGCCGCGGGCGAGAGTGGCCGGACAGCCGACCACTCCCCCCTGGCCGGCAGCTCCCTCCCACCGACCCCGTCACCCGCCCACAGCGCCCCCGGACGCCACCCGAGGATCCCGTCATGAACACCCGCCAGACCCTGCGCCGCAGCGGCCGCACCCTCAGCCGTGGCGCCGCCCGGCCCAACGTGCTGTTCGGCGGCGTCTACGGAGCCGTACTCGCCAGTTCCATGGTCGCCGCGCTCGCCCAGTACGGGCGCTCGTCACGTGCGGACCGCCTGTACGACGCCAAGTGGCTCCTGATCACCGCGGTCGCCTCGGCCCTCGCCCACGGATACGCGCACCTCATCGCCCGGCGCGCGGACGAGACCCACCACGGGGCGTTCACGGCGGTGCGGGCGCTCGCCGAGGAGTGGCCGCTGCTCCTCGCCACCCTGCCGACGCTCGTGATGCTCTTCGGCGCGGGCCTCGGCTGGTGGAACTACTCGGGCATCGAGTACGTCGCCCTCGGCTTCAATGTTGCCCTGCTCTTCGCCTGGGGCCTGACGGCGGCCCGCGTCAGCGGCCGGTCGTGGGCCCGGTCGCTGTACCTCGGCGTGGGCGACGCACTGCTCGGCCTGATCGTCGTCGTGGCCAACGCACTGATCAAATAGCCGGGCCGAGCGCACGTCATTCGCGGAGTGTCAGGGCGTGACGTGCGCAGCCATGACGTGCTTGATCCGCGTGTAGTCGTCGAAGCCGTAGCGGCTCAGGTCGCTGCCGATGCCCGACTGCTTGTATCCGCCGTGGGGCATCTCGGCGAGAACCACCTGGTGGCAGTTGAGCCAGACGCAGCCGAAGTCGAGTTCGGCGCTCAGCCGCATGGCGCGCCCCAGATCGGCGGTCCATACGCTGGACGCCAGGCCGAAGTCGACGCCGTTGGCCAGGGCGACGGCCTCCTCCTCGGTGTCGAAGGGCTGGACGGTGACGACGGGGCCGAAGATCTCGCCCTGCACCACGTCGTCGTCCTGGCGGACACCGGAGATGACGGTGGGCGGGAAGAAGTGGCCGGGGCGGTCGACGCGCCGGCCCCCAGTCTCTACGTGGGCGTGCTCCGGGAGCGTCGCGATGACGGACTCGACGCGGGCGGCGTGGGCGGCGCTGTTGAGAGGACCGTAGAAGGCGTCCTCGTCCGGTGAGCCTGTCCGGGTGTCGCGGGCGGCATCGACGAGGGCCGTCAACAGGGTTTTGTAGAGCGGGCGTTGGACCAGGATCCGGGTCACGGCAGTGCAGTCCTGGCCGCCGTTGAAGAAGGCGGCGTCGGCGAGGGCGCGAGCCGTGCGGACAGGGTCGACGTCGGCGAAGACGACTGCCGGTGCCTTGCCGCCCAGCTCCAGGTGGACGTTCTTGACCTCGCGGGAGGCCTCGGCCATGACCTCGGAGCCGGCCCGGGTGCTGCCGGTGATGGCCACCATGTCCACGTCCGGATGGGCGACGAGCGCGCGTCCGGTGTCCCGGTCACCGCACACGACATTGACGACGCCCGGCGGGAAGACGCGCGCGGCGAGTTCGCCGAGCAGGACGGTCGACCAGGGCGTGGTGTCGGACGGCTTGAGGACCACCGTGTTGCCCGCGGCGAGCGCGGGGCCGAGCTTCCATACGGCCATCATCAGCGGATAGTTCCAGGGCGTGACCTGGGCGACGACACCCACGGCCTCGCGGCGGACGTACGAGGTGTGGCCCTGCGCATACTCGCCCGCGGCGACGCCCTCCAGGACACGGGCGGCGCCCGCGAAGAAGCGCAACTGGTCGGCGCCGCGGCCGACTTCGAGGGTGCGGGTCGTCTCGCGAGGCTTGCCGGTGCTGCGCACTTCCGCATCGACCAGCTCGTCCTCGTGGGCGGTCACGAGGTCGGCGAGGCGCAGGAGTGCCTCCTGCCGCTGGGCCGGGGTGCTGCGGCGCCAGACGGGCAGGGCCCGGCGCGCGGCGGCCACGGCCGCGTGCACGTGCGCGGCGGACGAGCGGGGCGCGGTGCCGTAGACCTCACCCGTTGCGGGGTCGGTCAGCTCCATGCGGTCCGCGACCTCGGCACTGCGGCCGTCGACGATGTTGTGCAGGGTCAGATCAGACATTGCAGGTCTCCTTGCGCAGGGAGGCGACAGTGACGCCGGGGGCCAGGCGCCCGCCGGTCACCTTCAGCTCGATGAGGGCGGCCTTGCCGCTGTCGAGGGACCGCTGGAGCGCGGGACCGAACTCGGCTGTGACAGTGACGGTTTCGCCGTGGGCGCCGAAGGCGCGGGCGTACGCGGCGAAGTCGGGGTTGCCGAGCCCTGTGCCGCTGACCCGCCCTGGGTAGGCCTGCTCCTGGTGCTGGCGAATGGTGCCGTACTTGGCGTTGTTCAGCACGATGATCAGCGGCTTGGCGCCCTCGGCCACAGCGGTGGCCAGTTCCTGACCGTTCATCAGGAAGCAGCCGTCGCCCGCGACGGAGACGACCCGGCGCTCCGGATCGTGGATCGCGGCGGCCACGGCGGCGGGTATGCCGTATCCCATGGACCCGTTACGGGGGGCGAGTTGGCGTGTGCCGTCGTGGTACGTGAGGAAGCGCTGCGCCCAGATGGCGTGGTTGCCGGCGCCGAAGGTGATGACGGCGTCCTCGGGCAGCCGGTCGTCGAGGGTGGCGAAGACGGTGGCGAGGTCGAGCGGGTCCTCCTCGGGGACCGGGGTGCGGAACGCCAGATGGGCGGCCCTGTCCTGCTTGGTCCGCACGGCCCACGGCAGGGGGCAGCCGGGGCGCAGGGTGCGTACCGCGTCCGCGAATGCCTCGGGGGCGGCGAGCAGGGTGAGTTCGGCGGGGTACAGGGCGCCCGGCGGTTGCGGTTCGGGCAGTACCTGGACGAGCCGGGGTCCGGTTCCGTCGGTGGGAAGCAGCGTGAACCCGTCGGTCGCGACGTCACCCGGTGCGGTTCCGAGTGCCAGTAGCAGGTCGGCCTCGCGCACCCGCTGCGCGAGCGCGTCGTCGCGTCCGTAGCCGAGCGGGCCGACGTACACCTCGGACTCGTTGTCGATGAGGTCCTGGCAGCGGAAGTCCACCGTCACGGGCAGGGACCACGCCTCGGCCCAGTCCCGTACGGCGGCGCGGGCGTGCGAGGTCCAGCGGCCGCCGCCGAGGAAAAGGAGGGGTCGTTCGGCGGACGTCAACAGACGTTCCAGGGAGGTGAGTTCGGCCGGGGTCACGCCGCCGCCAGGGATGGGCAGCGGGGTTGCGTCGGCGACCCGTACGACGTCCGTGAGCATGTCCTCCGGCAGCCCCAGGACCACGGGTCCGGGCCGGCCGCTGCTCGCGACGGCGAACGCGCGGGCGACGTACTCGGGGATGCGCGCGGCGTCGTCGATGGTCTCGACGAGCTTGGCGCTCGCGCCGAACGTGCCGCGCAGGTCGAGTTCCTGGAAGGAGGCGCGGTCGGTGTGCCCGCGCGGTACCAGGCCGATGAACAGGACCATCGGCGTAGCGTCCTGATACGCGGTGTGCAGGGCGACCAGCGCGTTGGTGGCCCCGGGGCCACGGGTCGTGAAGCAGACTCCGGGGCGCCCGGTGAGCTTGCCGTGGGCCTCGGCCATGTAGGCGGCGCCGCCTTCGTGGCGGCAGACGACCATGTGGACAGGGGCGTCGTGCAGGGCGTCGAGCGCGGCGAGGTAGCTCTCGCCGGGCACGCCGTAGACGGTCGCGACGCCGTGTGCGGACAGCTGGTCGATGAGGACCTGGCCGCCGGGACGGGCGGTGTGGTGCTGGGTCATGCGGTGGCCTTCTGAGATGCGGAGGTGTTCTCGGGCGTGGTGGCGGACCGGCTGCCGAGCAGCGGGCCTGCCAGGAAGGAGCCGGCCGCGGTGCAGGCGGCGATGAGGACGAGGAGGAGGGCGACGCCCCAGGACGCGCCGTCGGTGACGCCGGTCAGCCAGGCGGCGACGAGCGGGACGAAGCCGCCGAGGACACCCGAGAGGTTGTACGACATGGCAACGGCGCTGTAGCGGAAGGTCTCCGGGAACAGGCCCGTGACGACGGCGCCGATGGTGGCGTAAGGGATGGAGATGACGGCGACGCCGAGCGTCACACCGAGGATGACGAGGGCGGTCTGTCCGGTGTCGACGAGCCAGAAGACCGGGAAGGCGACCAGGACGGACAGCATGCCGCCGACGGCGCATACCTTCCACGGGCCGACGCGGTCCGCGATCCGGCCGCCGATGTAGATCACGACCATCTCTGCCACGGCGGCAAGGAGCGTGGCATTCAGCATCACGGACTTCGCGATGCCGAGCTGTTCGGTGCCGTACGAGATCATGAAGGTGGTCAGCAGGAAGAAGCCGCCGATGCCGAGGAAGGCCGCGAGGACGCTGATGATCATGCGGCCCCAGGTCCTGCGGAAGGCTTCGACGAGGGGGGCGGGCGCGGGGCCGTTCCTCTCGGCGTCCTCGATCATGGCGCGGAAGACCGGGGACTCCTCGATGCGCAGGCGCAGGTAGAGCGCGAAGACGAGCAGGCCGAAGGCGGCGAGGAACGGGATGCGCCAGCCCCACGCGTAAAAGGCGTCGTCGGGCAGCAGGCCGACCAGGGCGAAGGCGCCACTGGAGAGCAACGTGCCGACCGGTGAGCCGAGTTGGGGAACCGCCGAGTAGCTGCCGTGCTTCTCCTTCGGCGTGTGTTCCAGGGTCAGGAGCATCGCGCCGCTCCACTCCCCGCCGACCGAGATGCCCTGCACGAAGCGGAGTACGGCGAGCAGCACGGGGGCCCAGATGCCGATGGTGTCGTACGACGGGAGGAGGCCGATGCAGCCGGTGGCGACACCCATCATGACGACCGTGATGATCAGCGCGGCCTTGCGTCCGTAGCGGTCACCGATGTGGCCGAAGACCGCGGCGCCGATGGGCCTGGCCGCGAAGCCGACGGCGAAGGTCACGAAGGAGGCGATGGTCGCCGTCGTGGCGTCGAGCGAGGGGAAGAACAGCTTGTTGAAGACGAGCGCGGCCGCGGTGCCGTAGAGGAAGTAGTCGTACCACTCGAGGGCGGTGCCGATGAACGCGGCGGACAGGAGGCGCTTGATGTCGGCGGTGCCGGCGACGGTGCGGCCTGTTGGCGGCGTCGTACTGTTGGAGCTCACGGAATCTCCCGGGGGACGGTGACCGCCTGGGCGGTCGGGGGACGGTGGAGCGGGGAGCGTGCCTCAGACGGAGGCAGTCATGCCGAGCGGGTCGTGGGCGACGGTGCCGCCGACGGAGGTGGCCAGGATCCGGATCGCGCCGATGCGGTCCGGTGAGATGCGGGTGGGGTCGGCTTCCAGGACGGTGAAGTCGGCCAGGTGACCGGGGCGCAGGACGCCCTTGCGGTCGCCGTAGCCCGTGGCGTGGGCGGAGCCGACGGTCCAGGCACGCAGCGCGGCGAGTGCCGTCACGCTCTCGTCCGCGCCATAGGGCGCACCGGTCTCGGTGAGGCGCTCCACCATGGACTGCATCGCGGGCAGCGGGGCGCCGGGAGCGACCGGCCGGTCCGAGCTGCCGGGCACGACAATGCCCAGGTCGAGCAGGGAACGCAGCCGGTACGACCACGGGGTGCGCTGCGGCCCGAGCGCTGCCGCCATGGCATCTCCGAAGGCGTACAGGAAGTTGTGCTGCGGCACGGGCACGGCGCGCAGCTCGGCGAAGCGGGCGAGCTGGTCGGGGCGTACGACTCCGGCGTGCTCGATCCGGTGGCGCACCTCGGGGCGTGGGTGGGCCCGTTGGGCGCGGGCGAAGGTGTCGAGTGCGAGGTCGACGGCCCGGTCGCCGATGGCGTGGGCAGCGACGGTCCAGCCGGCCCGGTGCGCGGCCACCACGGTGTCGGCCATCGCCTCGGGGTCGCCCTGGAAGTATCCGGTGGCGGACGTGTCGTGGGGGCAGCCGCAGAACGGTTCGGTGACGGCGGCGGTGCGGCCGAGCAGCGAGCCGTCGAGGAAGATCTTTACGGGTCCCAGTGAGAGCCGGTCGTCGCCGAAGCCCGTGCGCATGCCGAGGTCGAGGCCGAGGGTGATGGCGTCGTCGGCGTGAGCGGTGAGCGGGTGCAGCACGTCGGAGGCGGCCATCACCTGGGCCCGGGTGTGCAACTGGGCGCTGTCACGGCTGAGTTGATAGGCGGCGAGCTCCACCGGGCTGTGCCCGATCCAGCCACCGCCGATGCCCGCTTCGGTGAAGCTGGTGATGCCCTCGGCGAGGTAGTGCCGGGTGGCGGCGCCTATGGCGTCGGCGAGGGTGGCCACGGGGTACGGCAGCACCTGGCGCTGCACGAGCTGCTGCGCGGTCTCTTCGAGAAGTCCGTTGGGCCGCCCGTCCGCATTACGGGCGACGACGCCGCCGGTGGGGTCGGCGAACCCGTCGGCGAGCGCTCCGGCCTTCTCCAGGACAGGCGAGTTGACGATGCAGGCGTGTCCGGAGGTGTGCTTGAGCCACACCGGGCGGCCGCCCGCGGCGCGGTCGAGTGCGTCACGGTGCGGCTGGACGCCGCCGAGCTTGTGGTGGTCGAGCCCGGCACCGATCACCCACGCGTCCTGCGGCCGACCTTTCGCGTGGTCGGCGACGGCGGCGTACACCTCGTCCACCGACCGGGCCTTGGACAGGTCGAGCTGGGCGAGGGTGAGGCCGAACCACGCGGTGTGGCAGTGGGCGTCGTTGAAGCCGGGAACGAGGGTGGCGCCGCCCGCGTCGAGGACGCGCCGCGCGGGCAGGGCTTCGACGTCCTCGTCGAGTCCCGCGATCCTGCCGTGCAGGACGCCCAGAGTGCGGGCGGAGGGCCGGTCGTCGTCGAGGGTGAGGATGCGCGCGTTGCGCACCAGCAGATCGAGAAGCATGGGGTGGGTCCGTCCCTCAGGCGAAGTGGTGCAGTTGGGCGAGGGGCAGTTCGGTGACGGCGTCGGTTCCGGTGGGGACGTCGTCGACCAGGACGGGGGCGGGCTCGCGCGGCACGTGGACGCGTGGCGTGGCGGTGTTGTGCAGCATGTCGGCCCGGGTCAGGCCACGTGCGCCGACGATCGGCGCGTACTGCAGACCCTGCGGGAGCGCGGCGCGGGCGGCCCGGTCCTCCAGGGCGGCCTGCGCGACGAAGATCCGGGACAGGCGTGCGGGGGCGTCGCCGAGTGCCCCGAAGTAGGGGCGGTAGGTGCGGGGCTGGGTCAGGCGAGTGGAGCCGGAGCCCGATCCCGTGTTGCCCCAGGCCACGAAGCCGCCCTTGACGACGAGTTCGGGCTTGGTGCCGAACCAGGCGGGGTGCCACAGGACGAGGTCGGCCATGCGGCCCGGCTGGAGAGAGCCGACCTCGTGGGCCAGGCCGTGCGCGATCGCCGGGTTCAGGGTGATCTTCGCCAGATACCGCAACGCCCGTGCGTTGGCGGCGTGTTCCACTCCCCCGGCGCCGTTCGCGAGGGCCTGCACATGGGCGAGCTGCCAGGTCCTGCGCACCGTCTCGGCCATCCGGCCCATGCCCATGGAGTCGGAGTTGACGATGCTGATCGCGCCCAGGTCGTGCAGGGCGTTCTCGGCGGCGATGGCGTGGCCTCGGATGCGGCCCTTGGAGATCTCGACGTCGCTGGGCGAGTGGTGGTTCTGCCGGTGGACCGTCATCGTCATCGGGAACAGCTCGCCGACGGTGTTGGCGGTGTACGGAACCGTCGGGGTGGTCGACGAGGGAAGCACGTTGGGCTCGGAGAGAATCTCCAGAAGGTCGGGGTGACCGCCGCCGCCCTCGACGTGGTAGGCGTGCACGGTGCGGCCACGGGTGGCGCCGATGGTGTCGCGCAGATAGCCGGACTCGTTCATGGAGTCGGTGTGCATGGCGACGGGCAGGTCCGCCTGTTCCGCGGTGCCCAGGCACGTCTCGATGATGCGCGGAGTGGCCCCGAAGTCCTCATGGATCTTGAAGCCGCCGGCGCCCGCGAGCACGGACTCGTCGAGCAGGGCGCGCGAGGTGGAGGAACCGCGGGCGAGGAAGGCGATGTTGAGCGGGGTGCCGCGCCAGGACGCCATCAGGGTGTGAAGGTTGTGCGCCGGGTTGCAGCCGATCTCCCAGACTCCGCCGAGGCCCATGCCGACGAGCGTGGTGACTCCGGCGGACAGCGCGGCGGGTGCCACCTCGGGCGAGGAGAGGTGGACGTGGCTGTCCACGATGCCCGGGGTGGCGATCAGGCCCTCGCCGGGGATGACCGAGGTGTGGGAGTCGATGGCGAAGTCGACGTCCATGACATCCGGGTTGCCGACGCCGCCGACGGCGACGATCCGGCCGTCCTTGATGCCGATGTCGGTCTTGCGGACGCCCAGCACCGGGTCCATCAGGACCACCCCCGCGACCACCATGTCGAGCGCGGAGTCCCGCTCGGAGCGCGGCGAGGCCAGGAGTCCGTCCCGCACCGTCTTGCCGCAGCCGCCGAGCAGTTCGTCGCCCGGTGTGCCATCGTCCTGTTCCACCTCGACCCACAAGCACGTGTCGCCGAGCCGGATCCGGTCGCCGGTCGTGGGCCCGTAGAGAGCGTTGTACGTGCGGCGGTCGACCTGTGTCATGACGCCTCCTCATGGCGTGCCGTCACCACGTCGACTTCGCGTACGGCGCCGGGTTCGAAGGACAGGGCGGTGCCCGCCGGGATGTCGAGCCGCGTGCCCGCGGCGGCCTCGCGGTCGAGCTCCAGGGCCGCGTTCGCTTCGGCGAGCGGGTAGTGCGAGGACAGGTAGACGGTGCGGTCGCCGTTGTTTCGGATGGTCAGCCGCGAGCGGAGCCTGCCGGTGTTGATCAGGACCGGGTCGGGTGCGGTACGGACAGCTCCCGGCCCGGGTTCGCCCCTCCCGCCCGTGGTGGGGATCGGGTGGTCGATCGCCACCAAGGACGTACCGCTCGGGAACAGGGCCTCGACCTGGATGGTGGTGACCATCTGCGGCACCCCCTCCATGACGTCGTCCTCGGTGAGGACCTTGCGGCCCGCCGCGATCACTTCGTCGAGGCTCAGGCCGTCCCAGGCGGCTTCGAGAACCTCGTCGCAGATCAGGGCGATCGCCTCCGGCGCGTTCAGCCGGCGCCCGCGCGCCCTGCGGCGACGCGCCAGTTCCGCGACGGTGAACAGCTGGATCCGCTCCAGCTCGCGAGGGGTCAAATGCACAGCTACCCGGCCCTCCATTCAGTGGAATTCCGGCCACTGCCTGCCGGACACTCCAAGAATTCACGGGGTCCTGCGCGAAGCCAACGTTGATATGGCGCCGATGGGGCGGCCAGGATTGTGCACATGAACAGTGAGCCCATCCTCTTCCCGCCCCCGGATCCCCGGGTCACCGAGCTGGCCCGCGGCTGCCTCGAGGACATCGACAGCCTCGTCGGCCTCTGGGTGGAGTGTGTACGCCCGGTCCGCGCCTCCTACGCGGACCGTGTCTCGGAGGAGGACTTCCGCGCCACGGCCTGGCAGGCGTTCGAGTACCTGCTGCGCAAGGTCGCCTGTCTGCCCCTGCCCGAGCGCATCGCCACAGTCTCCGAAGAGATCGGGGAGAGGCGCGCCCGGCAGGGTGTCCCCCTGGACTCCCTGCTTGCGGCGGCCCGCCTCGACTTCCGTGTGGTCTGGGCGGCTCTGGTCGACAAGGCGGGAGAGAAGGACAAGGCCGAGCTGGTGACGTCCGCGTACCACGTGTGGGAGGCCGTGGAGAAACATGTCACCGGGATCATGACCGCGTATCAGCGCACCATCCTGGACATGGGGCGCCGCGCGGCGGACGAGCGGCGCATGTGGTTCGCCCGGCTCCTGGACAGCGAGGGCCGCAATCCGACGGTGGTACGGGACGCGGCGCTCGCTCTCGGCTTCCAGCCCGACGACCGCTTCCTGTGCGCGGTGGCGCCGCCGCAGCACGGGGCGGGGCTGCGCAGGACCGCGACGGCGCTGCGCACCGCGGAGACACCCGTCCAGTTGCAGGAGGTGGCGTCGGATCTGGTCCTCACCGTGCAGCTGGGACGGCGCACCACGGCGGAGACCGTGCTCGCGCTGCTTCAGGAGACGCCGTGCGGGGTCGCCGCCGCCCCGGCGGGCCTCGCCGCGGTGCCGCGTGCGGTGGTGCTCGCAACGGCCACGGCGCGCGTGCTGCCGCTGGACGCCGCGGGTCCACGGCGGCTCGAGGACAGCTGGCTCGATGTCCTGGTGCAGCGCGCGGAAGGCTTCGGGCGGGATCTCGCCGACGACGTCCTCTGTGGGCTCGACGCGGAAGCGGTGCCCGTCACCGAGACGAAGCGCCTCCTCGATACCGTACGGTCACACCTGGCCGGGACCGGGTCCGTCGCGGAAACGGCGGCCGCCCTGTACTGCCATCGCAACACGATCCAGCAGCGGATCACCCGGTTCGCCGAGCTGACCGGCCGCGATGTGCGGCGCCCCGAGGACGCCGCCCTGGTGGCCCTCGCCCTGCGCGCCCGTGACCAGCACGAGAAGGACCACCGGCCATGAACAGCAAGCACGTCGCGTTCGACGATCTCGACCGCAAGATCGTCGCCGCCCTGATCGCCAACGCCAGGACGAGCTTCGCGGAGATCGGCGCGGCCATCGGCCTGTCCGCCACGGCGGTCAAGCGGCGCGCCGACCGGCTGCGCGAGAACGACGTCATCACCGGGTACACCGCCACGGTCCGGCCGGCCGCGCTCGGCTGGAGCACCGAGGCGTTCGTCGAGGTGTACTGCGACGGGGCGGCGCCGCCCCGTCGGCTCGCCGAAGTCGTGCGCAACCACCCGGAGATCACCTCCGCGATGACCGTGACGGGCGGCGCCGACGCGTTGCTGCACGTCAGGGCCACGGACGTCGGCCACTTCGAGGAGGTACTCGAACGCATCAGGGCCGAGCCGTTCGTCCGCAAGACCATCAGCTACATGGTGCTTTCCCATCTGCTGCCGGACAGCGCGGAGGCCGGAGCCCGCGAACCCGCCCCCGACGACGCAGCGAACCTGCGCTGACCTCCCCTTCTACGCAGCATTACTGCGGTCACGCGCATTCAACGGACCTTGTCGAGCGCGACCGCCGCTTCCTACCGTGGAGACACCCTCTGATGGCCGTCCCGCAGGAAGCGGAGGTACCCGTCTGTGACCAGGCGCTATCTGGTGTGCGAGCCCAGATACTTCGACGTTCAGTACGCCATCAATCCGTGGATGCGTGACGACGTGCGGGTCGACACCGCGCTCGCTCTCGCGCAGTGGCAGAACCTCATCGAGACCTACCGCTCGCACGGGCACACGGTGGAAACCGTGCCACCCGTACCGGGCCTGCCCGACATGGTGTTCGCCGCGAACTCGGCGCTCGTCGTGGCCGGCCGCGTCCTCGGCTCCCACTTCCATGCGGAGCAACGCCGCCCCGAGTCCGCGGAGTACGAGACGTGGTTCAAGGCCGCGGGCTACGACGTCCACCGCCCGGAGTCGGTCTGCGAGGGCGAGGGCGACCTCGTACCGGCGGGCCGCTACGTACTGGCGGGCAGCGGATTCCGTACGACGCGGGCCGCGCACGACGAGGCGCAGGAGTTCTTCGGCGTACCGGTCATCGGGCTCCGCCTGGTCGACCCGTACTTTTACCACCTGGACACCGCGCTGTTCGCCCTCGATCACCCCGGTGATCCAGATGATCCAGATGATTCGGACGGCGGCACCATCGCGTACTACCCGGAGGCCTTCTCGGCCGGGAGCCGCGAGGTGCTCGCGCGGCTCTTCCCGAGCGCCGTGCTCGCCACCCGCGACGACGCGATGGCCTTCGGCCTCAACTCCGTCTCCGACGGCCGTCATGTCTTCGTCGCCCCGCAGGCCACCGGGCTCATCGAACAGCTCGCCCACCGCGGATACGTCCCCGTCCCCGTCGACCTCTCCGAGTTCCACAAGGCCGGCGGAGGCATCAAGTGCTGCACCCAGGAGATCCGTTCATGACTGTCGCCCCCGTCCAGGCCTCGCGTTCGTCGGCCGAGCTGATCAGCGCCGAGACGCCGGTCCTCGCGCACAACTACCACCCGCTGCCCGTGGTCGTCGCCCGCGCCGAGGGCACCTGGGTCGAGGACGTCGAGGGCCGCCGCTACCTCGACCTCCTCGCCGGTTACTCGGCCCTCAACTTCGGCCACCGCCACCCCGCGCTGATCGAGGCAGCCCACCGTCAGCTCGACCAGCTCACCCTGACGTCACGCGCCTTCCACAACGACCGTCTCGCCGGCTTCGCCGAGGGCCTCGCGGAACTGACCGGCCTCGACATGGTCCTGCCGATGAACACCGGCGCCGAGGCCGTGGAGAGCGCCGTGAAGGTCGCCCGCAAGTGGGCGTACGAGGTCAAGGGCGTCCCCGCGGACCGGGCGACGATCGTGGTGGCCGACGGCAACTTCCACGGCCGCACGACCACGATCGTCAGCTTCTCCACCGACGAGTCGGCCCGTGCCGGGTTCGGGCCGTTCACGCCGGGCTTCCGCGTGGTCCCCTACAACGACCTGGCCGCGCTGGAGGCGGCGATCGACGAGACGACGGCGGCCGTCCTGCTCGAACCCATCCAGGGCGAGGCCGGGGTGGTCATCCCGGACGACGGCTATCTCACCGGGGTGCGCGATCTGACGCGGCGGGCCGGCTGCCTGTTCATCGCCGACGAGATCCAGTCGGGCCTCGGCCGCACGGGCCGCACCCTCGCCGTCGACCACGAGGCCGTACGCCCCGACATGCTGCTTCTGGGCAAGGCGCTCGGCGGCGGCATCGTGCCGGTGTCGGCGGTCGTCGCGGGGCGGGACGTGCTGGGGGTGCTGCGGCCGGGCGAGCACGGTTCCACGTTCGGCGGGAACCCGCTGTCCGCGGCGGTCGGCTCCGCCGTCGTCGACCTGCTCGCCACCGGTGAATTCCAGCGCCGGGCGGCGGATCTGGGCGAGGTGCTGCGCGCCGGACTCGAAGCCCTCACCGGTAAGGGCGTCACCGGCTTCCGGGCCCGGGGGCTGTGGGCCGGCGTCGACGTCGACCCGGCCATCGGCACGGGTCGCCGGATCAGTGAACTCCTCCTGGACGAGGGTGTGTTGGTCAAGGACACCCATGGCTCGACGATCCGGCTGGCCCCGCCCCTGACCATCACCCGCGAAGAGCTGGAGTCGGCGCTCGCCGCACTGAGCAGGGTGCTGGGCTAGTCCCGGAACGCCGGGTCGTGGCCCGGCCGCCGTCCGCGGGGGCGGGCCCACGACCTCGGGCTCGGCGTGGGAAGGACCGCCCTCCCCGGCCGAAATCGGGGAGGCCTCCTCCACGTCGCCGCATTCGCGCGCCCGAGGGAAGAACGTGACCGCCCCCGCCTGGCGGGTCGAACCGACGTGGTACCAGGTGGACCGACCACCGCACGATCAATCCGGCCGACGAACGCCACATGGCCGAGCGCGTGAACCCACACGCCGTCATCGAACTCGCCGCAGGCCACACTTCGTTGACCTCGCGGCCGGGCCGGCCGCCGACCTGATCGAAAAGGCGGCGAACGAACTCTCCCGCCGGCGGCACCGCACAACGCCCTGACTAGCGCTCCTCGCGCCCCACGTCCCGTACGAGATCCAGCGCCCTGCCCAGGGTGGTCAGGCGGGCCTCCAGGGTGTCGCCTGCCGGGTAGAGGCGGACCGTGTCGACACCCGCGGCGCTCCAGACCCGCAGGCGTTCGCGGACCATGGGCTCGGTGCCGATGAGGGTGGTGGCCAGGACCATGTCGTCGGTGACCAGGTCCGCGGCGCCGTCCCGGTCGCCCGCCTGCCAGCGCGCACGGACCTCGGCCGCCGTGTCGGCCCAACCCTGCCTGCTGTAGGCGTTGTTGTAGTAGTTGGTGGTCGCGGAGCCCATGCCGCCCAGGCTGAAGGCCAGTTCCTTCTTGCGGCCCGCGACCATCGCGCGCAGCGCGTCCTCGTCGTCGGTGAACGCCACCTCGGCGCCCTGGCAGATGTCGAGGTCGGACCGCTTGCGCCCGGCTGCCGCGAGTCCGGCGTCCAGATGGTCGAAGTAGGCCCCCTGAGCGCCTTCCGGCACGAAGCTCGTGCCGAGCCAGCCGTCCGCGATCTCGCCGGTCAGCCGCAGCATCTTGGGCGAGAGCGTGGCCAGGTAGACGGGCAGGTCGTGCTCGGCGCGCATGGACAGGCGCATCGGCTTCGCGTCGCCGCCCGGCAGCGGGAGGGTGAACTCCCGTCCCTCGTAGCTGAGTTTCTCGCCTGCCGCGGCCTGTCGGACGATGCCGACGGTCTCGCGCATACGGGACAGTGGCCGAGCGAAGGAGACGCCGTGCAGGCCCTCGATGACCTGCGGTCCCGACGGGCCGAGTCCGAGCAGGAAGCGGCCTTCGGAGATGTTGGACAGGGTGATCGCGGCTCGGGCGATCGCGGCCGGGGTTCGGGTGGCCAGCTGGATGATCCCGGAGCCGAGCAGCATCCTCTCCGTGCGCGCCGCCAGATACCCCAGCGGCGAGGGAGCCTCCGAGCCCCACGCCTCGGCCACCCAGCAGATGTCCATCCCGAGCCGCTCGGCCTCGGTCACGAAGTCGACCGTCTCGCGCCAGTTGCCGCCCGAGGCCTCGATCGTCGTAGACGTACGCATCACACGCCCCGCCCTTCCGGAGCCGGGCCGCCCTCGGCCAGGTCCTTGATCGCGTCGAGCGTGGCGGTGATGCTCCGTTCGAACTCCCGCAGCCGCACGAACACGATCTTCTGCTCCTTCTCCGGCATCGCGTCGATGGCGTACGAGAGCCCGGAGCGGCCGGGGCCGAGCTGCATCCACTGGGCGAGCTCGGTGCCGCCGTCGTCGAGGGGGGTCAGGGTGAACTTCCAGAGGGCGCTGGGCTGTTCGGGATCCTCCACCGCCCAGGCGAACACGCGCGGCGGCTCACACCGGACGACGTACGAGGTGGTCTGCCACTCACCCAGCGACTCGTGCTTGCTGCGTCCGAGGAACCGCCCGCCGAGCGTGGGGCCCGCCGCCCCGTCCAGCCAGGCGACCGACTGGAGTTCGGCGCTGAGCGTGGGCATCAGGTCGATGTCGGAGACGAACTCCCACACCCGCTCCGGCGACGCCAGGACCCTTCTGCGGACCTCGACCGTCGGTTTGTCGGCGTAACGCGCGCCCGTCCACTCCATTGCCGGTTGCCTCTCCGTCTGCGGGAATCCCACCGCGGGAATTTCACTGGGCGGCTCCGTGAAAAGCGACCCTGAGCATGAGAGTTGCGTAGATAGACTCACTCGTCAAGAGGCAACCCCGAAGGGCGGGAGGAGTCGGATCAGTCCGCGAAACGGGCCTTGATGTCTGGGCGTTCGGCGAGGCGCGGCGGGTAACCCGGGCCGAGGCGGGGCCGCGTGTTCTCGGCCGTCATCGGCTCCTTGCACTCGCTGCACACGACCTCGGCATGGCTCTCGTGGCCGCACCGGTCGTGGTGGAACACGACGGGCGGTCCGACCTCCTCCGCCAGCCAGCGGTCGCCCCAGCGGTTCATGGCCGCGAGCACGCCGAAGAAGTCGCGTCCCATGTCCGTGAGGACGTAGTCGTAGCGGACGGGCTCGTGCTGATAGGCCCGTTTCTCCATGAGCCCCTCGTCCACCAGGCGCCGGAGGCGGTCGGCCAGGGTGTTGCGCGCGATGCCGAGCTCCTCCTGGAACACGTCGAACCGCTTGATCCCGTAGAACGCCTCACGCAGGACGAGCGGCGTCCACCAGTCGCCGAGCAGGTCCATGGTGCGGGCGATGGAGCAGGGCCAGTTGGCAAAGGAGGTCCGCCTCATGCCGTCAGCATACGAGGGTCTCGGATTGAGACCCAGCAGTTCGGGCCGCCAGGGCACGCCAGTAGCCGGCCGGTTCGGGCGTTCCGTACGACTGTGGCACGTGACGTACGACGCAAAGTCCGCGTCCCTGTTGTGGAGCCCGTCGCGGAACTGATCGAGTGGCCGCAGACCAGCCGGCGCGCGGCGCCGCACGAGGAGGGGCTCACCCATGACGACCGGGTACTTCACGTCCGTCGACGATGTGTCCGCGCGGCTCGCCGCGACGGGCTACCTGGCGTCCCCCGCGGTGGCCACCACGGTCTTCCTCGCCGACCGCCTCGGCAAGCCGCTCCTCGTCGAGGGCCCCGCGGGCGTCGGCAAGACCGAGCTGGCCAAGGCGGTCGCCGAGGTCGCCGGCGCCACCCTCGTACGGCTCCAGTGCTACGAGGGCGTGGACGAGTCGCGCGCCCTGTACGAGTGGAACCACGCCAAGCAGCTCCTGCGCATCACGGCGGGCCGCGACGAGTCGTGGGACGAGACGCGCACCGACATCTTCAGTGAGGAGTTCCTGCTCCCGCGCCCGCTGTTGACGGCGATCCGCGGAAGCGACCCGAAGGTGCTGCTCATCGACGAGACCGACAAGGCCGACGTCGAGGTGGAGGGCCTGCTCCTGGAGGTGCTCAGCGACTTCCAGGTCACGGTGCCCGAGCTCGGCACGATCAGCGCGACGCGCCGCCCGTTCACCGTCCTCACGTCCAACGCGAGCCGCGAGCTGTCCGAGGCGCTGCGCCGCCGCTGCCTGTTCCTCCATATCGGCTTCCCGGAGGAGGAGCTGGAGCGCCGGATCGTACGGCTGAAGGTGCCGGGGCTCGACGAGGCGCTGGCGCAGGCCGTGGTGCGGGTGGTCGGCGCGCTCCGCGCGATGGACCTGCGGAAGGTGCCGTCGGTCGCGGAGACCATCGACTGGGCCCGCACGCTCCTGGCCCTCGGCGCCGGAACTCTCGACGAGGACGTCGTACGCGACACGCTGGGCGTCGTCCTCAAGCACCAGGAGGACGTGCTGAAGGCGGCGGCCAAGCTGGATCTGGACGCCGTGTGACCGGGGCGACGGCGGCCGGAGTCCCGGAGCGCCTCACCGCGCTCGTGCAGGCGCTGCGCTCGCACGGCGTGCGCATCGGTACCGGCGAGACGGTGGACGCCGGGCTCGCCGTCGAAGCACTCGGACTCACCGACCGCGCGCACCTGAGGGAGGGTCTGGCAGCGGCGCTGCTGCACAGCGAGGGCCAGCGGGCCGTCTTCGACCCCGTCTTCGATCTGTACTTTCCCCGGAGTGTCGGCGCCCCGCAGGACACACGGCACGAAGCGGGCGCCGGGCGTGCGTGGCAGGAGTCCGACACGGCTGACCTGCGCGAGCGGCTCGCCGCCGCGCTCGCCGCCAACGACCAGGAAATGCTGGATCAGTTGGCGGCGGAGGCGGTGGACGGCCTCGGCGGCTACGGCCTCGCGCCAGGAGCGAACGGGGCGGGCGGATCGGGCGGGTCCGGAGGATCGGGCCCTTCGGGCCGCTCGGACGGCTGGTCCTCGCACCAGACGCTCGCCCGGCTGCGCCCGGAGACCCTGCTCGCCAGGATCCTCGCCGGGATCCGGGCCGGGGCCACGGGTGACGACGAGTTCACCGACCGGCTCCAGGCGGACGAGATCCGCCGCCGCATCCAGGCGTTCCGCGGGCGCGTGGGCACCGAGGCGCGGCGCCGGGTCGCCGAGCGTCGCGGCACCGACGAGATCGCCCGCCGCGCCATCGCACCGACCGCCGACCGTGTCGACTTCCTCATCGCGGGCCGCGCCCAGCTCGACGAGCTCCGCAGGGCGGTTCAGCCGCTGGCCCGCAAGCTGGCCACCCGCCTCGCCGCCCGCAGACGCCGGGCCGCGCGCGGAAAGATCGATCTGCGCCGCACGCTCCGCGGCTCCCTGTCGACGGGCGGCGTCCCGATGCGTCCCGTGCTGCGTCGCCGCCGCCCCGCCCGTCCCGAGCTCGTCCTCCTGTGCGACGTGTCCGGCTCGGTCGCGGGGTTCGCCAACTTCACCATGCTGCTGGTGCAGGCGCTGCACGACCAGTTCAGCAAGGTGCGGGTGTTCGCCTTCGTCAACCGCGTCGACGAGGTGACCGACCTCATCGGCCGCGACGCGGCCGGGCCCGAGGGGCTCAGCGCGCGCATCCTCTCGGCGGCGGCCGTGACGGGCTGGCACGGAAGCAGCGACTACGGCACGTCGCTGGGCGAGTTCGCCGAGCGGTACGCGGACGCGGTCGGCCCGCGCAGCACCGTCTTCGTCCTGGGCGACGCCCGCACCAACATGAGCGACCCGAACACGGGGGCACTGCGGGACGTCGCCGCGCGCGCCCGCAAGGTGTACTGGCTCAACCCCGAGCGGCGCACGCTGTGGGACACCGGCGACTCGGCGGCCGACACGTACGCGGAGATCGTCGAGATGCACGAGTGCCGCAACGCCCAGCAGCTGAGCGCGCTGATCGCGCGACTGCTGCCTGTCTGATCGAGTCGTTCGCGGCGCTCGGGCGCTCGGGGCGGACGTCTGCGGCGGGTCGGACGTCTGCGGCGGGTCGGAGAGCGGCGGGGTCAGAGACGCGTACCGATGCCGGACGGACGGGCCGGAATCACAGGTGGGCGAGCAGTCGGTCCAGCGGGCGCGGCACCCGGTCGGGGTCGAGCCGTTCCACGAGTGAGCGGGCGTACTGCGCCTTGCGGCCGCTGTGCGTCCCCATGAAGCGGCGCAACTGCCGTTCCACGCCCCGCTCCCGTTGCGCCGGCTGCTTCTGGAAGGTGCGGAAGGACCTCAAGTCGCCCTCCAGGTCCAGGACTTCCTGCACGATGTCCACGCCGAGGCCGCGGATCAGCTCGTCCTCCAGGTCCGCGACACACACGTAGAAGCCGAGCTCCTCCATGTCGGCGTGGGTGAGGTGCGGACGTGGCCCGGTCCGCTCCAGAACACTCCGGAAGTAATGCTCCTCCCCCGCGTCGCACAGCCCGGCGACGGTGACGTCGAGCCCGTCCGGGCCGCACACGGCGAGGAATCTCCCGATGCTCATCGCGCCCCCGAGCGGCAGCACCGCGACGCCTTCCTCGTCGAGCCTGCGTCCGCGGCGCCGGGCGAGCGCCTCGACGGCGACCAGGTCGCTCTCCCCCTCGACCAGGACGACCTTGCGCACGCCGGCGGCGACGGCCAGCTCGCGGGCCGTGTCGGCGGCGGGCCCGTCGTCACCTCCGCGCGCCGCCCACGCTCCGGCCGCCCGACGGAACCGCCTCATCTCGTCCACAAGCCCAGTTTCGCAGGGAACGGGGTGCGCACGTCCAGCCAATTAGCTCACCCGTTCGAATTTAGGAGTACGCTGCCCTCATGGCAACGCACCAACTCCAGGGGTCCCTGTTCGACCAGGGCGACGACGTGCGACTGCGCCCACTGGACGGGGTCCGCAGGACCGTGCTCGGCGAGGGGGCCTGGATCGACCTCCTGCCCGGCTGGCTGAGCGGCGCCGACGCCCTGTTCGAGGCGCTGGCCACCGACGTGCCATGGAAGGCCGAGCGCCGGCAGATGTACGAGCGGGTCGTCGACGTGCCGCGCCTGCTCGCCTTCTACGGCGCGGGCGAACCGCTCGCGCACCCCGTCCTCGACGAGGCGCGGCAGACGCTGTCGGATCACTACGCGGCCGAACTCGGCGAACCCTTCACGACGGCCGGGCTGTGCCACTACCGCGACGGGCGCGACAGCGTCGCATGGCACGGTGACCGTATCGGGCGCGGCGCCCGCGAGGACACGATGGTCGCCATCCTGTCCGTGGGCGCGCCGCGCGACCTGCTGCTGCGCCCTCGCCGCGGCGGCGACGTGGTGCGTCGGCCGCTCGGCCACGGCGACCTGATCGTGATGGGCGGTTCCTGCCAGCGGACGTGGGAACACGCCATCCCGAAGACGACACGGGCCGCGGGCGGACGGATCAGCGTCCAGTTCCGGCCGCACGGGGTGCAGTGATCCCGCGTGATCGCGCGTGCTGCGCGAGATCGCCCGGATGCAGGATCCCCGGCATGACGGACACGAAGGAACTCACGGTGCGCCCCCGCACCGACGCCGACCTGCCCTGCTGCGTCGAGGTGCTCGCCGGGGTCCAGGCGGCCGGCTGCCGTCCGGTGGACCGGCCCGCCGATCCCGAGAGCCGGCTGACTCCCCTCGGCATGACCGAGGCTCGGTCGTCCTGGCGGGCTCCGACGTCGTCGGACACATGGCGCTCACCCCGCCAGGACCTGCCCTGGCATCGGCCGCCGGACTGCCCGAGGCACACCTGGTGGCCGTGGCGCGCCTCTTCGTCAGCACCCGCGCCCGCCGGCGCGGAGTGGCCACCCTCCTGCTCGACCGGGCGATCGAGACCGGCGCGGCACGCGAGCGGACGGCGGTCCTGGAGGTCGAGACGGCCGCGAGCGCCGCCATCGGCCTCTACGAGCGCTTGGGCCGGCGGCATGCCGGCACGTCCACCGCCGACTGGACGACCGCTGACGGCCGGCTCGCCCGCATGCGCACGTACGTCGCACCCCCGACATCCGTGAACTCGTCGCGCCCAGCGCATTTCTGATGTTGCATCAGTCCACGTCGGGAGAGTGAAGGTCGGCCCATCAGCCGCCCCGGCCGGACCCCCGCCGGACGCGGCCCCAACGGCGATCAGATCCCGAACAGGTCCCGAACGGGTCCCGAACCGGCGTCACCGGACAAACCTTGACATCCCTTCGACCGGCTCTCTACGGTCGGCCGTGGATCTTGAGGGTTCAGGCACGGCACCGACCGGGCCGGGAACACCCTGGTCCCCGTCGCCATCAGCACCCACACCGGCGCGCGCCCGCCGCGCTCCGCGCCGGACCACCGGCGACGGCCCGCCCACGACGAGCAGGACTGCCATGGCCGCACCTTCACACGCCGGCGACTCCCCCGAGCGCGACGCTTTCCACCCCGACCTGCCGGACCATGACGCGCCGCTTCCGTTGCGCGCCCGGCTGCACCACATCCGCGCGGGCGAACTCGACGGCGACACCGCGCAGACGGGCGGAATGAGGCGCTTCGCGGCGATCAGCGGGAGCACGGTCGGCTCCGAGCGCATCTGGATGGGCCAGACGCACGTGGCCCCCGCCACCGCCTCCTCCAACCACCACCACGGGGCTTCGGAGACGGCGATCCACGTGGTGAAGGGCCACCCGGAGTTCGTGTTCCTGGACGACTCCACCGGCACCCCGGAGGAAGTCAGGCTGCGCACGGCACCCGGCGACTACATCTTCGTACCGCCCTACGTCCCGCACCGCGAGGAGAACCCGAGCCCGGACGAGGAGGCGGTCGTGGTGATCGCGCGCAGCACACAGGAGGCGATCGTCGTCAACCTGCCGGAGCTGTACGTACTCGACCAGGATCCCGACCAGGATCCCCCGGCGGGGAACTGACACCACGTCACCACCATGGTCACCTGGGCGGCCCGGGGCGGAGATGAGCCCGTAGTTCACGCGCCATCCCGTCCGCCTCGCCGTCCGTCACCCACTCCCCCTCCGGCCGGCCGAGCATCGCGAAGACGCCGGGCCCGCGGCGCTCCTGCGGGAGGCCGGGCGGCCTGGGCACGATGTGGAAGTGCACGTGCGAGAAACCTTCGGCCTCAGCGAACTGCGCCACGTAGGTCTTGTCGCAGCCGGTCACGCTCCGCAGCGCGCGGGAGAGCCGGACCTGCCAGGCGCCCAGCGTCGCGGCCTCCGCGTCGGTGAGGTCATGGACGGCAGTGACGTGGCGTCGCGGCAGCAGCACCAGCCAACCGGGCAGCGCCGTTCCGATGGCGTGGACCACCCGCCAGTGCTCGTCGAAGGCGATGCGCTCGCGTGGCGGCAGGCCGGCGAACCGTGCTTCCGTGCCGCATGGGTAACAGCCCTGATCCGTCATGCCCTGACCCGTCATGCCCTGATCCGTCATGCCCTGATCCGTCATGCCGGGATCCTAGGAGCCCGACCCGCGCCTTCCATGGTCCGCGAGGTTGAGCGCCTCGCTCACCAGGCGTCGCAGATGCCCGTCGGGCAGCGCGTAGATCATGCGACGCCCCTCCTTGCGGACGGTCACGAGACCCGCGAGGCGAAGTTTCGCCAGATGCTGGCTGACGGCGGGCCGGGCCGTACCGCATGCCTCGGTGAGCGTCGTGACGTCGGCCTCGCCCGTGCCGAGTGTGTGCAGCAGAACGAGACGCGTGCGGTCGGCGAGGAGTCCGAGGAGTTCGGCGGCGTAGGTCAGTTGCGCATCGCTCGGGTCTTGCGGGTGCGCATCATGCGCAGGTGACAGGTGCATGCGTGCGCTCATACGCACATAATGGACGGAGGCGCCTTATGGTGTCCAGCTCTCACCCGATCCGATCCGTCAGCCTCCACCCCGTCCAGGAAGGCCCGACTCTTGAGCCCTCAGCACGGACACGCGCCCCACGACGGCCCGCATCACCACGGCCACGACCACGACCACGGACACGGACATGTCCACGGCTCCACGCCGGAAGCGGCTCGTTGGCGGCACCGGCTCGCGCACGTCCTCACTCCGCACTCCCACGAGGCCGCCGACAAGACCGACCGGGCACTCGAAGCCTCGGCTCAGGGGCTGCGCGCCCTGTGGACCTCGCTGGCCGTGCTGGGGGTGACCGCGGCGGCCCAGGCGGTCGTCGTCGTGCTCTCGGGTTCGGTCGCGCTGCTCGGCGACACGGTCCACAACGCGGCGGACGCGCTCACCGCACTGCCGCTCGGCGTCGCCTTCGTCCTGGGCCGGCGGGCCGCCAACCGCCGCTTCACGTACGGATACGGGCGCGCCGAGGACATCGCCGGGCTCGTCATCGTCCTGACCATCGCCGCCTCCGCGGCCTTCGCCGCGTGGACGGCCGTGGACCGGCTCATCGACCCGCGCGACATCACGTACCTGCCGGCCGTGGCCGCGGCGGCCGTGATCGGGTTCCTCGGCAACGAATGGGTCGCCCGCTACCGCATCCGCGTCGGCCGCGACATCGGTTCCGCGGCGCTGGTCGCCGACGGACTGCACGCGCGTACGGACGGGTTCACCTCGCTGGCGGTGCTCATCGGGGCGGGGGGCGCCGCCCTCGGCTGGCGGCTCGCCGACCCGATCGTGGGCCTTGCGATCACCGCCGCCATCCTTCTCGTGCTGCGCGACGCCTGCCGTGAGGTCTTCCGACGGGTGATGGACGCCGTCGACCCGGCCGTCGTGGACCGCGCCGAGCAAGCCCTGGTCCACGTACCCGGAGTGCTGGCCGTCGGCGAACTGCGGATGCGCTGGATCGGGCACCGGCTGCGCGCCGAGGTCGCCATCGTCGTGGACGGAACACTCAGCGTGCGCGCCGCCCACGAAGTCGCGGTCGCCGCGGAGCACGCCCTGCTGCACGCCGTCCCCAAGCTCACCGGCGCACTGGTGCACGCCGACCCGGCGCCCGACCCCGGCGTACCCGACCCGCACGCGGCACTCGCCCACCACACCTCGTAGACACCACACCTCATCGTCACTACACCTCGTAGACGCACACCTCGTAGAGACCGCGGTAGTTCGCCCCCTGGCCAACTGGGCGCTCACAGGCACCGCTTAACATCACCGGTGATGACCGGAAGCAGGACGCAGCGTGCGAGGCGCGGCGCGTGGTGGGCCACGCGGGTCGCGGCGCTCTGCCCTGCCCTGGGCATGCTGCTCGCGGCGCTGGTGATGTGCCTGGGCCCCGCGGCCCACGGCGCGGACGGCTCTCCGCCCGCAGTCGCCTCCGCCACGGCTGTCACCTCGACTCAGCACCACATGCAGTCCTCCACACACCCAGACGGTGTCGAGACCGTCGCGCGCCGGAGCGACTGCCCGGCCGGGGACACCTGCTGCGACCCGGTGTCCCGGGGTGTACGCGCGGTGCTCTCCGCTCCCGCGCAGCCCCACTCGGCAGTGCTGCCCCGGATCCCCGCCGCCGCGATGCCGGATCCCCCGCCTCCGGGCCCCGCCGGTCTCCCGCCCGCCGTTACGGCCACCGATCTCCACGTCCTCCAGGTTCAGCGGACCTAGGCCGATGTCGGGGCTGGCGCCTGTCGCCCCGCCCGCCGCACGCGCGCCCGCGCACACCACGACATCGCCCACCCGTCCCGCAGAACCGCCGCGCCACGACACCGCACGGCGGCGAGGAGTCATACCCATGAGCAGAACCAGCAAGAAGGCCGCGGCCACCGCGCGCAAGACCCGTCTCGACGAGATGCGCCGCGCTCAGCAGGCCCGCGACCGGCGCAACCGCATCATCACGATCACGCTCAGCACGGTCATCGTCACCGGGCTCGTCGGCTTCGGCGCCTACGCCGTGAACAGCGCGAACGACAAGGACGACCAGCAGACGGCCGCGGCGAAGAAGCCAGTGCGGGGCGTGAAGAGCTGGGACGCGAAGAAGCTCGGCCGCAACCACGTCACCAAAGCCGTCACGTACGGGATGAATCCGCCCGTCGGCGGGGACCACGACCAGGCCTGGATGACATGCGACGGCACCGTCTACACCAAGGCCATACCGAACGAGAACGCCGTGCAGTCCCTCGAGCACGGTGCGGTCTGGGTGACGTACAACGGCAAGGCCGGTGACAGCGATGTCGCGAAGCTCGGCGAGAAGGTCGCCAAGACGCCCTACTCGCTGATGAGTCCGGTCGACGACCAGGCCGGTCCGGTCATGCTGTCCGCGTGGGGCCACCAGCTCACCGTCGACAAGGCCTCGGACCCGCGGGTCGAGCAGTTCTTCACCAAGTACGTGCAGGGTGCGCAGACACCCGAACCCGGCGCCGCCTGCACCAACGGCCTGGAGGGGAGCTGACGACGGCTTCGGCGGATGCCGCCGAGTCCGGCGAGGCGGCCGGGCGCTCCGCTCCCGTCCGGCTGTTGTTCGCAGGTGCGGCGGTCCTGGTCGCCCTCGCTCTGGCTCAGTGGGTTCTGGCCACCCCTGGCACTGGCGCCGGAGAAGGGACATCGGCCGGGCCGCCGGCCGTCGGCTCCGCGGACGCGGGCTTCGCCCGGGACATGGCCGTCCACCACCAGCAGGCGGTGGAGATGTCGTTCGTCGTCCGCGACCGTACGGACGGCGAGGAGGTGCGCCGGCTCGCGTACGACATCGCCAACACCCACCAGCGCGGCATGCTGCTGGGCCTGCTCGACCTGTGGGGGCTGCCGAAGGTCTCGCCGGACGGCGGTTACATGGCATGGATGGGCGGTAGTCACGCGCATGACCACGGGGACGACGGGAGTGCCGCGAAGAGTGGCGCGCTCATGCCCGGCATGGCCACCGACGCCGAGCTCGACCGGTTGCGCAAGGCCGACGGCAAGGACGCCCAGGTGTTGTACCTCCAGCTGATGACGGCGCATCACATGGGCGGAATCGGCATGGCGAGCGCCTGTGCCCAGCAGTGCGAGGTCCCGGTGGAGCGGCGACTCGCGCAAGGCATGGTCGACGCGCAGGAGTCGGAGATGAAGCTCATGGCCGACCTGCTGCGGGCGCGCGGTTCGTCGCCTCGCTGACGCGGAGAGGGGCCGTCCCGTCGCCCCCGGGACGGCCCCTCTCCGTCGCTGCCAGAATGGCGGTGAACCTGTCACCGGGCTCCGGCTCCGGCTCCGGCTCCGGCTCCGGCTCCGGGGTGACGCTCGACCTGACTGGAACCACACCGCCCGGTACCTGTACGAGCTGGGCGCGGACGCCGACCGCATCGGATACGGCGGCAGGACGCCCCTGGACATCGCACGCGAACAGGGCGCCACGGATGTCGTCGAGTGGCTTTCCGCTGTCGCTACGAAGCCGGTGAGTGGCTCTGCGTAGTCCGTGCAATTCGGTGCCGCCCCCAGGGTGCTCAATCGGCCCGTGGCGGCTCCAATGGAAGACGGGGAACCTCGGCGAGGAGGCCTGTTCCATGACGAACGCGACGCGACTGCTGACCGCCCTCCCTCACGCGCACCGCGAACGGCTGATGACGCTCGCCAAGGAGGTGTCGTTCGACGAGGACGAACGGATCTTCGAGGAGGGACACATCGCCGACCGGTTCTGGGTCGTGCGCTCGGGCGCTGTCTCGCTGGACCAGCAGGTCACCGGGCACAGGCGGGTGACCGTCGCCTCGCTGGGCTCGGGTGATCTGCTCGGCTGGTCCTGGCTGTTCCCGCCGCACCAGTGGGACTTCGGGGCCGTGGCGTTCAGCCCCGTGCGCGCCTACGAATTCGACGCGCAGGCGGTGCGCGAGCTCTGCGACGCCGATCCCGCGCTGGGCATGACCCTGATCCGCACCGTCGCCGAGATCCTCGCGTACCGGCTCGGCGCGACTCGCGCCAAGCTCATGGAGCAGTACTCCATCCACCGGACGCAGCCGATCTGACACCGGCCGCGTCCGGACCGCGCACCGCCCTCGCCCCTCAGACCCCGCTCGCCACCTCCCGTTCCTTCACCGCGCCCGCGCCCTCCCCCGCCCGCGGCACCCGCAGGCGCCGGAGCCGGGCTGTGCACCAGATGCCGATGGCCGAGATGACCATGAGCATGAGTGCCGTCGGCCAGTAGTGGCCGCCCGCGACGGCGGCGAGCGAGATCGCCGCGAGCGGTGCCAGGCCGCCGAAGACCATGTTGCAGATCTGGTAGGACAGCGAGATGCCGGTGTAGCGGACGTGCGGGGCGAAGCCCTCCGCGAGGATCGAGGCGATGGGCCCGTACAGCGCGGACATCACCAGGCGCATGGCCAGCATCATCAGCCAGATCAGGACGACGCTGCCGGTGCCGAGGACCATGAACTGCGGAACGGCCAGGACGATCACGCCGGCCAGGCCCGCGATGACGACCTTGTGCGGGCCGACCCGGTCGGCCAGCCAGGACAGCCACGGTGTGACCAGGAGTTCCAGGAAGGCGGCCAGGGTGAGGCCGTTGAGGAGCATCGACTCGGACAGGTGGAGGTCGCCGGTGCCGTACGAGAGCAGGAAGCTGGTCACCACGTAGTAGCCGCCGGTCGCGGTGGCCAGGGCGAAGACGCCGATGAGGACCGTGCGCCACGCCTTCTGGAAGACCTCCACGACGGGCAGTTTCTGCTCGGTGGCGGCTTCCGCCTCGCGCACCTCGGACATGACGGGCGACTCCTCGAGCTTCACCCGTACGACGAGGCCGACGATCACCAGGACCGCAGACGCCAGGAACGGCACGCGCCAGCCCCAGCTCATGAACGCGTCGTTGCCGAAGAGGTTCATGAGGCTGAAGGCACCGGTCGACAGCAACGCGCCCACGGATGAGCCGAGTTGGGCGAACGAGCCGAAGAACGCGGCCTTGCCCGGCGGGGCGTTCTCCACCGCGATCAGTACGGCACCTCCCCACTCGCCGCCGATCGCGATGCCCTGGATGAGGCGCAGCGTGATGAGGAGCACCGGCGCCAGCGCGCCGACCTGGGAGTAGGTGGGGAGCAGTCCGATCGCGAACGACGCGACGCCCATCATCATGAGCGTGATGACGAGGGTCTTCTTGCGGCCTACGCGGTCGCCGATGTGGCCGAAGACGATGCCGCCGAGCGGGCGCAGCAGGAAGCCGACGGCGAAGGTCGCGAACGCCGAGAGGGTCTTGAGGTAGGGCGACATGTCCGGTGGGAAGAACACGTCGTCGAAGACGATCGCCGCCGCGGTGGCGAAGGCGTAGAAGTCGTACCACTCGATGGAGGTGCCGGCGAGGGCCGCGAAGGCGGCTCTGTACGGGCTCTGTCGCGTGGTGGCGGGCTGTGTCGGCATGAAGCCTCCGGGGACAGGAGAGGCGGAGAAGGGGAGAAAGCGGAGGGAGCGGACGGGTCAGCGGCCGGGGGCGGCCCAGGCGCGGGCGCCGCCGATCCAGGTCTCGCGCACGCCGATGGAGGCGAGTTCGGCCGGGTCCGCGGTGAGCGGGTCGCTGTCGAGGACCACGAAGTCGGCGAGCATGCCGGGGGTCAGGGCGCCGACCGCGTGTTCGCGGTGCAGGGCGGCAGCGGCCGCCGCGGTGTGGGCGTGCAGGCCGTCCGCGACGGGCATGCGCAGGGACGCGTCGCCGAGGACGGTGCCGAGTACGGTGCGCCGGGTGGCCGCCGCGGAGATCGCCTCGAGGGGGGCGGGCGGTGCGACGGGCGCGTCGGAGCTGAAGACGACGGGCACGCCCGCGGCGAGGCAGGTGCCCGCCGGGTTGTAGCGGTGGCCGAGGTCGCCGACGGCGGTGAGCGTGCCGTCGCCGGTCCGCAGGTGGTGCTGGGGCTGCATGACGGGTACGACGCCCAACTCGCCCATGCGGACGATCTGTTCGTCGGTGGGCAGACCGGAGTGCTCGATGCGGTGGCGGATGCGGGGGCGCTCGCGGTCGGCCTGTGCCTTCTCGACGGCGTCGAGCACCATGCCGATGGCGAACGGGGACTGGGCGTGGGTGGCGGTCTGCAGGCCCGCACGGTGGGCGCGGCCGACGAGTTCGGCGTACTCCTCGGCCGAGTGGTAGAGCTGACCGTGGTGGCAGCAGTCCGCCGCGTATCCGTCGGGGAAGTACGCGGTCCAGCCGCCGAGTGTGCCGTCGGCGTAGAACTTCACGCCCTGGACGCGGAAGTGGTCGTCGCCGAAACCGTTCACGACGCCCAGGTCGAGCGCGGTGTCGAGGAGCGCGGACGTGAGGTAGGCGGAGACGCGCAGGCGCAGGGAGCCGTCCTGGCGTGCCCGCAGATAGGTCTCCATCTCGCGGCGGGACGCCTGGGCGTCACCGACGGTGGTGACGCCGGCCGCGAGGAAGACCTCCTGGGCACGCAGCAGGTGGTCGGCCATGATCGCGTCGGGTTCGGAGAGATGGAAGTTCGGTCCGTGGTTGCCGATCTTCACGCCGCCGGGCCCGGTGAGCAGGTCGCAGGCCGCGTCCCAGAGCTGTCCGTCGGGTTCGCCGGAGGGCAGCCGGCCGATGCTGCCGCCCTCGGGGTCGGGGGTGCCCGCGGTGACGCCACAGGTGCGCAGGGTGTGGGAGTTGACGACGCCGCCGTGGCCGGAGGCGTTCATGACGTACACCTCGCGGTCGGTGGCGACGCGGTCGAGGTCGTGGCAGGTGGGGTGGCGGCGCTCGGCGAGCCTGCGGTGCTCGTAGCCGAAGCCGCGCACGGGGACCCCGGCGGGGAGTTCGCGGGCGGCGTCGGTGAGGACGGCTACGAGGGTCTCGATGTCGGGGACGCGTTCGGGCCGGCAGTCGACCCAGGCCAGCGCCTGTCCGTACATCACCGGGTGGCAGTGGGCGTCGACGAAGCCGGGGTGGACGAGGCCGCCGTCGAGTTCGAGGCGCTCGTCGATCCGGCCGCCGAGCGCGGCGCGCGCCTCGTCGGCGGTGCCGACGTGGACGACGCGGCCGCCGCGTACGGCGAGGGCCTCGGCACGTACGGGTGTTCCGACGGCGGCGACCGCCGCGCCGGTCACCAGGAGCGTGCGGTCGGCGTCATCGAGAGGGTGGTGCATGAAGGGGCCTGCTTTCGACCGTGGGACGACCATGAGGGCAGCCGCACACAGACAGGGCGCGGCAATTGATTCGTTCGCATGGACGATAAGCAACCGACGTTGACTTGACCAGGTGTACTGGCTGGAAATTTTTCGGAAGTCTAGACAGGTCTCGACCTACGCATCATCCGGCCGACGGATCCTCGTAGCGCTCCTTGATGAGTTCCAGGTGCACCCAGCTCTCCACCGAGCGCACGCCCTTCACGGCCCGCATGTCCTCGACGGCCGTCCGGATCGCCGCGATGGAGTCCACCGTGATCGTGCCGACCAGGTCCGCGCGCCCCATGCAGGACGACAGGAAGGAGACCTGTTCGCGGTCCGCGAGGCGCCCGGCCACCTCGTCACGCTCCGCCTCGACGCGGACCGCGAAGCCGCACAGGATGCCGAGGCCGAGGAGTTCGGGGCGCACCAGCGCGAGGACCTTCGCGACGCCGCCGTCGAGCAGCCGCAGCGTGCGCGCGCGGGCCGCCCCGGCCGACAGGCCGACCCGCTCGGCGAGCTCGGCGAACGGGAGGCGGCCGTCGGCCTCCAGCTCGCGCAGGATGAGCTGGTCGGTCTCGTCGAGTTCCGTGACGGCCGGCTCTCCCGCGAGCAGATAGGGGTCCTTGAGGTGGCGGGTGGAGATCAGCGGGTCCACGACGTCGACCCCCGGCAGGGAGCGGACGCGTTCGATCGCCCGGTCCAGATCGGTGATCCCCTTCGTGCGCAGCTCGGCCATGACCGCATAACCCCCGGCGGTCAGCGTGACGAACGGAGCCTCGGGCATGGCGGCGATGGCGCGCGCCACGGGCCCGGCAGGCCCGCGGACGCCGATCGACAGATGCGCCGACGCGGTGAGACCCCGGAGGGCGGGATGCACGACGGCCGCCACCCGCACACCGCCGCCGTCGAGCAGCCGCTGGACGCGGGCCCGGGTGGCGGGCCGGGAGAGGCCGACCCGCTGCGCGAGCGTCTCGTACGTCAGACGGCCGTCCGTCTGCAGCTCGCGGACGACGGCGAGGTCGATGTGGTCCAGGTCCACCGGGGCTTCCCCTCAGCTCGGCTGCCCGGGCGCGGCCGCACCCGGGGTCGGCGCCCATTGTCGACCACGGGAACACGGGTGCCGGACACCCGTGACACGCGTCACAGACGCCCGTCTCGTGCGGGCTGGACAATTATGGAAGACGAAACGTAACCTCAACACCGAATCGACCGACGAATCATTCGTCGCTCCGAGTTCGTCGCCCTGAGGTTCGACGCTCTGGGTCCGTCGCTCCAAGTGTGGGGAGAATTGGGATGGGTCAGCCCGTGGCGGTCTTCACCGACCCCGAGGAGCTGGATGTCGAACCGGGCGCGCGCCTGCTGCGCGACGCGGGCTTCGAGGTCCGCGTGGTCGGAAGTCGCGACCCCGGGAGGATCGCGGCTGCCGCGCACGACGCCGAGGCCCTGATCGTCGGCTACGCCCCCGTGGACGCGACCCTCCTGGACCGGCTGCCGACGCTGCGCATGCTGGCCACGATGTCCGCCGGCTACGACATGGTGGACACCGCCGAGGCCCGCCGGCGCGGCCTGTGGGTGAGCAACCTGCCGCACGCGGCCACCGAGGACGTCGCCGTGCACGCGCTCGCCGCCGCCCTCTCCCTCGTACGGCACCTGCCGCACGCCGACGCCACGGTGCGGTCCGGCGGCTGGAACACGGAGTTCGGTGAACTTCCGCGCAGAGCCAGCGAGTTGACACTCGGCCTGGTCGGGTTCGGCCGCATCGCGCGCGCCGTCGCGCGGATGGCGGCTCCCGTCTTCGGCCGCGTGGCCGCCTTCGACCCGCACGCCGACCCGGCCGGCTGGCCGCCCGAGGTCGACCGGCTCGGCCTCGACGAGCTGGTGAGCGGCGCCGACGTACTGTCCCTGCACACCCCCCTCACCCCGCAGACCCACGGCCTCGCGGACGAGGCCCTGCTTGCCCGGATGCGGCCGGGCTCGTTCCTCGTGAACGTCTCGCGCGGCGAACTCGTCGACGCCGACGCGCTGCTGCGCGCGCTGGACAGCGGGCATCTCGCCGGGGCCGCGCTCGACGTGTTCCCGGTCGAACCGCCGCCCGCCGACGACCCGTTGCGCACCCACCCGCGCATCCAGCTCTCCCCGCACAGCGCGTTCCTGTCCGACGCCTCGCAGCGCGCGTACGTGTGCGCGCCCGCCGAGAACGTCATCGCCTGGTACCGCACCGGCCGCCCGCTCACGCCCGTGGTCGACCCGACCCTCGAAGGAGCCGTCTCGTGACCGACCTGCTGACCCCCGCCGCCGATCAGGACGCCGCGCAGACGGAACTGCGGCTGCGCCGCGAACTCGCCGCCGTCTACCGGCTCGTGGCCCACTTCCGCATGACCGACCTGATCTTCACGCACATCTCGCTGCGCCTGCCGGGCCCGGACCATCACTTCCTGATCAACCCGTACGGGCTGCTCTTCGAGGAGATCACCGCCTCCAACCTGGTCAAGATCGACCTGTCCGGGAACCCGGTCGAGCCGACGTCCTATCCGGTCAACCCGGCCGGGTTCGTCATCCACAGCGCGATCCACGCCGCACGCGAGGACGCCCACTGCGTCCTGCACACGCACACCAAGGCGGGCTGCGCCGTCGCCGCGCAGCAGGGCGGCCTGCTGCCGCTGAACCAGATGTCCATGGAGTTCCACAACCGGGTCGGCTACCACGACTACGAGGGCGTGGCGCTCAACCTGGACGAGCAGAAGCGCCTCGTCGACGACATCGGCGGCCACCCCGCGCTGATCCTGCGCAACCACGGCCTGCTCACCGTGGGCGACAGCGCGGCCCAGGCGTTCCTGCGCATGTACTACCTGGAGAAGGCCTGCGAGATCCAGGTCACCGCGCAGGCCGGCGGCGTGCCGCTGACCGTGCCGTCGCCGGAGGTGTGCGAGTACACCGCCCGGCAGCTCGCGGGTGAGGCGGAGGCCGACTCGGACTTCCAGGACGAGGACGCCTACGACCTTGCGTGGGCGGCGATGCTGCGCCTGCTGGACCGGATCGCACCGGACTACAAGGACTGAGCGAGGACTGAGTAAGGACTGCTCAAGGACTGCGCGGGGACTGCGTCGGAACTGAGCGGCAGCGGAAGATGACGGCGGGGCCCGCGTCGGGCCCCGCTCGCCCTTCGTACGGTGGCACTTCGCCTGCAGTTCACCTTCACGTCACCGCATGACCGCCATGCTCGGAAATGATCTGTGCTTCCGATCGCGGTTTCATCAGGGGGAACGACAGTGCAGAGCGCCCGTGCCAGACGTCTCATCAAGCGGAGCGTTCCGGTCGGCGCGGCATCCGTCGCGGCCGCGCTCCTGCTCGCGGGGTGCGGAGCGGGCGGCGCTGGTGGCCCCGACGACTCCGCGTCCTCGGCAGGTGCGTCCCCCGTCGCCGACATCGACTGCGCCGGCAAGAGCCAGGTGCCCGGCTCGGGTTCCACCGCCCAGCAGAACGTCATGAAGTTCTGGATCGACCAGTACCAGCGCGCCTGCCCCGGCGTCCAGATCGCCTACAACCCGCTCGGATCGGGCGCCGGCGCCGCCCAGTTCCTGCGCGGCGCGACCGCGTTCGGCGGCTCGGACAGCGCGCTGAAGCCCGAAGAGGTGGAGCTGTCGAAACAGACGTGCACCGGCGGCCGGGCCATCAACCTGCCCATGGCGGGCGGCCCCATCGCGGTCGGCTACAACCTGCCCGGCGTCGACGACCTCGTCCTCGACGCCGCGACCCTCGCCGGGATCTTCGACACCCGGATCACCACCTGGGACGCCCCTCAGATCCGCGCGCTCAACCCCGACGCGGAACTGCCGTCGACCCGCATCCGCCCGGTGCACCGCTCGGACGACTCGGGCACGACGCAGAACCTTCAGGCCTACCTCGCGGGAGCCGCCCCCGCAGCCTGGCCCTACGCGGCGGAGAAGTCCTGGCAGGGCAAGGGCGGCGGCTCGGCGAACGGCTCCAGCGGCGTCGTCTCCGAGGTCAACTCCTCGTACGGTTCGATCGGTTACTTCGAGCTGTCCTTCGCGGCGACCAGCCAGGTACCGACCGTCCGTATCGACACGGGCGCGGCGCTGCCCGTCGCCCCGTCGCCGCAGTCCGCGTCCGCCGGGATCGCCGCGGCCCGCGTCGCCGGCGAGGGCAAGGACATGTCGCTGAAGTTCAGCTACGGCCACTCGGCCGCCGGGGCGTACCCGATCGTCCTGGTCACGTACGAGATCGTCTGCGACAAGGGCAACCGGGCCGCCACGCTCCCGGCGCTCAAGTCCTTCCTCACCTACACCGCGAGCGACGAGGGACAGCAGGCGCTGACCCGGATCCACTACGCGCCGCTTCCGGACACGGTCGCCACCCAGGTGCGGCAGACGGTGCAGTCCCTGTCCTGACGTCCGCGAGGCCGCGCCTTCCAAGCACTTGGGCGCCCAAGTACGCTGAGATCACCGGGAGTTCGCGAGTCAGAGTGTGACGCCCCGTTCCCCTCATCGCCGGTGAGTGTCACCATGCGGAGCCCGGGCATGTCCCGCGGCCCGACGGGAGGCTCGTATGGCTGAGGTGTACTTGCGGCGGCTGTCGCGGTGGCAGGCGGAGCAGCAGCGGGACGCCGTCGCCGACGTGTACGTCTCGGCGTACCACGGGGCCGCGGGGACCGAGTACCGCGACCGGCAGGGGTTCCTGGGCCGGTTCGAGAAACACGGTCAGCGTCCCGATTTCGACATGGTGGTGGCCGACTCGGGCGGGCTCGTCGGCTGCGTCTACGGGTACCGGGCCGCCCGCACCGGTGACTGGTGGGCCGGCTTCCGGGGTGACCTGCCGGCCGAGTTCGAGGAACTCACCGCGTCCGGCCGGGCGTTCGTCCTCGCCGAGCTGATGGTGGTGCCCGCCCATCGGCGCCACGGTGTCGCGACGGACCTGCGGACACTGCTCCTGGCCCGCCACGAATCCGATCTCGTCGTCGCGGCGGTGAGCCTGCCGGACCCCGCGGGCACCGAGGCGCCGGGCTCCACCCTGCTGCGCTCCTGGGGCTGGCTGGACCTCGGCACATCGGGCCCCGGCGACGTACCCGGGGCGCACGACCGGCAGGTGTGGGCGCGCAGGCCGCTGAGGTGAGCGCCTGCCCCTCCCCCGATGTGCGATCTACAGCCTCTCCCCATGAGGCTGGACATCACCGTTCTCGTCGTGGACCGGGACACCTCGGGCGGACGCCTGTCACTGAGCGCGGGCCGCGCTCGACGCGTTCCTGGCAGAGCTGTTCCGGCTGTGCCTCGACGATGCCGACACGGGCACAGGCTGGGGCGAGGTCGTGACCGAGGCGTCCCGGAGCGGCCGTGGCCTGATCGGCCTCCCTGTCTGACGGCACGTGACGACCCGCGACGACGCGAGCTGGCCGTCCCGTACCCCCTCCCACCTCCTAAGACCGGCTGCGGACCGCGGTTGACGCGCATGGGATGCTGAGGCGTCCGCGGATCATGGCTGGATCAGGAGGGTGCGGCAGAGTGAGCGCAGTGACACGGCTGACGGGGATCGGTGGCACATGGGACCGGTTCGTGGCGTCCGATCCGGGGCTGCTGCGGCTGATGGCGGGGCTGCGGACGGTCGGCGCGATCGCGCTCACGCTTGCCGTCCTCGCGGCGTTGCACACCGATGTGACACACATGGTCGCCGGCGCCATGGCCGCGATGGTGGCCACCTTCGCGATCAGGGAGAAGGACGTACGCGGCCAGGCGGTCACCCTCGCCCTGGGCCTGCCCGTGGCGCTCGCGGCGGTGTCGCTGGCCGCGCTGCTGCACAATCAGGTCGTCGCGGGTGACCTCTTCTTCATCGCGCTGATCTTCGGCGCCGTGTACAGCCGCCGCTTCGGTGACCGCGGCACCGCGCTGGGCCTGATCGGCTTTCAGATCTACTTCGTCTCCCTGTTCGTGAGCGCGACGGTGTCGTCGCTGCCACAGCTGTACGCGACGCTGGCCATCGCTTTCGCGTGCAGCGCTGTCGTGCGCTTCGCGGTCGTGCCGGAGACACCGGAGCGGGTTCTCGGCCGGCTGCGTGACGCGTTCAGGGCGCGGCTCGCTCAGCTGGTCGACACACAGGCGGAACTGCTCGACGCCGAACCGGATCAGCTGGAGAAGGTCCTCGACGACCTGCGGCGGGGCACCGCCCGGCTGCACGAGACGGCGCTGATGATCCAGGGCCGGCTGGAGGAGGGCACCCGGGACTCGGCCACGGCCTCCCTCGTGCAACGCAGGGTCGCCGACGCGGAGATCGCGGCCGAACGGCTCGGCGTCCTGCTGCTCAACGCCCGCAGCGCGGAGCGCGCCGACACCCTCACCCTGCACCTGCCGCACGCGCCGGTGCCTGCGCCGTCGAAGCGCCTGTACGGCGACGACGACGCGACCGTGACCCTGCGCCGCGACCTCAGCGCACTCCACCTGCTCGTCGCCCGCCCGGTGTCGGGCGAGCGCGGGACGGCGCTCGCCCACGTACGCAACCGGCTGCTCGCGTACCGCGACGAGGACAACCTGCCGCGTGGCTCCGCCGCCGTGCAGGACGTCTTCCGCGGGATCGGTGAGGCGGCGCGCGCCGTCATGGGTCTGCGGCTCGCCCTCGACGGGCCGCAGGACGAGTCCGACGACACCCCGGCGACGACGCGCTCCCGCGAGGAACTCGACGCCGAGGACATCGCGATCACGGGCTCCGAGAAGGACGAGGACGACACGGACGACCGCAGCGGGCTCCAGCGGCCCACGACGCGGGCCGCGTTCCAGGTCGCGGTGGGCTCGTCCCTGGCCATCGTCGGCGGCGAGTTCCTGTCCAGTCAGCGCTGGTACTGGGCGGTCCTGACGTGCTGGGTGGTCTTCCTCAACACCGCGTCCACGGGCGAGATCCTGGTCAAGGGCTACCGTCGGCTCCTCGGGACCGTGCTCGGCGTGGTCGCCGGTGTCGCGCTCGCGGGCGTGGTCGGCAACCATACCTGGACTGCCTTCACTCTCGTCCTGGTCTTCATCTTCGCGATGTTCTTCACGGCGCCGCTGTCGTACGCCCTGATGTCGTTCTTCGTCACCGCGATGCTGGGCCTGCTCTACACACTCCTCAACACGTACAGCCTGGACGTGCTCGTCCTGCGGATCGAGGAGACGGCGCTCGGCGCCGCGTGCGGCATCGTCGCCGCGGTGCTCGTGCTGCCGGTGCACACGGACCGCCGTACCGACGAACTCCTCAGTACGGTCCTGGTCAGGCTCGGTGACGTCGTGTCGGCCGCAGTGGAGCAGCTCAGCGGCGGACCCGCGGTCGACCTGCTCGACAAGGCGCGGGACCTGGACACGGCCCTGGAAGATCTGCGCGCCTCCACGAAGCCGCTGACGCACCCGATCACGCCGCTACGGGTGCGACGCCAGACGGCCCGCTATCTGGTGGCACTCCTGGAGACCTGCGCCTATCACGCCCGTTCCCTGGCGGCGACGGCCGAGCTCGTGCCGTACAGCAAGACCATCGCGGCGGATCCGCGGCTCGAACGGGCCGGGGTGCGTATCGCGCACAACATCGGCGTGATCGACGCGCATGTGCGGGACGAGAAGACCGGCGGGGAGGTCGAGGCGGGCGCGAGCATCGCCGCGATGCTGGAGGCGGACGGGACGGGAGCACTGCGCTCGGGAACGGTCACGTACCGCGTGCTGCGGCATCTCCAGCGCCTCGACGAGGGAGTCACGGGTCTCGCACGGCCGCTCGACGTACCGGTCGCGGGGCGCCGGCGCTGAGCCGCTGACGGGTTTCACGAGGACTGATACCTGGTACGGAGCGGGCCGGGGCGGCCTGATCGGCTGCCCCGGCCCGCTTCGACCGTGTCCGTCCGCCGGCTTTCGAGTGGCCGGCGGTCAGACGTCGTTCCGGAGGCTAGAGAACGCCGGACTCGGAGATGGTGACCTTCGCCGAGGGCGCGCCGCTGCGGGAGCCGAGGGACTCGATCTTCTTGACGAGCTCCATGCTGGACTCGTCGGCGACCTCACCGAACACGACGTGCTTGCCGTCGAGCCAGTCGGTCACGATCGTGGTGATGAAGAACTGCGAGCCGTTCGTGTTCGGGCCCGCGTTGGCCATGGAGAGCAGGCCCGGCTTGGTGTGCTTGAGCTGGAAGTTCTCGTCGGCGAACTTCTCGCCGTAGATGCTCTTGCCGCCCGTGCCGTTGCCGGCGGTGAAGTCGCCGCCCTGGAGCATGAACTGCGGGATGATGCGGTGGAACGACGACCCCGCGTAGCCGTAGCCCTTCTCGCCCGTGGCCAGGGCACGGAAGTTCTCCACCGTCTTCGGGACGACGTCGTCGAAGAGGTTGAAGCTGATGCGCCCGGCGGGCTTGTCGTCGATGGTGATGTCGAAATATGCCTTGATTGCCATGGCGACATCCTTGCACTCCCCATGGCCCGCTCGCCCCTCGGGCCGGGCTTTCGCAGGTCGTACAGGCCGCGCGTCCACTCGATCGGCCCGCCCCCGGACCGGCGGCCGCTCAGCTGCGGGCACGGCGCCCCGCTGAACGAGGCGCCGTGCCCGTACGTACGTGAGCGAGGGGACGGGTCGGTCATCACTCTCAACGCCCGTTCCCCTCAAGGTCGTTGACCTGTTGCCCGTACACCGTTTCGCACGTTGGGGAGTCTGGATGAGGCACGCGCGACGCACCGCCCGGCGGATCACACGCCTTGCTGCCGTCGGCGGCCTGCTCTGCGGAAGCCTGCTGGTCACGCACGCGCTGGCGAGCGAACCAGGCGCTTCCGGCACTTCTGGCGCTTCCGGCGTTTCCGGTCCGTCCGTCCCGGTGGGCGAACGGCTGGTGGCCCAGCTCGGCACCTCCCGTACGGCGGGCAGCTGGCTCGGCGCGGACGGGCGGACGGTGGTCGCGGTGACCGACGCGGACGCCGCGGCGGACGTGCGCCGTGCCGGGGCGCGGTCCGAGGTCGTGCGTCACAGCATGCGGGACCTGCGCTCGGCCGCCGCGACACTGCGGGCGGCCCCCCGCGTGGCCGGTACGGCATGGGCGATGGACTACGGCTCGAACGAGGTCGTGGTGCGGGCCGATTCGACCGTCTCCGCCGCCGCCTGGTCGCGGCTGGCCGGTGTCGCCAAAGCCATCGGCGCGTCCGTCCGCATGGAGCGGACGCCGGGCACGTTCACCCCGCGCGTCGACGGCGCCGCCCCGATCTTCGCGAGCGGCGGGCGCTGCTCCGCGGGCTTCGACGTGACCGACGGCCGGGACGCGTTCCTGCTGACCGCCGGACACTGCGGCCCGGTCGGCACGACCTGGTTCGCGCGACCGGGCGACGCCACGACGCTGGGCACCACGGTGAGCGGCACGTTCCCCGGGAACGACTTCTCTCTCGTGCGTTACGAAGACGGGGCAACGCCGCGCGCTCAAGGTGACGTGGTCGCCATCGGCGGCGGCCGTGGCGTACGCATCACGGGGGCGGCCGACCCGGTGGTGGGCCAGCGGGTCTTCCGCAGCGGCAGCACGACGGGGCTGCACTCCGGCCGGGTGACCGGCTTGAACGCGACGGTGAACTATCCCGAGGGCACGGTCACGGGCCTCATCCAGACGACGGTGTGCGCCGAACCCGGCGACAGCGGCGGCCCCCTGTTCGCGAACGGGCTCGCGCTGGGCCTGACGTCGGGCGGCAACGGGAACTGCGACGCCGGGGGCACGACCTTCTTCCAGCCCGTCGGAGCAGCGATGAACGCCCTCGGCGTACGCCTGACCGGCACGTCCGCGGACGACGGGCCGGAGGCGGGCGCCCCGGGTGAGGGCGGGACGGGTACGGGAGTGGATGCAGGTACGGGTACGGGTGCAGGCACAGGTACGAACTTGGGCAGGGCCACCGACACCGGGGCCGGCACAGGCACCGGCACCGGCACCGGCACCGGCCCGACCGCCGCGCTCTCCCGGGTCGTGAACACTCGGAGCGTCGGGCCTGGCCTGCTGGTCATCGGAGGCAGCCTGATCGCCCTGGTGGCGGCGCGCTCCATACGTTCGTCACGGCGGGGACGCAGGGCCTGGACCTCCGGGGTCTGAAGTGAGGCAATCCCAGGTCTTCAGCCCAGACTGGACAGTTTGGGCTGAAGGTTTTAGCGTGGACGCATGGACAACGCCGAGGGCCTCCCCAACGTCGAGGGCATCTCAGAATCCGCGGACCGCGCCGCGCGTGAACTGCGCGTGATGTTCAGCCGCCTCCGGCGCCGCCTGAAGGAGGTGTCCGACAGCCAGGACCTCACCCCGTCCCAGGTCTCCGCGCTCAACCGGCTCAGCAAGGCGGGGGCCGCCACGGCCAGCGGTCTCGCCGCCTCCGAGGGCGTCCGGCCGCAGTCGATGGCCGCCACGCTCGCCGCGCTCGACCAGCGCGGACTGATCGAGCGCCGGCCCGACCCCGAGGACGGCCGCCGTCAGGTGGTCACCCTCACCGACACCGGCCGCGAGAGCGCCGAGGGCACCCGGCAGGCCCGCGGGGAATGGCTCGCCCGCACCCTCCAGGACCATTACTCGGAGGAGGAGCGCCTGACCATCGTCACCGCTCTGACCCTGCTGGAACGGCTCACGGAAGCCTGACCGCAGCGCCCGTCTCCACCCAAGCAACCGATCCACCGAGAAAGGCCCCCTCCCATGGCTCTCACCACCCTCGACGACCGCACCGCCCTCGTCGTCGTCGACCTCCAGAACGGCATCGTCGGCGCACCCACCACTCCGTACACCGGCCCCGAAGTAGTCGCCCGCTCGGTCGAGTTGGCGGACGCCTTCCGCTCTCACGGCCTGCCGGTCGTCCTCGTCCGCGTCAGCGCCGCCCCTGACGGCGCGGATGCCGTACCCGGGCGCAACGAGACTCCGCGGCGTACCGGCGCCATGCCCGAGGGCTGGGACGTCATCGTGGACGAACTGTCCGGCCACCCCGAGGACATCACCGTGACGAAGCGCAACTGGGGCGCCTTCTTCGGCACGGACCTGGACCTCCAGCTGCGGCGGCGCGGCATCACTCAGGTCGTCCTGACCGGCGTCGCCACCAGCATCGGCGTCGAGTCCACCGCCCGCGCCGCCCACGAGCACGGCTACCACGTCACCCTGGCCACCGACGCGATGACGGACCTGGACGTCGAGGCACACCACAACAGCATCGAGCGGATCTTCCCGCGCCTCGGCGAGACCGGTACGACCGGGGAGATCACTGAACTCCTGGCGAAGACCCGCTCCTGACAAGCGAGTTGAGCCCCGACGGGCGCCCCGCCCGTCGGATTCCGGCCGGTACGCCGCCCGGCCTTGGCGGAACCGATCCGTCCGGGAAAAGATGCCCGCATGAAGGGTGATCTCTTTTCCAGCGAGCACGTCGTACAGCCCGCCTCCGCGCCGGGAATGACCGCGCAGAACGCCAAGTCGATCCGCTACGCCGTCGACGGCGACATGATGGCCCGCCAAGGCGCGATGATCGCCTACCGCGGGAACCTGCAGTTCGAGCGCAAGGGCCAGGGCATGGGCGGCATGCTCAAGCGCGCGGTCACCGGCGAGGGACTGCCGCTGATGACAGTGCGCGGGCAGGGCGAGGCCTGGTTCGCGCACGAGGCGCAGAACTGCTTCATCGTCGACGTCGAAGCGGGCGAGGCCCTGACGGTGAACGGGCGCAACGTCCTGTGCTTCGACTCCACACTGTCGTACGAGATCAAGACCGTGAAGGGCGCGGGCATCTCCGGCGGCGGGCTGTTCAACAGCGTCTTCACCGGGCAGGGCCGACTGGGACTGGTCTGCGAGGGGAACCCCCTGGTCATCCCCGTCGCGCCGCAGCAGCCGGTGTTCGTCGACACCGACGCGGTCGTGGGCTGGACCGCCCATCTGCACACCTCGCTGCACCGGTCGCAGTCCATCGGGTCGATGATCCGCGGCGGTTCGGGCGAGGCCGTCCAGTTGAAGCTGGAGGGCGAGGGGTACGTCATCGTACGTCCCAGCGAGGCGACGCCGCAGAAGGCCCAGCAGCACTGACGCCGTGCCGTCCCTGCGCACGGAGAGGTGACGGCCCCGAGATCCGGTGAGCCGTCACCTCAGGGTGCGCTGCCACCTGACTTCGCCGTCGTGCATCCGGTCCGTGGGCGCCAGTCCGCAGGCCTTGGCGACGGTCGCCGACGCGACGTGGTCCGGGTGGACGTGCGCGACGACGGTGCGTACGCCCTGCTCGCCCAGCCAGTCGACCAGTCCGCGCGCCGCCTCCGTGGCGAGGCCGCGGCCCTGCCACGGCACGCCGACGACCCAGGCGATCTCGGCTTCGAGCCCGTCGTCGCCGGGGCCGACAGTGGCCTGGACCGTCCCGGCCAGACGTCCTTCCTCTCTGATCCGGAGCACCCAGTTGCACCAAGAGACGGCCGGGTCCGGGGAGCCCGTGACCAGACGCCCGTAGCGTTCGCCCAGCTCCGGCGGTGTCAGCGGTGCGCCGCCGATGAACGTGTGCAGAGCCGGGTCCCCGAGGACCACGGCCATCTCGTCGGCGAACTCCGCCTGAAGCGGCAGCAGTTCGAGCCTTTCGGTAGCCATGGCCGTCGCCGTCACGGGTTCGCGGAGTCTGTCCATCGCGTCACCGTACGTCCACGCCGGTGCGCCGGACACCGCGACCTGCGGCATCCGGCGCACCGGCCCACCCCGGCTCTACTGAACCGTGATCGCGAACACGTGGATAGCGTCCGCGTCGGGCAGGGTGACCGTGCGGATCGTCTTGCCCGCGGTGAGCGGGACCGAGTTGCCGAACAGCTTGTAGCCGGTGCCGAAGTTGGCGGGGCCGGTCGGGGTGTTGCGGTGGTCGGACGTGGCGACGGTCGTCGCGCCGTACTCCGTGCCGGCTGTGCAGCACCAGTTGGGGAAGCCGAGGCTGCCCGTGCTCGTGGTGCCGTCGGTGTAGGTGACCTTGACCTGGCCCGAGGCGAAGCCGGCCTCCGCGCCGAGGAACCAGAGCTTGGAGCCGCTGCCCGTGAGGGTGATCGACTGGCCGGCGAGTTCGACGTTGTTCGGGGTGCCCGGCTTGGCGGCCGGGAAGGTCCAGGTCACACCGTCCTTGCTGACCTTGGCTCCCGGGGTGACCCCGGCCGCGGCGAGGGCCTGCGCCGAGTAGCTGTCGCCGCCGCCGTCGAAGTTGCCGGTCGTGTAGTTGCCCTCGGCGGGCGGCGCCGCCTCGTTGGTCACGCCGACGTTGTTGAAGGCGGCTTCCAGGCTCGGGTACGGCACTTCGGTGACGATCGACGCGCGTCCCGACGCGGTACCCTCACCGGCGCCACCCGCGCGGTAGCGGGCCGTCGCGGTCAGGGTCGTGACGGTGGTGCCGGGCTCGGCGTCGGGGCCCTTCGCGGTGATGGTCGCCGTGGCGGAGCCGCCCGGCCTGACCTTGCCGAGGGACACCTTCGACGTGCTGAGGCGCCAGCCTTCCGGGGCGCTGATGCGCAGTTGCGCGCCGGTGAGTCCGGTCGGGCCGTGGTCCGCGAGGCCGACCTTCCAGGTCGAGGTGGCGCCTTCGCCGCCGGTCCGTGTCCAGGTGATGGCTGTGGCGGGCTGCACACGGTGGGCGGTGCCGGCGTGGACGCGGTACAGAACGGTCGCGTGGGCGGGCACGTTCGCGGCGATGGTGCCGGTGGTCTGGGTGGTCCGCTTCGACCAGAGGTCCTTGAGGAGGTACGAGGCTCCGTCGGGCAGGCCGGCCTTGGCGGCCGTCGTCGTGATGGTCCGCGCCTCGTCGGACGAGTTGAACAGGGCCACGGCCCGGTCGCCGTTCGCGAGGGGCTTGGACAGGACGTCGTAGCCGTCGCCCTGCTGGACGATGCGGCCCTGGAGGCCCTTGGTGTCCTGGTCGACGGCGATGACGTCCTTGTTGCCGAGGACGGCGAGCGCTTCGGGCGAGGCCTTCGTCAGGTCGGTGCTGGAGATGAGCGGGGCGGCCATCACGGACCACAGCGACATCTGGCTGCGGATCTCGTCGTCGGTCAGCCGGGACTGCCCGGCGAGGAGGAAGTCGGGGTCGTTCCAGCGGCCCGGGCTCTGCAGGTCGGCCAGCGGCACGTTGTAGGCGTAGTTGTACTTGATGGAGGCCCACTTGCCGCGCGCCGAGGACGACTCCATGGCGACGTCGGCGCCCTCCCGCCACAGATTGCCGACCTCCGCGGACCAGGAGATGACGTGGTGCCAGTCCTTCTCGCCCTCGAAGTAGGCGGGAGCGGAGACGGAGTAGACGATGGGCCGGCCGGTGTCGAGGAGCGCCTGGCTCATGTCGCCGTAGAGCTTGTGGTAGACGTCGTCCGCGCTCTGGCCGGTGGGGACGGGCACGTTGCAGCCGTCCAGCTTCAGGTAGTCGACCTTCCACTTGGCGAAGAGGTCGGCGTCCTGCTTGATGTGGCCGTACGAGCCGGGGTAGCCACCGCAGGTGGCCGTGCCCGCGTCCTCGTAGATGCCGAACTTCAGGCCCATGGCGTGCAGTTGCTCGCCGACGTAGGCCATGCCGTGCGGGAAGCGGGTGGGGTCGGGGACGAGGTTGCCGTCGGCGGCGCGGGTGTGCGTCATCCAGCAGTCGTCGGTGGTGACGGTGTCGTAGCCCTTGGCGGCCAGGCCGGAGGAGACGAGCGCGCGGGCGTTGGCGAGGACGGTTTCCTCGCTGATGTCGCAGCCGTAGTAGGACCAGTTGTTCCAGCCCATGGGCGGGGCCGGGGTGAGGTTGGGGTAAGGGGTGGCCGCCGCGGCGGCCGGTGCGGCGGAGGGTCCCGCGAGGCCACCGAGCGCGAGCGCCGTGGCGGTGGCGGCCACGGACAGGGCGCGAAGGGCGCGGGCCCGGCCGCGGCGCGAGGGGTGCGGGGAAGTGCGGCGCCGTGCGGATCTGTGCTCTCTGTGAGCTCTCCCGGACAAGGGATCTCCCGTCTACGAGCGTCTACGAGCGCGCCGGGGATGACGCGACGGGGACACCGTGCCGAGGGAAGTTCGTTGCTGCAAGATGTATGGCGATTTCTTGCACAAACAATCAACCACTGGGGTAGTTCGGCGTCATGTGCACCAATTCGCCCTCACCGCCTGCCAGTTGACCTCCCGAAGGTCCATGAACCGGAGGCAAACTCCCGTACAACCCTTCCCCCTCACGCGCTGCCAAACAGGGCGCCGGACAAGGAACGGGCCCTTTCCGGACACCCCCCGCGCTGCCCGGCCGTCCTTCTCCTCGGGAGCCGCTCGTGCGCAAGAACCGTTCCGCCGCCCTGGCCGCGGCGTCATTCCTCCTTCTGTCCGGCGCGGCCATCGCCACCGCCCCCTCCGCCTCCGCCGGAACCCCGGGCGGCACGCACGCCAATGACCGCAACAGCGATTTCAACGGCGACGGTTACGAGGACGTCCTCGTCGGCGCGCCCGGCGCGACGGTCAGCGGGAAGAAGGGCGCCGGCCTCGTCACCGTGCAGTACGGGTCGTCTAGGGGCATCGGGACCACCGACGTCGCCCGCTTCAGCCAGTCCACCTCCGGTGTGGCCGGCGCGGCCGAGACCGGTGACGCGTTCGGGAAGGCCGTGGCCACGGGCGACCTGGACGGGGACGGCTACGACGACGCGATCGTCGGCATCCCCGGCGAGGACATCGGTACCACCGCGGACGCGGGCGGAGTGGCCGTCCTCTGGGGTTCCAAGACCGGCCTGACCGGCGCCGCAAGCGACTGGCTGGAGACCCAGGAACCCACCGCCGGCGAGAAGTTCGGCGCCGGCATCACGGCGGCGCACTTCACGAACGACACGCCGGGCGATGTCCTCGCCGTCCTCGACCGCGACGACCTGGAGCTCTTCGCCTACGACTCCGCGCCACAGCCCGCGTCGAAGGCACCGCTGGAGCGCCGCTCGACGAGCCGCCTTTCCGAACTCGCCGACGAGCGCGACATCGTGCCCTCGTCGCTGACCTCCGGGGACTACGACAACAACGGCTTCGCCGACCTCGTCGTCTCGGGCGTGACAGCGGGCTCGGAGCCGGGCCACGGCTGGTCGTCGTACCTGTCCGGGCACGCCGACGGGCTGACGTACGAGCGCGATCTGCGCGGCGGACCCGTCGCGGCCTCGGGCGACATCGACGGCGACGGATACGACGACCTGGTGACCGGTGAGCCCAACTCCCCCGACGACGGCGGCGCTTCGATGACCGGCGGCCTCGTGGGCGTGCGCCTCGGCGGCCCCGACGGGCCTTCGCCCGACGTGCAGTGGTGGACGCAGGACTCCGCGGGCGTGCCCGGCACCGCCGAGCGCGGTGACGGCTGGGGCACCGATCTGTCCGTCGCGGACACGAACGGGGACGGGTACGCCGACGTGGCGATCGGCGCGGCCGGCGAGGACATCGGCACGGTCGCCGACGCGGGCGCGGTGTGGGTGCTGCGCGGGGCGTCGACGGGCCTGACCGCGACCGGCGCGCAGTCCTGGGACCAGAACTCGGCGAACGTGCCCGGCGTGCCCGAGAAGGGCGACAAGTGGGGCGGTCAGGTCCGCCTCACCGACCCGAACCGCGACGGCCGCTTCGGCCTGCTCGCCGCGGCGCCGGGCGAGAACACGAACGACGGTGTGGTCTGGGTGTTCTCGGCAGGTTCCGGCGGCGTCACGGCCTCCGGCTCGTGGACGTACGGCGCGGGCTCGCTCGACGCGCCGTCCACGGACGCGCTGTTCGGGGCGGCGATCGACGAGTAGCGCGACCGACGAGCAGGGCCATCCAGGAAACAAGGACCAGGCCGCCCGCCTCCCCACCCCCTCGGAGACGGGCGGCCTTCCGCACTTCCCGTACATCCATGTGATGACCGGCCGACGCCCGGTAGCACTCAAGTCGTACCGCACAACACATACGTGGACGGATCCGCCGGGACCCTCGCCGCTCGTACGTTCTTGATCAGAACGCAGCGGCACGACGGGACCGGCGAAGGGACACGGCTACATGTACGGAAAGGCATTCGCCCCGGAGTATCAGGGCGAGTTGCGCACGACCCTCGGGGTGAACTCCTCCTACGAGGACGTGCGCGCGGCGGCGGGCCGGTCCCTCGACACGGCGGGCAGCCCCCTGGAGCGGGCCCGCGCGGCACTGGCGCTCGCCGAGGCGAACCGGCGGCTCGGCCGCGTACGCGTGGCGCGGCAGCTATCGCAGCGCGCGGACCGCCGGGCACACGGGGGCGATGGCGTGGGCGCTGTGGAGCGGCGGCACGCTCGCCCGCCAGTGCGGCTCGCTGCGTCTGGCACGGCGCCTGCTCGGGCACGCCGTGACCCTGGCCGCCGGCAGCGACGACCGGCTGGCCCACGGCTACGCCCTGGCGGGCCTGGCGGAGACCGGACGGATCCAGGGCGACTACGCGGCGGTCGCCGCCCTCCACGAGGAACTGCTCGAACAGGGCCGGTCCCACGGCGAACCCCGGCACATGGTCTGGGCGATGTCCGGCATCGCCCAGATGCACCGCAACACCGGCGACCACGCAAAGGCCCTGGAACTGTTCGAGGAGTCGGTCCGGGTGGCCACCGAGGCGGACGACGGGGCCGCCGCGGGAAAAATTCCCGGGGCCGGCCCCCTTCGAGATCATCCGTGCGTCAGCGGACCGCGGCTCGCAGCAGCGTCTGGACCACAGAGTTCTCGGCACGGTCCTGGGCAGAGAACCGTACTCCGAGCCAGGTTCCGGCAGTCAGGCCGACGCCGGGGACGGTGAGGCGGTAGTGGCCCCGGGCGTTGAGGGCGTGGGCCTTGACCGACCTCCAGACCTTGCCGCCGTCGAGGGTGCAGGCGCGTGGTGTACCGCTCCATGACAGCCACGCCCGCCCCAGACACCGCCCCGTGTCAGTGACCGCGCTCTACCTCAACACCCGACCAGCAAAACAGCCCCGACCTGACATGCCGTCACTGACACCCGCCCACTGACACCAAACCGGCACATCGCAGGCGAGCGTCGGGCGACCGCGCTGGGCGGCGAACTCGCCAGCACTTCGCGGCTGGCGCATTGACGTTTAGAAACCGATCACCATATGGTTTTCGAGCGTTGAAGAGCCTGTCGGCGGAGCGTTGCCGTCCGGCTGCCGCATGACACCTTGCCGGGAGACGTCTGCCGCCCGGCCCTCCAGACGGAGAACAGCATGAGGATTTCTGCCCGCATAGGGGCATTGACGGCTGGCGCCACGGCTCTGTCCCTGGTACTCACGGGCTGCGGCACGGACCCTGGTTCCGCCACCGCCAGCACGGCGGAACTCGACATCGCCACCCTCACAAACGCCCAGAGCCTGGACCCGGCGACCGCGCTCGGCGGCGCCCTGCCGTACTTCCAGGCGGTCTACGACACCCTCATCAAGCGGGCCCCCGACGGCACGTACAAACCGATGCTCGCCACCAAGTGGACATACAACAAGAGCCGAACCAAGCTCTCACTCACCCTGCGAGAAGGCGTGAAGTTCAGCGACGGGACCGCCTTCGACGCGCAGGCGGTCAAGGCCAACCTGGAGCACTTCAAGGGCGGCGGAGGCGGCGGGGCGAAGTACCTCACCACGCTCAAGAACGTCAAAGTGACCGACGCGACGCACCTCACGCTGGAGCTGACGGGCCCCGACCCGGGAATGCTCTTCTACCTGAGCGACGGGCCCGGACTGATGGCGAGCCCGAAGAAGCTGGCCGACGGCTCCCTCAAGACGAAGCCGGTCGGGACCGGCCCCTACACCCTCGACAAGGGCAAAACGGCGATCGGCTCCAAGTACGTCTTCGACCGCAAGAAGGACTACTGGGGCGACGAACTCCCTTACAAGACCCTGACGATCAGCGTCTTCGACAACGAGACCGCCGTCGTCAACGGCCTCAAGACGGGCCAGCTCGACAGCGCCGTCCTCCAAGACGCCAACCAGCAGACGTCCGTCGAGCCCGACACCAACCTCACCAAGATCAAGCACAGCTTCGACTTCCAGGGGCTGCTGCTCTTCGATCGCGGCGGCGTGCTGACACCCCAGCTCAAGGACGTGCGGGTGCGGCAGGCACTCAACTACGCCCTGGACCGCAAGACGATGCTCGAGAAGATCCGCGGCGGCCATGCCGAGATCACGGACCAAGTCTTCGGTCCCGAGACGAAGGCGTACGACAAAAGCCTGGACACGTACTACCCCCACGACCCGGCCAAGGCCAGGAAGCTGCTTGCGCAGGCCGGTTACGCAAAGGGCTTCACACTGAAACTGCCGCGGATCTCCGCCATCGTCAACGACGCGCTGGCGTCGTCGATCGAGGCCGACTTCAAGGCCGTGGGAGTCAAGGTCAAATGGGACCAGCTCGACGCCGCCACCGCCCTGCAGAAGATCTTCCGGGAGCGGGCCTACTCCGGCATGGTCATGAACATCGGCCAGTCCCCCATCGACTGGGTGACGATGAACGACCTCGTGGTACCGGGGGCTTTCAACCCCTTCGCCACCAGCGACCCGACCGTGAAGAAGCTGCTTCCGCAGGTCCAGGCGGCCAGTGGCACCAAGGCCGGTGACGACGCCTCGCGCACGCTCAACAAGCACCTGGTCAAGGAGGGCTGGTTCGCCCCCTTCTACCGGACGAGCTTCCTGATCGTGTCGAGCAAGGACGTGAAGGTCGTGCCGCAGTCCGGGATGGCCGTGCCGTCGATCTACAACTACACGCCCGCCAAGTCCTGAACCGAATGACACGACGGGGGCGTCTCCACTGCAGTCCGCGGTGGAGGCGCCCCCGTTTTGGTGCAATCACGCCCAGGGCACGTCCTCGGCGGCGAAGTGGACGAGACCGCGCTCGCGCCAGAGCGGCCCATGGCACGCGATGCGCCCGCGGTACTCGGCCCACAGGGGAGGCCGGCCCGACCAGGCCGTCTCGGCGACCGAGCCGAGTCGCGGCAGGAGCAGCGTCGTGAGGTCGTCGATGCCCCGCAGAGTCTCGCCGAACAGAGTCGCCTCGACGCCCGCGACCGACTCGTCGGGGATGCCGTGCGAGGCCGGGTCCCAGGACGCCGTGTGCCGGACATCGCGCGGGAGGTAGTGGGGGAAGCCGAGGCGGGCCGCCACCTCCGCCTGGGCGGGAGGCGTCACCTCGGCCGCGTAACGCCGGTCGAGGTACAGATGGGACTGCGGGGAGAGCAGCAGCCGGCCGCCGCCCGCGAGGACGCGCTCGATGTCGTGGTCGGACGGGGCGAAGAAGGTCCTGAGCGCCGAGGCGATCTCCATCGTCATGCCGGACGCGGCCAGTTCGGGCCGGGTGACGAGTTCCTCGGCGGAGGCCGGGAGGTCCATCATCGGCACGTCGACCCAGAACTGCGCGATGTCCTCGGGCCCGGAGCCGGCCCGCGACGACTCCTGCCAAGCCACCGGGCGCTTGCCGAACTTCCGTGTGATGCTGCGCAGTTCGTGCACCGCGGCCTTGAAGGCGTCGGCCGTGATGCCTACGGCTTCGTCGCACCCGATGTGCACGAACGGGCCGTCCGTGAGGGCGCACACGTCGGCGAGAACGGCGGAGACCGCGGAGTGCGTGGCCGCGTCGGCGAGGTCGAGCGGGGGCACGAAGGGGAAGCGGTCCGCCAGCCCTTCGGGGGCAGGAGCGGGCGGGAGGTCCGGCAGCGCGGCCCGCAGTGCCGCGCAGTGACCCGGGAGGTCGATCTCGGGAACGATCGTGACGAAGCGCCGCGTCGCGTACGCCTGGAGGTCGCGGTATTCGTCGGCCGAGTAGAAGGCCGCTGCCGTGGACGCGCCCGGATCGGGCGAACCTGGACCGGAAGCACCGGGATCGGACGCGTCCGCATCGGCCGTCAGTGCGGGGAGCGACGGCACCGCGAGGCGCCAGCCCTCGTTGTCGGTGAGGTGCAGGTGCAGCACGTTCAGTTTGTAGAGGGCGGCGAGGTCGATGATCTGGCGCACCTCGTCGGGCGTGACGAAGCTGCGTGCCGGGTCGATCATGAGGCCACGCCACGCGTAGTGGGGCGCGTCCCACAGCCGCTGGGCCTCGATCGCGCCGTCGGACGGTGTCGTCAGGAGCAGTTGGGCGGCGCTGGCCGCCGCGCGGAAGATGCCCTCGGGTGTGCGCGCCCGGCAGGTGATCCCGTCGGCCCCGACAGTGAGGGCATAGGCCTCGTCGGCCGGTTCCGCCGTGCCGGCCGGTGCGACTCCGACGGTCCGGGCGAGCGGGACGCCGTTCGCGTCGAGGGTCAGGACGATCTCGCTGCCGGGTTCGCGCGGGTCGCCGTCGGGCAGCAGCCGCGCGCCGAGGTGCGGTGCCAGCAGGGCCCGTATGGTGTCGGCGACCTCGCTCAAGGAGCGGTCAGCCCGGACGCGCCAGGGCCCTGCGGCCGCAAGTGATCCGGTGCCGCCCAGAGCGGCTTGCCCGGTTGGGCTGGGGATGACGGCGTTCATGAAGTCCTCCACCGGCAGGTCCGAAGGCCCGGGGGTCCGGCCGCCGGCTCGTCAGGTACGGCGTTACAGCGCCCCCGGGCGGGCGGACCGGCCGGGCCGCGCGTTCGTCCCGGCGCCACTTCCTCTCCGACCGGCCCCGCCTGTACGCTAACACGAAAACCGATCAACGAACGCTTTTCAGGGGTGGCCGTATGACGTCCTCAGCGCAGTCCGAACTCGTCCTGCCGGATGGCTTCCTGATGGGTGCGGCCACCTCAGCCCACCAGGTCGAGGGCAACAACACGGGGAGCGACTGGTGGGCCTTCGAGAACCGGCCGGACACCTTCGTGACCGAGCCGAGCGGGGACGCCGCCGACAGTTTTCACCGCTGGCCCGAGGACATGGACCTCCTGCGCGAACTCGGCTTCAACTCCTACCGGTTCAGCATCGAGTGGGCACGCGTCGAGCCGGTGCAGGGCCGCGTCTCGCGTGCCGCCCTGGCGCACTACCGGGACATGGTCCGCGGGGCGATCGAGCGCGGTCTCACCCCGGTCGTGACCCTGCACCACTTCACCTGTCCCCAGTGGTTCCACGCGCGGGGAGGCTGGGCGGCGCCGGACTCCGCCGAGGTGTTCGCGCAGTACACCCGGACGGCGCTCGAGGTCCTGCGTGCCGGGGTGAAGTACGTGGCCACGATCAACGAGCCCAACATGGTGGCCCTGATGTCCGCCCTGTACCGCCGTGCCACCGAGAAGGACGCGGGTGGCACCGGGGCCGCGGCGGGCTTTGCCTCCGTCGAGCCGGCCGCGGACGTCACCGAGGCCCTCATCCGCGCCCACCACGCCGCGACCGAGGTCCTGCACGACGCCGGTCTGGGGCTGCAGGTCGGCTGGACGGTCGCCAACCAGGTGTACCAGGCCGAACCGGGGGCCGAAAACGTGGCGGCGGCGTACGCGTTTTCGCGTGAGGACGTGTTCCTCGAGGCCGCGCGTGACGACGACTGGATCGGCGTACAGGCCTACACGCGCCACCTCATCGGCGCGGACGGGCCGCTGCCCGTTCCCGAAGGCGCCGAGACGACGCTGACCGGCTGGGAGTACTATCCCGAGGCGCTGGGCGAGGCCGTACGGCACACCGTCGACGTGGTCGGCCCCGGCGTACCCGTCATGGTCACGGAGAACGGCATCGCGACCGGCGACGACGAGCGCCGCGTCGACTACACCACCCGCGCTCTGGAGAGCCTCGCGTCGGCCATGGCCGACGGCATCGACGTACGTGGATACCTCCACTGGAGCGCCCTCGACAACTACGAATGGGGCACCTTCCGGCCGACGTTCGGACTGATCGCGGTCGACCCGGACACCTTCGCCCGCACCCCCAAGGACTCGGCCCGCCGGCTCGGCGCGCTCGCCCGCTCGGGCCGCATCCCGCACGCCCCGGCCAGCGCGCTCAGCGCACGCTAGGCTGGTTGACATGGCAAAACGGGGCCCGTACGAGAAGGGCGAGGCGAAGCGCGCCGAGATCCTGCACGCGGCGTTGGAGATCTTCGCGAGCGAGGGATACCGCGGCACCTCGCTGCGGAAGGTGGCGGCCAAGTGCAACCTGAGCCTGCCGGGTCTCATGCACTACTTCGACTCGAAGGAGGATCTGCTGACGCAGGTCCTGCGGATGCGTGACGAGACGGCCAGGATCCGGCACGCGGAGCGGGCGGACCCGAAGAGCTACCGCGAGATCATCCGGGAGAGCGCGAGCACGCCCGGACTCGTCGAGCTGTTCGTGTCCATGGCGGCGGCCGCGAGCGATCCAAAGCATCCGGCGCACGCCCTCTTCGCCGAGCGCTATCCGACGATGCGCGAACGCACGGCGGACTATCTGCGCCGGAGGATGGACGAGGGCGCACTGCACTCGGACATCCCGCCAGAGCGCCTCGCTGTGCTGTTCCTCGCGCTGGCCGACGGAATTCAGCTGCAGTGGCTGATCGACCGGTCCACCGACATGGAGCAGCCCATCGAGGACGTGATGAGCCTGCTGTCGGCGAAACCGGATGAGGAGTGACGGTTCTGCTGCGAGAGATGCACAGAGTGCTGGAGGCGGACACCGCCTCCAGCACTCTGTGCATTGTTGCTTGGCCTCGGACGTTCACCACAAGCCGGTGGTCAGCCCCGCGGCCCGGTGGATGGCCCGGGTCCACGGAATCCAGCGCGGGTCGGGGCCCTGTGAACCGTCCCACGTCATCTCCGTGCAGGTGTAGCCCACGGCCAGGCCGCTCTCCGGGTGCGCCATGCCCAGAGGGCCACCCGCCCCGGCGTGGCCGAAAGAGCCCTCGCCGAGCATCGGCAGGCCTCGTCGCGGGAGTTCGAAGCCGAGGCCGAAGCGGGCCGGGTGCGTGTGTGCGGGGCGGCGCAGCGGTGCCGGCGCGGGCAGGTGGTCGGTGCGGGGTGCCCGTGCCCGCTCCACGGTCAGCGGCGACAGCAGCCGCACACCGTCGACGTGGCCGATGAGAGCCGCGTAGAGCCGGGCCAGGCTGCGGGCGTTGCCGATGCCGCCCGCCGCGGGAATCTCGGCGGCGCGGCCCTGCCGGGAGCGGAAAGCGGAGGTCACGGAGGCGAGTTCGGCCATGGACGCCAGGATCGAGCGGGCGAGCCCGTCGTCTGGTGTGAGGCCGACGGAGTGCAGCGCTGCGGTCAACTCCGCAGGCGTGGGCGGCGATCCGGGGTGGTGCTGGTGCACGAACCTGTGGTCTTCGTGCGGTGGAAGTCCGATCCACAGGTCGAGCCCGAGCGGGGCGGCGACCTCGGCCGCGAAGTAGGACCCGACGGTGGAGCCGGTGACCCTGCGCACCACCTCGCCGACCAAGTGGCCGTAGGTGAGCGGGTGGTAGTGGAAGGCGCTGCCGGGCCGCCACATCGGCCGCGCGTCCGCAAGCCGGGCCGCGCACGCGTCCCAGTCGAGCAGATCGACGCCGGCGGCATCGGCCGGGTCACCGGTGAACGCCGGCAGCCCCGCACTGTGGGTGAGGAGATCGGCGACCGTCGTTCCGGCCTTGCCGTTGCGGGCGAACTCGGGCCAGTAGCGGGAGACCGGGTCTGCGACATCGAGCTCGCCGTTCTGGCTGAGCATCTGGACGCAGACGGCCGCTAACCCCTTGGTCACGGACATCAGCACGCCCACCGAGTCGGGCCCGAAGGGGCGGGTGCCCGCCCCTTCGGCGGCCGTCCATGTGTCGACCACGAGGTGCCCGCGCTGGTAGACCGCGAGCTGTGCCGAACCGGGGTCCCGCGCCTGGGCGTCGGCGAACGCGTCGAGCACCGGTTCCCAGCCAGGCGCTGCCTCGCCCTCGATCACCGCGGCGCCCTCACTTGTCATCATCGGTCCGGGGTTTCCCGTCGGCCGGCTCCGCCGCCACCTTGGCCGACAGCGTGATCACGTCCTCGGGGGTGATGCTGCTCTGCGGGAAGTCGGCGATGACGTCGAGCGGAATTCCCGCGAGGAAGCGCCGCATCACCGGATCGGCCATGGCGCCCGTGCTCTCGTCGGTTCGGCCTCGGGCGAGCGCCTCCGCAAGGAGCGGTCCGCCGACGGGGTGCTCCAGCCATTCGGCCAGGGTGTGGCGCCCTGTCAGCAGGATTCCGGACGGGTCCGCGTCGAGCGTCACCGCAGCGGTGAGTCTGATGTCCCGGGACGAGGCCGCCGCCTCGAAGTGGTGGACACCGCCCTCCACACGCCATCTCGCCTCGCGCTCGCTGTAGTGGGCGAGGTCGGCCCGGTCCACGCGCACCTCCACCTCCACCTCCTCGCCGGGCGCGAGCTCCACGGACGCGAACCCGCGCAACTCGCGCTCCGGGCAGGCCACTCGGCTACCCGCCGGTCCCCGGCTGTAGATCTGTACGACCTCGCGCCCGGCTCGCTGCCCGGTGTTGGCCACCCGTACGCGCAGATCCAGACGCGCGCCGTCGGCCCCCGTCCGCACGGTCAGGTCGGAGTACGTGAACGTCGTGTAGGACAGTCCGTGCCCGAACGGGAAGGCGACCTCGGTGTGGCGCTTGTCGTAGCCGCGGTAGCCGACGAACACGCCTTCCCCGTAACGGACATGGCCCTCCTCGCCGGGGAAGGACAGATGCGAAGGGGAGTCCTCCAGGCGCAGCGGGATCGTCTCGGCGAGCCGGCCCGACGGGTTGACCGATCCGAACAGGACGCCGGCGAGCGCCGCGCCGCCGCCCTGACCGAGGAGCCAGCCCTCGACGAGCGCCGGCACCCGGTCGTGCCAGGGAGCCGTGCGGACCACACCGCCGTTGGACAGGACCACCACGACCCGCGGGTTGACCGCGACGACGCGCTCCAGGAGCCGCACCTGTGCTGAGGGCAGGTCGATGTGGTCGCGGTCGAAGCCCTCCGACTCGTCCTGCGCGGGCAGTCCGAGGAAGAGCAGCACGGTGTCGCTGCCCGCGGCGACCCGTTCGGCCTCCTCGACGAGGTCCTCCGCCGGTTCCGCGTCGGCGCCGGGCAGGGCGTAGCCGGCCGCGAACGTGACGTCCGCACCGTCCGCCGCCTCGCGCAGGCAGTGCAGCGGTACGTCCAGCTGTGTCGGGGTGACCTGTGAACTGCCCGCGCCCTGGAAGCGCGGGGTGCGCGCCATCTCGCCGATCACGGCGACAGTCCCGGAGTCCGGGGCCAGGGGCAGGAGTTCGCCGTCGTTCTTGAGCAGGACGACGCAGCGCTCGGCAGCCGTCCGGGCCAGATCGTGGTGTGCCTCGTACGACACCTCGCCGGCCCCGGTGCCGTCGGCCGCGGTTGCCCGGTGCGCGAAGCGGGCGAGCCTGGCGGCCGACCGGTCGAGCGCTTCGGCGTCCAGTTCGCCGCTCTCCACGGCTGCCACGACCTCGGCGTCGGTCCGTCCGCCCGTGCCCGGCATCTGCAGGTCGAGTCCGGCCCGCAGCGCGGCGACGCGGTCGCGCACGGCCCCCCAGTCGGACATCACGACGCCGTCGAAGCTCCACTCGGTGCGCAGGATGTCGGTCAGGAGGCGGTGGTTCTCGCTCAGCGGTACGCCGTTGAGCGCGTTGTAGGCCGCCATCACCGACCAGGGGCGTTCCCGGCGGACGATCCGCTCGAAGGCGCGTAGGTAGATCTCGCGCAGCGGCCGCTCGTCGATGTCGGCGCTGACGCGCATGCGGTCGGTCTCCTGGTTGTTCGCCGCGTAGTGCTTCAACGCGGCGCCGACACCCGCCTCCTGCAGTCCGCGCACCATTGCGCCGCCCAGCTCGGCGGTGACGAGCGGGTCTTCGGAGAAGTACTCGAAGTTGCGTCCGCACAGCGGTGACCGCTTGATGTTGATGCCGGGACCGAGCACGACGTGGACGCCGTGGGCCCGTGCCTCGGCGGCGATGGCGGCGCCGACCATGCCTGCGAGCTGTGTGTCCCAGCTGCTGCCGAGCGCGACGGCTGGGGGGAAACAGGTGGCCGGTGCCGCGCTGTGCAGGTCGACCTGGCCGCCGTCGCCCTGCTCCCTCGGCAGCCGCAGTCCGTGCGGCCCGTCGGACAAGGACACGGCCGGGACATCCCCCGCTGCTTGCGTGATGAAGTCACCCGCGCCGCTGGTCAGCGACGCCTTCTGAAGAAGGGTCAGTTCGCTGCCCGCGGCGGGGGCGGGGTGATGGTGCTGGTGGGTCATTCGGCCTGCCCGGTGAGGTGTGTCGACACGGCTGGAGTCTCAGCCAAACAAAAAACGTAAAGTGATCGGTTTTTACTGTCAAGGCGCTCTCAGCCGTGCAAGCGGAGGTGCACTGCGCCGGACAGGTGCGCCCAAGTTGCCGCGCGCACAAGCATTGACGGCTAGAAACCGATCACTCTATGGTTTTCGAGCCCGGCCGGCCTCGCCCCGAGCGACGACCCGGCATGCACACCCGTGCCGCCGAAGACGTGCGCCCATGCCGCCCTTGACGCTCATGAGAAGAGGTACAGCTGTGCCGCTGCACCGTTTGCGCCATCCATCCCTGGCGTCCTCACTCACAGGAGGCGCCCGGCATCCTCTGCTGCGTGCCGCCGTTTCCGTGGGTACGGCCGCAATCGTGGGCCTGGCCCTCGTCCAGCCTGCAGCCGCCCACTCGGACGACCATGTGCACCCCTCGGACTCCAAGCGGGCCGCCGCCCCCGTGCACTACGTGGCGCTCGGGGACTCGTACAGCTCCGGGCTCGGCATCCCCGACGAGGTCGATCCGAACTGCGGCCGCTCCGACAGCAATTACCCCTCCCTGGTCGCCGGGGCCCTGCACGCCGTCGGCGTCACCGACGTGACCTGCGCCGGAGCCGACACGAGCGACATGGCCGCGCCACAGGACTCGGTGCCTCCCCAGCTGGACGCGCTGCGCCCGGACACGGCGCTGGTCACCCTGGGGATCGGCGGCAACGACCTGGGCCTCCAGAAAGTCGGTACCCGCTGTGTCCTGGTCGCCTACCTCGACCCGAACGGGTCGCCCTGCAAGACGAGTTACACCCTGCTCGGCACCGACGAGATCCGCTCGCGCATCGATGCCACCGCTCCCAAGGTCGATGCGATCCTCCAGGAGATCCACGCCCGCTCACCGCAGGCCCAGGTGCTCCTGGTCGGCTATCCAGTGATCATGCCCGACGACGGTTCCGCGTGCCGAGACGCCATCCCCTTCGCGGCAGGCGACTTCGCCTGGTTCCGCGACAAGGAGAAGGAACTCAACTCCATGCTCTCCCAGCAGGCCTCCGCCTACGGCGCGACCTACGTCAACACCTACACCCCGTCGGTGGGGCACGACGCCTGCAAGGCCGAAGGGGTGCGCTGGATCGAGCCGAAGGAGACGCCTCAGGCCGCCGGCTTCCACCCCAACGCCGCGGGACACCGAAGCATGGCCGCCGAGGTGCTCGCGAGGGTCAGCCCGTGACCGGATCCCCGACGGTGTCGGTCACGTGACGGCCGTACCAGCCTTGGAAGTCGCGTACCAGCGCTTCCAGCGGCACCGCGTCGGGCGCGCGCAGCCATTGTGTCCGCAGGCCGTCCATCACTTACCAGCTGGCTAAAATCCCTCCCGGCACACCTGCTCGGCGGCAAAAACCGCAGGTAGGGTCGCCCCACGATCTCGTCCGCCGATGCGGTGCGGGACGTCCCACGCGCCGCACGTGGCCCCGCCCTCAGCGGGGCCACGCCACCCGGCGCGGTTCACGCCGGCCGATTCGGCCGCGGTCACGAATACCGAGACACATGCTGACCTTCATCACCCGCAGGATCGCAGCAGGAGCCGTGCTCCTGCTCGTCATCTCGTTCCTCTCCTACGTGCTTCTGTCGATCCCGGACATGGATGTGGGGCGCCAACTCCTCGGCGAAGGGGCGTCGCAGGACGTCATCGACGCCAAGAACGCCCAGCTGGGACTCGACCGGCCGGTCCTCGTGCAGTACACGGACTGGCTCTCCCACGCCGTGCGCGGGGACTTCGGCACGTCCTGGTTCTCCAGTGAGGACGTCTCCCAGGCCATCGCCAACCGGCTGCCCGTCACCGTGAGTCTCATGCTCGGCGTCACGCTCGTGACGGCTCTCGTCTCGTTCCTGCTCGGCGCGTGGGCCGGGGTGCGCCGCGGCGGCGCCATCGACCGCGGTGTCCAGATACTCGGCGTCCTCGGCTACGCGCTGCCCGGATTCCTGGTGACACTCATCCTCGTTCTGGTCTTCGCGGTCCGCCTGAACTGGTTCCCCGCCATCGGATACACCCCGATCACCGAGTCGCTGGGCGCCTGGCTCTCCACCGTCACGCTGCCGGTGATCTCGCTGTCGGTCGCCTCCGTGGCGGGCGTCTCCCAGCAGGTGCGCGGCGCCGTCATCGACGTCCTGCGCCAGGACTACGTCCGCACGCTGCGGGCCCGCGGCCTGCCTCCGTCCCGCATCGTGCTCAAGCACGTCCTGCGCAACGCCTCCGCGCCTGCCCTGTCCGTCCTCGGCATGCAGTTCGTCGGCCTGCTCGGCGGCACCGTCCTCGTCGAGCAGATCTTCGGCCTGCCCGGCCTCGGCAGCATGACCGTCACCTACACCACCCGCGGCGACATCCCCGTGATCATGGCCCTCGTCATGCTCACCGTCATCGGCGTCGTCCTGATCAACCTCCTGGTCGACATCATGATCGGCTGGCTCAACCCGAAGGCGAGGATCGCATGAGCGAGAACCTCCCTGCCGATCCGGCACCGGCCGTGAAGACGCCGGCGGACGCCGACCGTTCCCGCGGCATCCTCCAGCAGCTCGTCCGCAATCCGCTGGGCGCCGTCTCCCTGACGGTCCTTCTGCTCCTGGTCACGGCGATGCTGCTCGCCCCGCTCCTCGCACCCCAGGCCCCCGGGGCCGCCTCGCTCGCCAACGCGTTCTCCGGTCCGAGCTCCGGTCACCCGCTGGGCATGGACTCGGCGGGACGCGACATCCTCTCGCGGATCCTGTACGGCGGGCGCAACACACTCGGCGGCGCCGTCATCGCCCTCGGCATCGCGCTCACGCTCGGCGTCCCCGCCGGCCTGTGCGCCGGCTACTACGGAGGCCGCTTCGACTCCGTCGCCAACTGGCTCGTAAACCTCGTCATGGCGCTGCCCGCCATGGTCGTACTCCTCGCCTCCCGCGCCATCCTCGGCCCCAACGTCTGGGTCCTGATGGTCGTCCTCGGATTCCTGTCCTCCCCCAGCTTCTTCCGCCTGGTGCGGGGCATCGTCGCGAACGTCCGGGGCGAGCTGTACGTCGACGCCGCGCGCGTCTCCGGGCTCTCCGACACCCGCATCGTGGCCCGGCACGTCCTGACAGTCGTCCGCGGCCCCATCATCATCCAGATCGCTCTCGTGTCCGGCCTTGCCATCGCCCTCCAGGCCGGCCTCGAATTCCTCGGTGTCGGCAGCGGCGACTCTGCCACCTGGGGCGCCATGCTCAACGAGGCGTTCCAGAACATCCAGCGCCGGCCGATCCTGCTGCTGTGGCCCGGACTCGCCCTCGGCCTGACCAACGCCGCGCTCGTGCTGATCGCCACGGCCCTGCGGGACTGCCTGGAGGACCGCGCGGGGCAAGCCTCCCGTCGTACGCGAACTCCCGCCCGTGCGGCCGATGTCGTGGCCCTCGCGGACTCGGGCGAGGAGCGGGCCGAGCTTCTGTCGATCCGCTCGCTCGCCGTCGCCTACCCCGGACCCGAGGGCGGTGACAAGGAGGTCGTGCACGAGGTCGACCTCGACGTGCGGCCCGGCGAAATCGTCGGACTGGTCGGCGAGTCGGGCTCCGGCAAGACGCAGACCGCGTTCTCCGTGCTCGGCCTCTTCCCCGAGGGCGGCCGGATCTCCCGCGGCAGCGTCCTCGTCGCGGGCCGGGAAGTCGTGGGGATGCCCGAGCGGGAGCACCGTGCCCTGCGCGGGGCGACCGTCGCGTACATCCCGCAGGAACCGATGAGCAACCTCGACCCGGCCTTCTCCATCGGCAGCCAGCTCATCGAACCGATGCGCCACGTCCTCGGCCTGTCCCGCAAGGAGGCCGCCGATCGCGCCGTCGACCTGCTCCGCACCGTCGAGATCCCGAACCCCGAGCAGGTCATGCGCCGCTATCCGCACGAGATATCCGGCGGCATGGCCCAACGCGTACTCATCGCCGGCGCCATGTCCTGCGACCCCGCACTCCTCATCGCCGACGAACCCACCACCGCCCTAGACGTCCGCGTCCAGGCCGAAGTCCTCGACCTGCTGCGCCGCCTCCAGCAGGACCGGAACCTGGGTGTCCTGCTGGTCACCCACAACCTCGGCGTCGTCGCGGACCTCTGCGACCGGGTCGCCGTCATGAACAAGGGCCGCATCGTGGAGACCGGCACCACCGAGCAGGTGCTCCACGACCCGCAGGACGACTACACCCGCACCCTGCTCGACTCCGTTCTCGACACCGCCCCCGCACGGGAGCCCTGGCAGCCCCGCGAGGCAAGGAGCACCACCGTATGACCAGCGCACCGGCATCCGAAGCCCTGCTGACCGTCACGGACGTGCGGGTGTCGTTCCCCGGCAAGGGGTGGCGCGCGCCCCGTACCGAGGTGCTCAAGGGGGTGGACCTCGACATCCGGCCCGGCGAAACCCTCGGCCTGGTCGGCGAGTCGGGCTCGGGCAAGACGACCATCGGCCGCGCCGTCCTCGGTCTGGTGCCGGTCGCCTCGGGCACCATCACCCTCGACGGCGAACGCATCGACACGGCGACCACGGCACGCCGCCGGGCCCTCAGCCGTGACCTCCAGGTCATCTTCCAGGACCCGTACACGTCGCTGAACCCGTCCCTCACCATCGGCGACACCCTCGCCGAACCGCTCCTCGCCCAAGGCGTCGACGCCCGCGAGGCGCGCGGCCGGGTCGGCGGCCTGCTCGACCGGGTCCACCTGCCGTCCGACACGGCGCGACGCCTGCCGCGCGAGTTCTCCGGCGGCCAGCGCCAGCGCGTCGCCATCGCCCGCGCCCTCGCGCTCCGCCCTCGCCTCGTCGTCTGCGACGAACCGGTGTCCGCACTCGACCTCACCACGCAACGGACCGTGCTCGACCTCCTCCTGGAGATCCAGCAGGAGACCGGGGTGTCCTACCTCTTCGTCTCCCACGACCTGTCGGTGGTCCGCTGCATGAGCCACCGGGTCGCCGTGATCCACAAGGGCGAGATCGTAGAAACAGGCGACGCCGACCACATCACACGCACCCCCGACCACCCCTACACTCGCACCCTGCTGCTGTCCGCCCCCGTGGCTGACGTCGCGGAACAGCGCCGCCGCAGGCAAGCACGCCAGGAGCCGGAACAACCAAGGCAGGCTTCCTACTGAGGTTTTCAGCGTGAGGTCGGCGGAAGTGGCTTTGTCGAGCAGTAGTGACGTCGCTTGTCGCATGCTGCGGCTGCCATCGATCCGCCACGAGTTCACCGAGATCGCCGACCGGGCGATGAAGGATCATGTAATTCCTCAGCCCGACTTCTCCTAATTGGCCATGGGCCCTCGATGCCCGCCTGGCCCAGGCCCATGGCGGCGAGCTCGGGCACCTGGACTTCCTGCAGGTCCTCTGCCAGGACGAGATCACCCGCCGCGAGACCGTCGCCTTCCAACGACGTCTAACCCGGGCGAAGTTCGAGCAGCAGGTCACCCTGGAGGAGTTCGACTTCACTGCCTCCTCGAAGCTTCCGGCCGCCCAAATCCGCGATCTCGGAGCCCTGCGCTGGCTTCATTCGGGCGAGTCGGTCATCCTCTTCGGCCCGGTCGGGGTCGGAAAGACACACGTCGCCCAGGCCCTCGGCCACCTCGCGGTCCGCCAGGGCGCCCACGTCCGGTTCGCCAAGACCAGCCGGATCCTTGCGGACCTCGCCGGCTGCCACGCGGACCGCACCTGGGACAAGCGGATCCATGAACTGGTACGGCCCGACGTGCTCATCCTCGACGACTTCGCCATGCGCCAGCTCGGAGCGTCCCAGGCTGACGACCTATACGAGCTGGTCAGCGAACGCCAGGGCCGGTCCCTGATCATCACCAGCAACCGGGCGCCCAGTGACTGGTATCCACTCTTCCCCAACCCCGTCGTCGCCGAGTCACTTCTGGACCGGCTGATCAACACGAGCCACCAGGTCATCATGAACGGCCCCAGCTACCGCCCGAACAAGCGGCCCAAAAACCCGACCGACAAGCCTGCCAAGCCCACGATCGCCTAGGACCGCGTCCCGGAGGGCCGGGCTGGCGAGGACGTCGGTCCAGGATGAGATCGTTTCCCACATGGCCGACACAGACGAAGCAGAAAACGCCGTTGAGCATGCCGTCATCACTCACTATCGACTGGCCGATGACGGCCTCGGCGAGCCAAGCCAACGGGAGGTCGTCCGTCAGTCCCATTACCTGCTGACCGAAGCGATCGAGCAAGCCGACGTCGGCGAGTTCGACGGAAACGAATACGGAGGAGGCGAGGTGGTCCTCTACGCCTACGGACCAGACGCCGACGCACTCTTCGCTGTCATGGCACCCATCCTGAACGGCCTGCCGTTCCGGCCGGCGCACGTCGTCTTGCGCTACGGCTCCGTCGATGACCCATCGGCTGCCGAGCGTCGCGTCGACCTCTGACAAGGCGGGTCACAAGCCCCCCAGCCAGACGGGCACCTGGGGAATTACGTGAACTTACTCCTGGGGAATTACGCGAATGTCCACACGCCCACCTGGACGGCACGCACCCCCTGGCCGAGGAGCAGTTGACGCGGCTGTGCCACGTGGCCGGTTCTTCGAAGCCGTGTACCGCAACGGTGTCTTTTCCCGCCGCCGCAATCTGCTGGCCCAGGCCGACGCCGACACGCGCCTGGATCACCTCACCGCCGCGGTGCCTCGGTACGTGCTCAAGGACATCTCCGAGCAGATGCAGCTCTCCGACAAGCCGTTCGCCCCGCTGCGCGCGCTGCCACCCCATGAGCAGGTGTGCGGGCCGGTGTTCGCCGGCAGCAGCGTTCTCGGTGGTGCCGACGCGGACTTCATCACCGACGGTCTGCTGATCGACTGCAAAGCCTCCATCCGCCCGCATAGCATCGCTGGCTCCTCGGTCCTGGCTTTGTTCGCGAGTTGCGAGAACGCCTGTAGCTATCGGTGAGGCGGGGGCTTCGGATGTAGGGCTCGGGATCGAAGCCGCGTGGTCGCTGCGCGGGGTGGCCGACGTGCTGTCCGTCCGGGGCGAACCCGACCGTGCGCTGTCCCTGCTCTCCGAGGCCGAGGGCATCTGCCGCGCGATGGATCTGGCGAGCGCGCTCGCGTACAACCACAAGATGCGCGCCAACGTCCTTTACCGGGACGGGCGTTACGAGGCGGCCCGGGACGTCTACGCCTCGGCGCTGGCGGAGTTCCGCGCCCTGCACGAACCGCGTGGTGTGGCGTTGTGCCGGCTCGGGCTGGTCAAGTCGCGCTCCCGGCTCGGCCACGACCGTCGCGACACGCTCGCCGAACTCGACGTTCTCGAGGCCGACTTCACGCGGATCGGGCTGCGGCACGCGCGGGAGATGGTCGTCGCGTTCCGCGCGGAGACGGCTGTGGGCCCCGTTCGGCCCGAGCGCCGGGAAGCGGCCTGACCGCCGCGTTCACTCGCCGAGTGTGATGCGGATGCCTACCGTGCCGTCGAGGCCGCGGCGCAGCCGGCTGCCGAACAGCGTCACCTTGCCGAGCAGGCCGTACTTGCTCCGGATCAGGTTGCGATAACGCGCCGTCACCTCGGGGGAGCAGATCTCCGCCGTGGCGGGCAACTGATCGCCGGTCGGGTTGCCGCGGGCGTCGCACGGACCCACGAGGACATCCGCGCGGTTGCGGATCCGCTTCACCTTCCAGGAGTTCGCGGCGGTCCACGCACCGAGTGCGGACCCGTCCCTGACCACCCAGACCGGGGTGGCCACCGGGGTGCCGTTCTTCCGGAAGCTGGTGACCAGGAGGTACTTCCCGGCGCCGAGCCGCGCGAGCCGCGTGGTGTCCATGCCTCGATTCTACGGCGCCGCGGCGGGCGGCTGCCGGGATCCTGTCACGTTCGTCGCTCCGTGTGTGAACGTCGCAACAAATTGTGAAGAAGGTGAAAGCCTTCTCTGCATCTGGGTGATCCGCGCCTTCGGTCTCGCCCGGGCCCGCCACGATGATCACGCCGCGCGCCTCCTCATGGCATCCGGATCGGGGTGCGCAGGGCCAGGAGACTCCAGAAGCGCCGACGCCTTCGGCGCTTCTGGAGTCGTGCGGGCCGAGCGGCCGCGGGGGTCGGCGCAGAGCCCTCGCGATGGCGGTGGTCGGGCAGAGCCTTCGCCGGAAAGGCGGTCAGCGCAGCGCCGTCGCCAGGAAGGTGGTCAGCGACAGCATGAGCCCCACTATCGCCATCAAAAGCGTCCCGTACTCACGCCAGGCCCGAGGCCGGCGCTCCGCCTCGGCCGGATGCTCATCGGGGCGCGGGGCGGTGGCATCGGCGGGGCTCTGCTGTCCGGGCGACTGAGTCACACCGGGTCAACTCCCCGCCGGGCCAAGGCGATGCGGCCGAGATCAGCCACGCAGGACGACTCCGTGGCGGGTTCGCATTCTCCGCAGCTCCCACAGGGCGACGGCCGTGACTGACAGCGGGCCACCCAGCAGGGAGCAGAGCTGTGCCGCGACCGGGCCTTTCGGCATGCCCTGATCGATCAGGTTGAAGACCGCCACCGCCCAGACCAGTACGGCGGTCAGCACGGCGGGCAGCATCGGATGCACGTGGGCGGTGTTGAAGGCGGTCTTGGCGGAGTAGAGGGAGGCGAAGAAGAGGAACGGCAGGCCCCAGACGATGACGGTCAGGACGACGAGCGCGCTCAGGGCCGCCGCCCACTTGGGCAGCTTGTCCAGGTAGCCGCTGTTGATCGCCACCACGCACACGGTGACGAAGACAGCCACGGACCCCACATACCAGGCCACCGTCTTGAGCGGTCCCTTGAGCCGGGCGCGCAGCGCCGACCGCAGGTGGGGAGGGGCGTACAGGATGAAGCCCAGGACGACGAGCGGACCTGTGACGATCAGCAGGACCGGCGTGATGAGCAGGTTGCCGAAGCCGTCCTCCGCCGCTCCGTGCCACGCCTGCTCGCCCTTGCCGTAGTAGAAGGCCAGGGCGAGCGTGGCGAGGAGGCCGAGGACCGAGCGGAAGATCTGGACGCGCACCACCAGGGGGTCGTTGATGCGGACGCCGCCGTCCTGCACGAAGAGCCGGGTCGCCACGCGGTGTGCCGAGTGGATGATCGCGGAGACGATGTTGAGGCCCGGCACGCGGCGCAGCGGGTTGCGGCGGCGGGGCGCCACCGGCACCCGCGGCGGGCCGTACGGGTACGGCCCGCCCTGGGGCGGGATCGGCTGTGGCGGGTACGGCGCCTGCCCGGGCGGCGGACCGTAAGGTCCGGACGGTGGTGGGCCGTACGGGTTGCCCCAGCCCGGACCCGTCGGCGCCTGTCCGCCGTTGTTTCTGGGGCCGTTGTCCGGTCCCCATCCCCCCGATGCCATGTGTCCTCCACGCAGGGCCGTCGACGACCCTTGTCTCCGGTGCGGCGCATGGTCGAGCGCCTCGTCGGCGAAGCAGTCTAGAGCACCTTTTCGGCCAGGACAGTCATCTGCGCAGCCTCTCCACGGACGGCCTCACATCACTCCAGAACGTTCGCGACGAGTTCGGCGAACTCGTCCGGCGTGGCAAGGCGGATGCCCAGATCCTCGGCCTTGGCCCGCTTGGATCCCGCGCCCTCACCGGCGACGACGAGCGAAGTGCGCTTGGAGACGCTGGAGGAGGACTTGCCGCCGGCCCGCTCGACGAGTTCGTTCATCTCATTGCGGCTGAGCTTCTCCAGAGGGCCGGTCATGGCTCCCGTGACGACGACGGTCATGCCGTCCAGCGGGCCTGCGTCGGCCGCCCGTTCGCCCGCTCCGTCCTTCTCGGCCTCTTCCTCCGGGGCGGGCGGGGTCGCGCCGGGTTCCGTCATGTTCACCCCCGCTGCCGCCAACCGGTCGATGAGCGGGGCGAGTTCGGCCAGCTCGGAGACGATCACCGGGGCCTTCTCGGCGCCGATGCCCTCGACCCGCTGCATCGCCTCGGCGTCCGCGGCGCGGATGTGGTCCATCGTGGCGAAGTACCGGGCGATACGGCGGGACATGGACCGTCCGGTGCCCCGCACTCCGAGGGCGCACAGCACCCGGGACAGCGGCTGGGCCTTGGCGGCCTCGATCGCCGCGAGGAGGTTGTCCGTACTGGTCTCCCCCATGCGGTCGAGCGCCAGGAGCCCGTCACGGGTGAGGGCGAAGAGGTCGGCGAGATCGGTGACCAGGCCCGCGTCGACGAGCTGGACGACGCGGGTGCCGCCGAGGCCTTCGATGTCGAGCTGGTCGCGGCCGGCCGCGTAGGACAGCGAGGCCACCAGGTGGCAGTTCCTGCCGCGCTCGCAGCGCCAGCGCTGCTCGCTGGTGTCGATGCCGGAGCCGCACTGCGGGCACACGTCGGGGAAGACGATCGGCTGTTCGTCGCCGGTGCGCAGGTGGGCGACGGGCGCCTCGATGCGGGGGATGATGTCGCCCGCCTTGTAGACCATCACGTGGTCGCCGAGCCGCAGGTCGCGGCGGGTGATGTCGGCCGGGTTGTGCAGCGTGGCGTACGTGACCGTGCTGCCGTCGATGTCGACGGGTTCGAGTACGGCGCGCGGGGCGATGACGCCCGTACGGCCGACGTTCCACTCGACGTCGAGGAGGCGGGTGATCTTCTCGACGGCGGGCAGCTTGAAGGCGATGGCCCAGCGCGGGGCGCGCGTGCCCGATCCGGCGGCTTCCTGGTCGGCGGCGAGGTCCGCCTTGACGACGATCCCGTCGATACCGAACGGCAGCTCGGCGCGCAGGCCCGCGATGTGCTCGACCCGGGCGAGAACCTCCTCGACACTGTCGACGGTGAGTCCCGAAACGGCTGTCGTGGCCGGTGTGTTGACCCCGAGGGCTGCGGCGCGGTCCATCAGCTCGCCGTGGGCCAGGGAGTGCAGCGCTTCGGCGTGTTCGGCCGACGTGTCCGGCAGGGGCAGCAGGCCGTACGCGAAGAACGTCATCGGTACCGTGTAGGCGCGGTCCTTGGCCCTGAGGGTGCCCGCCGCGGCGTTCCTCGGGTTGGCGAAGGGGGCGCCGCCGTGCTCCGTACGCACCTCGTTCGCGTGCTCGAACTGGCCGATGGTCATGAGGACTTCACCCCGCACCTCGACCGTGTGCGCATCGGTCAGGCGGTCGGGCAGGCGGTCGGGCAGGCCCTCGATGGTGCCGATCGCGTGCGAGACGTCCTCCCCGGCCGTCCCGTCGCCCCGGGTGATCAACTGCGTGAGGCGGCCCTCGTGGTAGCGCGCGGCGATGGCCAGTCCGTCCAGCTTGGGCTGGACGTTCCACCGGGTCACATCGCGCCCGATCCTGCGGGCCACGGACGCGGTCCACGTGGTGAACTGCTCGCTGTCGAAGACGTTGTCCAGGCTCAGCATCGGGACCGTGTGCGGCACGTCCCCCTCGACGGCGCCGCCCGCGACCTTCCCGGTCGGCGACTGCGGCAGCACCGCGTCGGGGTGGTCCGCCTCGTACGCGGCGACGGCCCGGACGAGCCGGTCGTACGCGTCGTCGTCGAGGGCGGACGTCCCGCCCGTGTAGTAGGCGCCCGCCGCCAGGGACGCGTCCGCGACGGCCTGGGCATAGGCAGCGGCATCGGCCAGGACGAACTCACCAGAAGTCGTTGTCATGCTGCCATCGTGCCTGGTGGCACTGACAATCGACCGGAGGCGACGGCGGCGCCCGGACTCAGGGACTCCGCTTCACACCCGCAGCCGGTCCTGCGCCTGCACCCCGTCTTCGAGGCCCGCGACGCCGAACGCCCTGGCGAGACCCTGGGCCGGCATGTCGCCGTAGATCGTCTCGTAGGAGCCCTCGGGTACGACGTAGGTCTCGTGCCAGATCCCGACGTGCGTCGCGCCCTTGCGGGCGTACCGGTTGATCCGCGCCCACCACGGCTGATGGCGCTTGTCCGGGGCCGCGGCGTAGGCGAGCAGCTTCTCCTTCGACTCCCAGTACTGGACGACCATGTAGGTGCGCGGCGAGCCGGTGAGCAGGATGTGGTGCAGGAGCCCGAGGGAGCGGTCGCGGTTCAGTTCCCTGATCATCATGGGCATCGCGACGAACACGGGCAGCCACCGGTGGACCGCCCAGAAGTGGTTGATGCGCATACCGATGAGGAAGACCACCACATCCCCCTGCATGCCCGCGGTCGTCCGTCCGGTGTTCGTCCTCGTGCCCATGTCGCCCCCGATTCGGCTGGGTTGGGGAGTGCCACCGCCCCGGCACCCGTGCTTGGATAGTGGCACTGCCCAAGAAGGGGTGCAAGAGATGCGACTCGCGGAACTCAGCGAGCTGAGCGGGGTCTCCATCCCCACCATCAAGTTCTACCTGCGGGAGCAACTCCTGCCCCCAGGGCGGCGGATCACGGCCACACAGGCCGAGTACGACGACTCCCATCTGCGCCGGCTGCGACTCGTACGGGCGCTGATCCAGGTCGGCCGGGTGCCGGTGGCGACCGCTCGCGAGGTGCTCGCGGCGGTGGACGACGACTCGCTGGGCCGCACGATCCGTATGGGCGCGGCCCTGTGGGCGCTGCCGCAGCCGCCGGAGGCGCCCGAGGACGACCCGGCCACGGTCGAGGCGGCCTCGGCCGTCGACCGCCTCCTGGAGGAGCTCGGCTGGGACTCCGCGCGCGAGATCGGCAGCCTCTCCCCCTCGTATCGGACCCTCGTCACGACGGTCGCCACGCTCAACCGTCTGGGCTACCCCTGCGGAACGCCCGAACTCGCCCCGTACGCACGGCACATGGAGCGTGTGGCCGAGCACGACCTCGACCGGCTCGACGTCTTCCCCGAGGAGGTGGAGAAGGTCGAGGCCGCGGTCGCGGCGGCGGTCCTGTACGAGCCGGTCCTCCTCATGCTGCGCAGGATCGCCCAGGAGGAGCAGTCGGTGCGCCGGTTCGGGATGTGACCGCGCGCCCGCGCGTCCCGCCTCACGCCGACGGGTCGAAGCCCGTGGCCATCCGGGCGTACCCGTGCAGCGCACCGATCACTTCGGTCCGCGTGCGGCGCCCCGCGAGGACCTCCATCTGGAAGCCGTCCTCCATCGCGACGAACCCGGCGGCGAGTTGGCCCGCCGGTTCGGCGAGAGTGAAGTGCCCCTGCGCCTCACCGAGGACCAACGTGGCGTAGTACACCGCAATCTGACGCTCGGTCAGTGCGGCGTCGAGAGCGGCCGCCCGGGGGTCGCGCAGGCTGCGTGGCCAGAACTCGAAGAGCAGCCGGGGCAGCAGGTCGTCGGGTCCGTCGGCGACGCCGTGCTCGACGCAGGCCCGCAGCCGGTCCCGCGCGTCCTGGAACTTCTCGGCGCTCTCCTCGCGCTCGCGGCTGAAGCGCTCGTTCGCCCGCTGGAACGTCTCGTACATCAGCTCGTCGAGGTCGTCGTAGTAGTAGAGCACCGCGGCCGACGTGACCCCCGCCTCCTCGGCGACATCGCGCAGTCGCAGCCCTTCGAGGCCCCGGCTGTGCAGTGCGCGGAGCGTGGCCTGGCGCAGTTGTGCGCGCCGCGCCTCCTGGTCCTTGCGCCGTCCCACGACCGCCTCCGTCCGATCCGATTCCGACCCGGCACCAGTCCATATCCCAGCCGATTCGCTGATGCCGGGGTAAAGATACCGAACCCAGTCTTGACAGGCCTCACGACTCGTTCGTTAAATCTCGGTTTAACGAAAAGTCGCCGCCGACCAGAAGGCCGCCGTGAACCCTGATCCCCCTCAGACACCCGCCCCCACCACCACGTCCCCACCGCCCGCCAAGGGCCTGCGGAGCGGGTCCGTCGGGCTGCTCGCCTCGGTGGCGCTCGGCCTCTCCTCGGTCGCCCCCGCGTACAGCATCGCCGTGACCCTCGGCTTCGTGACGATGGCCGTGGGCCACCTCGCGCCCGCCGCGCTGCTCCTCGGATTCGTGCCGATCCTGCTGACGGCCTTCGCCTTCCGCGAGCTCAACAAGGAGATGCCGGACTGCGGGACCACCTTCGTGTGGACGACGCGCGCCTTCGGCCCCTCGTCCGGCTGGCTCCTGGGCGGCTGGGTCACCCAGTTCGCCACGGTCACTGCCATGGCCGCGCTCTCCCAGGTGGGCGCCGGATACCTCCTCGGGCTCCTCGGCCTGGACTCACTGGCCTCCGACGAGACCGCGGTCGCCGTCACCGCGGCGCTGCTCATCGGGTCCATCACCGTCATCGCGTACCGCGGCCTCCAGCTCGCCGCGGTCGTCCAGTACGTGCTGCTCGGGCTCCAACTCCTCGCGCTCTTCGGTTTCGGCGCTGCCGCGCTCGCCCGGCACGGGGCGCTGACGCCCTCGCTCGCCTGGTTGGATCCGTTCGGCTTCGACAGCTTCGGCGCGTTCGCCAAGGCGGTCCTGCTCTGCCTCTACATCTACTGGGGCTGGGACGCGCTGCTCACCGTCAACGAGGAGACCCGCGACAGCGAGCGCACCCCCGGCAAGGCCGCGCTCATCTCGACGCTCGTCCTCCTGGTCACGTATCTGTTCACGGCGGTCGCCGCGATCAGCTTCGCCGGGACGGGCACTTCAGGCCTGGGACTCGGCAACGCCGGCAACGCGGCCGACGTCCTGTCCGCCCTCGGCCCGCCCGTCCTCGGCACGGCGCTCGCGAAGGGCGTCCAGCTCGCCGTCTGTGTCTCCGCGATCGCCGCGCTGCTCACCTGCGTCGTCGGCAGCTCGCGGGCCACGCTCTCGATGAGCGTCCACGGCGCGCTGCCCCAGGCGTTCGCCCGCATCCACCCGCGCCATCGCACGCCGTCCTTCGGCACCGTCTTCATGGGCACGGCGGCCGCGGTTCTCCTCGCCGCTCTGACCTGGCTCTCGCCCGCCTTCCTCGGCGACGCGATCCTCTCCATCGGCCTGCTCATCGCGCTCTACTACGGCGTCACAGGCCTGGCCTGCGTCTGGCTGTTCCGAGGGCAGCTTCGCCGCTCCTGGCGGGACGCGCTCCTCAAGGGTGTGCTGCCGCTCGCCGGCGGGCTGATGATGCTCGCCGCGTTCGTCCGCAGTGCGGTCGACATGACCGACCCCTCGTACGGCTCCACCTCACTGTTCGGCGTCGGCGGTGTTCTCCTGCTGGGCCTCGGCTCCGTCCTGCTCGGCCTGGTCGTGATGCTGGCGCTGCGCCACCGCTTCCGCTCCTTCTTCCGCGACGGCCGCACCGCCGTCACCCGACTGACCGTCACCGAGGACTGATCCATGCGCACGCTCAGCATCGCCGCCGTACAGACCGCCCCTGTCCCCTTCGATCCCGAGGCCACATGGGCGCTGTTCGCCGACCGGGTCCGATCGACCCGCGCCCTGCTTCCGCACGTCCAGCTCGTCGTCGTGCCCGAGCTCATGCTGTCCGCGGAGGCACCGCTGTTCGATGCCCGCGAGGACTGGATGGACAAGGCGGCCGTCACCGTCCCCGGACCGCTCACCGACCGGATCTGCGACCTCGCGCGCGAGACGGGCCTGTGGCTGATACCCGGCAGCGTCTACGAGCGCACCGCCGACGGCACCGTCTACAACACGGCGCTCGCCGTCTCTCCGCAGGGCGAGATCGTCGCCCGCTACCGCAAGGTCTTTCCCTGGCAGCCCTACGAAACGACGGCGCCCGGCAGCGAGTTCGTCGTCTTCGACATCCCGGACATCGGCAGGATCGGCCTCGCGATCTGTTACGACGGCTCGTTCCCGGAGACCGCACGCCAGCTCGCCTGGCTGGGCGCCGAAGTGATCGTCCAGCCCACCCTGACCACCACCAGGGACCGCGACATGGAGATCGTGTGCGCCCGCGCCAACGCCTGGACGAACCAGGTGTACGTGGTGAACGTCAACGCCGCCGACCCGGCCGCCGTGGGCACCAGCGTCATCGTCGACCCCGAGGGCACCATCCGCCAGCAGGCGGGCCCCGGCCAGGAACTCCTGGCGGACGTCCTCGACCTGGACGCCGTCACCCGCGTCCGCGAGTTCGGCTCCTCGGGCCTCAACCGGCCCTGGGCCCAGCTGGAGCGCTACGGCTCCAGCGTGCGGCTGCCGATGTACGGCGGCACGTTCCAGCCGCGACCCGACCGAGGCTGAACTCCTCGTCCCGGGCCCGCCCTTCGGTCACACGGGCGGGTCCGGGGCGTCAGGAGTGGAAGGCGAGGTACGGGGCCAGTGCCAGCAGTGTTCCTACCAGGGCGTACTTGAGGCGGCGCGCCGGCACGGCGTGGGCGATCTTCCACCCCACGATCACGCCGATCAGCTCGGGCACACCCACCAGCGCGGCGAGCCTCCAGTCGACCGAACCGTGCAGCACGTACCCGAGCGTGCCGATCGCCGCGATCACCACGGACTGCGCCTGCGCCGCGGCGAGCGCGGACAGCACCGGGAGCCCGCAGACGACCAGGAGCGGCACGCTCAGCATCGGTCCACCGAGGCCGAAGAGCCCGGCCGCGACGGCAACTCCAAAGCCCACCAAGGCAATTCGCGTGAGCGGCACGCTCACGGGCTCGCTCCCCGCGGCCCCGGCGCGCCGCTCGCGCACCCACACCAGGACACCCGTCACGGTGACGGCGCACGCGAGCAGGATCCCGAACCCCTGCCCCGAGACAAGGGTGTTGAGCTGGACACCGAGAGGTGTGCCGAGGAGGGCGGCCAAGGCGAGGACCGTCGCCGTGCGCCGCGTGGCCGCGTCCCGCAACTGTCCCGATCGGGTGTAGGCGGCCGTGCCGAGCGCGCCGGTCGCCACATGGGTGGCGATGGCGGTGCCCGCGACCCCGGCCGGGGACAGCCCGGTCAGCAGGAACATCCCGATCGTCGGCAGCACACCACCGGGCCCCACCGCGGTGATCCCGATGCCTCCCGCGAGCCCGAAGAGGGCGAGGAGAACCAGGGTGAGGACGTCGAGGTCCATGGGCATGGGGGTGCCTCCGAGGGCAGCGGGGAGGGGTGTCTTGCGGTCAGGAAAGGGGTGTACCGCGGTCAGGTGCGGGGCCGTACGGGACCACGGTGGACCAGGGCCTGCAGGGCGAACCGGTCGGCCCGCACGCGCAGGGTCTCCGCGTCCACAGGGCGGCCGTCGGCGAGACATGTGAGGCGGTCGATCGCGAACAGGGCTGCGCCCTCGGGGATTTCGAGGAGCCGAGCGGTGTCCGGTTCGGCGGTGACGGCATGCACGGTGACCTCCGCGCTGCCCAACCGGTGTCCCGACGTCTCCTCGATGAGGTCGAAGACGTCCCGGTGGGCCAGATCGCAGTCGAGGAGGGGCCGACCGATGTCGGGGGCGAGCCACGTCGAATCGACCGAGAGGGGCCGGCCGTCCAGGCTCCGCAGGCGCTCCAAGTACACGGCCTCGGATCCGTCGGGGAGCCGGAGCCGTTCGGTGACCGCCGTCGGTGCGTGCGGCACGGTCCGGGCCGCACGCACCTCGTTGGTCACGGTGCCGTGGTCGACGAGCGTCTCCGCGAGGCCGGTGAGGCGTTCGAGTCCGTGCCCGTACTTCGCCGTCACGACGCGGGTGCCGACACCGCGCCTGCGGATGATCAGCCCCTCGTCGGCGAGCAGCGCGAGGGCTTCCCTGATGACGTTGCGGGTGGCGCCGAGCGCATGGCCGAGCCGGCGTTCGTCGGGCAGCAGTCCCTGTGCGTAGACACCGGAGGTGATCTGCTGCCGAAGCGTGTCGGCGGCCCGCCGCGCCCGCTCGGCCCGGGGCGGCGTGCCGCCGGGGCGCTGGAATTCCTCGTCATGCATGGGGTGGTTCGGCACCGTTCGTCACCTGCTTCCGGGCCCGAAGCTACCCCACCGCCCACACCTTCCGCGTTACGCCGAAGTTACGCCACCCCTCGTGACCTGCGAAAACCGTTGAGCTGGGGTTTTGACGCCGGATTTCGGGGTTCCGCCGGGCGCGCACGTGCTTCCTCAGCGCCGGAACGCGTCCGCGTGATCCTCGGCCCACTGCACGAAGGTCCGGCGGGGCGGCCCAGGACGCGGGGGACCTCTTGGGTGACCGGCGCGCTGTGGCCGACCGAGTGGGCCAGATAGCTCAGGAGCGAGTCGACAGCCGCTTCCTTCATCCAGGCGTGCACGGACAACATGGCCTGTTTCGCCGCTTCGGGGCCGATCTCCTCGAAGCGCAGGGGGCGTTCGAGCGCCTGCCCGAGGTTCTCCACCTGTTCGGCCATGGCCAGTCCCTCCGGGCCGGTCATCGAGAGCGCCTGGCCCAGGAGGTCGTCGTCGAGGAGCGCGCGTACGGCCACGTCGGCGATGTCGGCCTCGTGGATGGGGGGACGTGTCGGCTGGGACAGGCGGTGCGAGGAAGCTTCTCGCGCACGACGGGTTCTGCGGGGACGGAGCACGGCCCCGTCACAGGCGCGTCCGACCAGCCACCAGTCCTGGGCTTACGGCTCGGCGACGGAGCCACCCAGGCCGAGGACCGCCGCGGCCGCCACCGCCACCTTGATCCAGCGCCGCATCGTCCCTGCCCCCGTCACCGCCGATCGTGCGGCCCCCCGTGGCCTCGCACGTACCGCCGCCCTGCCGTTCGCCCCGCGTCCGGCCCGGGCCGCCTCTGTCCTGCTCAGGCCGTGAGGGTGCGGACCGGACTCCCCGCCAGGAACGCCTCGATGTCCTCGACCGCGCCCTCGAAATAGCCTTCGTAATTGCGGCGGGTGACATAGCCGAGGTGCGGCAGGCCGAGGAAGTTCGGGGCGCTGCGCAGGGGGTGGTCGGCCGGGAGCGGCTCCGTCTCGAAGGCGTCGGCGCCCGCCCCCGCGATCCAGCCGTCGCGCAGGGCACGCACCAGAGCGTCCTGGTCGACGATCGCGGCGCGCGAGGTGTTGACCAGGTAGGCCGTGGTGCGCATGCGTGTGAGTTCCGCCGCGCCGATCAGCCCGCGTGTGCGGTCGCCGAGCACGAGGTGGACGGAGACGAAGTCGCTGCTCTCCAGGAGCTCCTCCTTGGAGTGCGCGAGGCTGACGCCGGCCGCCCCCGCGCGCTCTTCGGTGAGGTTCTCGCTCCACGCGGTCACCTCCATGCCGAAGGCCTGGCCGACGCGGGCGACCTTGGTGCCGATCTTCCCCAGCCCGAGCAGGCCGAGGCGGCGTCCGTGCAGGTCGGCGCCGAGGGTGCTCTGCCAGGGGCCCACGTCGCGCAGGGCGTTGCTCTCGCGCACCACGTTCCGCGCGAGGCCGAGGATGATCGCCCACGTCAGTTCGACGGCCGGCTCGGAGTTGCTGGCGGTGCCACACACCGTGACGCCGTGCCGAGCCGCTGCGGCCAGGTCGATGGCGGCGTTGCGCATCCCCGAGGTGATCAGGAGACGCAGCTGCGGGAGGCGGGCGAAGAGGGTGTCCGTGAAAGCTGTGCGTTCCCTCATCGCGACGACGATCTCGCAGTCGCCGGCCGCCGCGACGACCGCGTCCTCGGTCGGCAAGTGGCGTTGCAGGGACCGGACTTCGACGTCCGTCCCCACTCTGGTCCAGTCCGCCATGGACAAGGCCACGCCTTGGTAGTCGTCGAGCACGGCGCAGCGCAGCCTGGTCAATGCAACTCCCCTGTAGGGTCCGGTACCGGAAACACTAATGGCTCCCCCGAGGTGGCCCCGCGACGGCCTCGCCCGAGCACACCTGCCGGGTCGGTGTTCAGCCAATTCGAGATCTTGATCACCGCACGCACATCGCTCCACGGGATCAAATGGGGGCATGGCGTCACGCGACACGAACGTACTCATCTCTGCCCTGATCACCGTCCTGCTGTCCTCGCTCGTAGCCGGGTGCTCGCCCGACGGTGGGAAGGCCGGAGGCGGTGGGGACAACTGGAGTCCACCGCCCCGGCACACGGGCTTCGACTACCAGATCGGTGGCGTCTATCCGCCCGCGAAGGACGTCGGCGTGGTGAGCCGCGACCGGGCGGCGCAGCCCGCCCCCGGCCTGTACAACATCTGCTACGTCAACGCCTTCCAGGCACAGCCCGACGAACGGGACGACTGGCCCGCCGACTTGCTGCTGCACGACCCGAACGGCCGGATCGTCATCGACCGGGACTGGGACGAACCGCTCCTCGACATCGGCACGGCGAAGAAGCGCGAGCGCGTGGCCGCCCGCGTCGGCCCCTGGATCGACGGCTGCGCCGACGACGGCTTCGACGCCGTCGAACCGGACAACTACGACAGCTACACACGCTCGAAGGGCTTGCTGAGCGCACAGGACGCGAAGGCGTTCATGTCGTTGCTGGTGCGGCGCGCACACCGGAACGGGCTCGCCGTCGGCCAGAAGAACACTGCCGAACTGGTCTCCAGCGGCCACGAGTTGGGAGTCGACTTCGCCGTCGCCGAGGAATGCGGCGCCTACGACGAGTGTGGTGTGTACGCGAAAGCCTTCGACGACCGGGTCGTGGTGATCGAGTACACCGACACCGGCCTGCGCAAGGCCTGTCGGGCATTCGGGGAGCGGTTGGACATCGTCCGCAGGGATCACGACGTGACGGCTCCCGGCGGCAACGGCTATGAGCGCCGCACCTGTTGAGTGGTGTGCGGGTACGAGTCGGGCAGGACGCGCAGGACCGGCGGTGTGGTGTCCCGCAGGGCGACCGCGGCGGCGTGTGTGTCGCGCTGCGGGCCCGGGTCGAGCGAGTGCAGGGACCAGCCGGCGGGGTGGACGGCTCCGCGGCGTGGACGGTCGCCCACGTAGTCGGCGTCCAGAGCGCGCCCCAGGCCGACACCGACGCCCTTGAGGTAGGCCTCCTTGCGGGACCACACCCGGCAGAAGGCCGCGGCACGCGACCCGGCCGGGAGCGCTGCCACATCGGCGCGTTCCGCCGGATGCAGCTCCTTGACCAGGCCGTCCACGGTCCCGGGGTCCGGCACCCGCTCGGCGTCCACGCCGACGGGGCTTCCCGCCAGGCCGATCAGGACGAGTCCCTCGCAGTGCGAGAGGGAGAAGTGCAGCGGCGGGCGAGGGCCGGGCAGAGCCGGGCGCCCGTGCGGTCCGCCGCACTGCGGACACGGCTCGCGGGTGAACCGGACACTCCCCGGCGAGACACCCAGGCAGGCACCGAGGAGCCGGCGCAGGGAGATGTGCGCGGCCCGGTACAGGTCGCGGTCCGAGCTCCGTACGAAGGCGGCGGCCCGGGCGCGCTCGTCGGCATCGAGGACGGAGTCGTCCAGTGCGGGCTGCTCCCCGCGCTCGGGCGTCCTGAGCAGCCACAGGGACGGGCGACCGTCCCAGAGACCGGGGGTCGCCGGGACCGCGGGGTCACGGGCGAGGTCCGGCTCGGGCGCGCGGTCCCGTTCCGGGCTCACGCGGATCCCGGCGTCACTGTGCCGCCTGCCATCACGGTCGCGCCCGCCCTCGCTGTGCCGCCCGCCCTCACCGTGGCACCCGCCGGCCCCCGCAGCCCGACCGGTTCACTCCGCGGCGCCCGCGCCCGTACGGCATTCGGGGTGGCCCCAGCCCTTCGGGTTCTTGGCGATGGGCTCGCCGGCCGCGTAGGACCGGCCGCAGACGCAGCGGCCCGGGAACTTGGCGTTGAGCGTACGGGTCGAGGCCGTCTTCGACCGGGCCGAGGCCTGCTTGGGCTTCCTCTTCGACGGGCCGGCGGCCGTGTCGGGTGACGGCGGCGGTTCCGGGGACCCGTAGTCGGTGCCCGCCGGTTCCTGGACGACGGCGGCCTGGCTCGCGGCCCGGTCGGCGAAGTCGTTGAGCCGGTCGCCGTCGACCTGGTGCGCGGGGACGTAGCGGAACTCGACGGCGCGCCCTTCGAGCAGCGCGTCGATGCGGGTGACCAGTTCCTGGTTGGCGACCGGCTTGCCCGCCGAGGTCTTCCAGCCGTTGCGCTTCCAGCCGGGCAGCCACGTCGTGACGGCCTTCATCGCGTACTGGGAGTCCATCCGGACCTCGAGCCGCTCGCCCGGGTCCGTGGCGGTGAGGAGGCGCTCCAGAGCGGTGAGCTCCGCGACGTTGTTCGTCGCCGTGCCCAGCGCGCCCGCCTCCCAGCGGACCGGGGTCTCCCCGCCGTCGGCGATGACCCAGGCCCAGCCTGCGGGCCCTGGATTTCCTTTCGACGCCCCGTCACACGCGGCGATTACGCGATCTGCCATGGCACCGATCATGCCAGTGCCGGTGAGCGGCGAACGCCGCACCCCGTCGCCGGCCCCCGGCATGCGCGCGTCGCGCCCGCACCGCCGTCAGGCCCGCTCCACCAGCCGCTCGGCCGCGGAGCGGGCCGTGGCGAGTACCACGGACCGCTCCGCGCCCCGCTGGCCGATCACGATGCGTGTACTCAACCCGTCGAGCAGGGCGAGGAGTTGGGAAGCACGCTCGGCCGTGTCGAGGGGTGCGAACCGCCCCTGCCTGACCCCCCTGTCCAGCAGGGTCTCCAGGTCCTCCTGCCAGCCCCGGTCCAGCTCGTCCTGGGCCTGGCGCAGCGCCTCGTCGGCGGAGGTGCGGGCCCACAGCTCGATCCACAGCGTCCAGCGCGGGTCACGCGGGCCGCGCGGCAGGTACAGCTCGACGAACTGGTCGAGCTTGCGCTCGGCGGTGACACGCCGGGAAAGGAGCGCCCGGCGTTCGTCGGCGAGGCTGCTCTCGCTCCAGCGCAGGGCTTCCAGGAGGAGGCGGTCCTTGCTGCCGAAGTAGTACAGGATGTGGCCGCCGCTGGTGCCCAGGCGCTTGCCGAGCGCCGACATCGTGAGCGATGCCAGACCGTCCTCGGCGATGGCCGTCATCGCCTCCTCGAGCATCCGCTCCTGGGCGAACTGCCCGTCGCGCCGTCGCGCCGTAGCCGCCACAGCCGCGCCTCCCTGATCCGTGGTCCCGACACCCATGACCCTATCCGGCGAATTCCGCGAGGGGTCTTGACGTATGCGACCAGGAGGCGCATCTTGAATGCCGTTCAAGGAATTAGAACGATATTCAAGAACAACATGCAAGGACGGCGGGATGACACAGCAGCACACCGAGGAGGCCGGACCCGCGCAGGCCGGACCGGCGGTCGCCGCCACCGGTGACGAGGTCTTCCAGGTCGAGACCCACGGGATCGACCCCATCCCCGACGAGGAGCGGCACGGCGGCGCGAAGGACCTGTTCTGGCTCTGGTTCGGCTCGAACCTCACCTTCACGTACGTCATCAACGGCGCGCTCGCCGTGTCCTTCGGGCTCTCGTTCTGGCAGGCGACCGCGGCCGTCGTCATCGGCGGCCTGGCGTTCTTCGCGATCAGCGCCGCCGGACTGAGCGGGATCCGCACCGGCACCGCGACCCTGGTGATCTCCCGCGCGCCCTTCGGCGTCCGCGGGAACTGGCCCGCCGGTCTGCTCAACTGGATCGTCTCCATCGGCTACACGATCGTGAACACGGTGGTCGGCGCGCTCGCCCTCGAAGCGTTCTGCGCCGACCTCGGCTGGCACGGCTCCACCGCCCGCGCCTTCGCGCTGGCCGTCACGATGGTGCTCACCTTCGCCGTCGCCCTGTGGGGCCACGCCACCGTGCAGTTCGCCGAGCGCTGGATGGCGTACATCCTCGCCGTGGGCTTCGCCGCACTCCTCGTCTTCCTGATCCCGGGCGCCGACACCGGCGCGTCGAGCGGCGGCGTCCCCGGCGCCTCGGGCTGGAGCCTCGCGTTCGTCGTGATGCTGGCGGGACCCTTCTCGTACGTCCCGATGCCCGCCGACTACACGCGCTACCTGCCGCGCACCACCTCGCTGCGGTCGATCACCTGGAGCGGCGCGCTCGGCGGCCTCGTCTCCTCGGTCGCGCTCGGTGTCGCGGGCGTCGCCGCCGCCACCCAGGCCGACATGACGGACGCGGTGGCGGGCACCGAGGGGCTGCTGCCGGGCTGGTTCCAGCCGCTTTTCCTCGCCCTGGTGCTCGGCGGCTCGGTCACCAACTCGATCATCACGCTGTACTCGTCGAGCCTGAACCTCCAGGTCCTCGGCATCCCGTGGAGCCGGTCCAAGGCGATCCTGATCAGCGCGGGCGTCACCGTGGTGGGCTCGCTCTACGCCCTGTTCCTCACGGACTTCACCGACTCGCTGCTGTCGTTCCTGTCCCTGCTGATCATCGTGTTCGCACCGTGGGGCGGCGTCTTCCTCGCCGACATGGTGATGCGCCGCTGCCGGTACGACGCCCCGTCCCTGCACGCCGGCCGCGACGGCGCCTACTGGTACCGGGCCGGCTACCACCCGGCCGGCGTCGTCGCCCTGCTCGCCGGCATGGTCTTCGCCTCGCTGACCTGCGACTCCGAGCTCTGGACCGGTCCCCTGGTCGCTCCGCTCGGCGGCGCCGACCTGACCCTGCTCGGCTCGGTCGTCTCCGCAATCGTGTACTGGGCGCTCGCCCGGCGGACCGTCACCCCTGTCGTCGCGTAAACCTTCCCCCGAACGACCCGTATCACCACAGGAGTTACCCCTCATGTCCCAATCCCCCGCCCCCGCCGACCTCGTCCTGCGCGGCGCGCGCGTCCACACCGTCGACCCGGCGCTGCCCGAGGCGCAGGCTCTCGCCGTGCGCGACGGAAAGATCGTCTGGCTCGGGGCCGACGCGGACGCCGAGGCCTGGACGGGGCCCGGCACCGAGGTCGTCGACGCCGGAGGAAAACTGGTCCTGCCCGGCTTCATCGACGCGCACAACCACGTGCGGCTCGGCTCCGACGACGCCTGCGTCCAGCTGGCCGGCGCCGACACCCTCGACGAGATCCATGACCGGATCCGCGCGTTCCGGGCGGCGCACCCCGGGGCGGCCTGGATCGAGGCGGAGGCGTTCGACTACTCGGCGATCCCCGGCGGCCGCATGCCCACCGCCGCCGGCCTCGACCCGGTGACCGGCGACACCCCCGCGTTCGTCCTCAGCTACGACGTGCACACCGCCTGGCTGAACACGGCCGCGCTACGCCGCCTCGGCATCGACAAAAGCCGTACGAGCCTGCCGTTCGGCGAGGCCGCGACCGACCCCGACACTGGTCAACCCACCGGTTTCATCAAGGACTTCGCCGTGAAGGGCCTGTCCCGCGACGGGCACCGCGCGCTCAAGGAGATCGGCGTGCCGTGGGCCTCGGCCGACCGCCAGTACGGGCGCCTCGCCAAGTCCCTCGACGACGCGATCCGCTTCGGCATCACGACCGTCGTCGAACCGCAGAACTCGCTCGACGACCTCGATCTGTTCGAGCGCGCCCGCGCCGAGGGCCGGCTCCGCTCGCGGATCGTGGCCGCGCTCTTCCACCCGCGCGGCACCACCGACGCCGACCTCGACGACTTCGCCGCCGCCGCGCAACGTCACGCCGACGACCGGCTGCGCGTCGGACCGCTGAAGCTCTACATCGACGACGTCGTCGAACCGCGCACCGCGGCGCTCCTGGAGCCTTACACCGGCTGCGGCCACCACCGCGGGGAGACCTTCTACCCGCCCGAGGAGTTCGCGGACCTCCTCGCCAAGCTCGACGCGCGCGGCTTCCAGTGCTTCGTCCACGCGACCGGTGACCGCGGCATCCGCACGGTCCTCGACGCCGTCGAGCACGCCCGTACGGTCAACGGTGAGCGGGACGCCCGCCACCAGGTCGTCCATGTCGAATGCCTCGACCCGGCCGACACCGCGCGCTTCGCCGCACTCGGCGTGGTCGCGTGCATGCAGCCCAGGCACTGCGCCCCCGAGGTCGCCGGGCCCGGCAAGGACTGGGCGGAGAACGTCGGCACGGACCGCTGGCACAAGGCCTGGCCGATGCGCAGCCTGCACGAGTCGGGCGCGGTCCTCGCCCTCTCCAGCGACTGGAACGTGGCCGAGATGGACCCCATGGTCGGCATCTACACGGCGGTCACGCGGCGCCCGCTGGGCGGCGGTGAGCCCTGGATGCCCGGCGAGACCGTGGACGTGGAGACCGCGGTGTACGGGTACACCATGGGTTCGGCGTACGCCAACTTCCTTGAGCACGAGCGGGGTTCGCTGAGTGTGGGCAAGGCCGCGGACTTCGTGGTCCTGTCCCGCGACATTCTGCGCGCCGTGCCGGAGGACATCCCCGGCACCGTGGCCGAAACCGTCGTCGTCGGTGGCAGGATCGAGCACCGCGCCTGAAAACCCATCCCGGAGCCCGCGCACAAAAGGGTCGATTAGGAGGGATAAAGTAGCGCGTCAACCTTCGTCCGCCCGTGCCGCCTCAGGAGAACCTACGTGACCTCAGCGACCGCCCCGACCGAATCCGCAGCAGACGTCGCATCCGAAGAGGCCGTCCCGGCGCAGGCCGGGCCCGCCGAGGACAACATCTGGGTGCCGGGCGGGACCCCCGAGGACGTCACGGACGACGTCCCCGAGGAAGAGCCGCAGGACACCGCACCGGTCTCCGACCTGGTCGCCGAGGACGCACGTGCCTTCGGTGTCTACGCCCGGACCGGCGGCTGGGCGTTCGCCCTGATGGTGGCGCGCAGCGTGCGTCCCGGCGGACAGGCGGTGGGTGAGACGCCGAAGATCTCGGCCCGCCGCTTCAGCGAGCTGGCGGGCTGCTCGGCGGAGCGCGTCATGCGCTACTACAAGGCGTGGGACAAGGCGGCCGACGACGGACTCGTGCCGCACTTCGAGGCACTCACCCCGGGCCAGGACGTCGAACTCCCGGACTCCGACGCCTGGTTGACGTACTACGCGTCGCGTTCCATCGCCGTGTCACCGCGCGGCCACGCGATCTCGGCGGCAGCCGAGGCCGAGGGCATCCGCCCGACCAAGGCCCTGGAGGTCGCCGAGAACCCGACCGCGCTGCGCGCCGCGATCCTCGCCGACCCCGGCACCGCCGAGGCGGCCAGGAAGGCCCTCATGGACCGCCTGGAGGAGGACCCCGCCCTGCGCACGGAGCTGGTCAGGGACATCGTGCGCACCGACGACCTGAAGAAGGCCGTAGCCGCCGAGGCGAAGGCCGGCGACCGGGTCGAGTACGTACGTCAGATCGCGGAGAACGGCCAGATCAAGACAGCCGCAGGACAGAAGATCGAGGCACCGCGCGAGCTGCGCGAGGAAGCCGAGCGCCACCTCTCCCTGATCGACGAGCTGGACGACGACGAGGAGGCCGGCGAGTGGGCGCGTGAGGCGTACGACAGCGTCCGCGACCTCGTCACCAAGACCGTCGAGAGCGACCCCGACCTCCGGGTGAAGGAGCGCAGGGCGAAGTTCTACAACAGCCTCCAGAAGGCGACGAAGGTCTTCGAGGAGCTCACCCTCGACGACGCCGAGGACGACGTCTACGAGGACGACATGCTCAAGCGCCTGGAGGACCTCCAGCAGGCGATCGCGTCCTGCATCTCGGCCATCCAGGCCAAGGTCCAGTAGGAAATCCGAAGCCCCCACCGGACGGCCGGGCGCCGACGAAACGGGAGGGGCCGTGGGGGCATGTACGCGCGGAGCCACCAGCACCACGTACAGGCAATTCGGCTCGCAGCAGGAACATGTAGAACAGCGAGCATGTACATGCCCCCACGGCCCCGCACCCAAAGACACACCGGCGCAGCGACCCGAGCCGCTCCGGAGAACGCACCGCAGCAGAACCACCACCCCCTCCCAGCCCACCCCGAAATCGCATTGCCGCCACACGTGCGCATGAACTAGGGTCTCGCCCCGTGACTGCCGGGTCGGCCTTGGGCCATCAACGAGTAGGGCACCCGGCCTCCGAGTGAGGCCGGGGCGGGCGCGAGGCCCGCCGATCTTCTTTTGCTTCCGCGAACCAGATTTCTCGTATGTCCCGGAGACGAAAGAAGAGAATGCCCAACGATTTCAATCAGCACGTCATCGACGAGTTCCGAGCCCATCGCGGCCGGCTCTCAGGCCCCTTCGAAGGTGGCCGGATCCTCCTCCTCACCACCACGGGAGCCCGCTCGGGCGCCGCACACACCACGCCGGTCGGATACCTCCCCGACGGCGGCGAACGCGTCCTGGTGATCGCGTCGGCCGGCGGATCCCCCAGCCACCCGGACTGGTTCCACAATCTGGTGGCCACCCCGCGCGTCACGGTCGAGGACGGCGTGTTCACCTACGAGGCGGAAGCCGAGGTCCTGACGGGAGCCGAGCGCGACGCCGTGTTCGCCCGGGCGGTCGAGCGCGATCCCGGCTGGGCGGAGTACCAGGCGAAGACCTCCCGCGTCATCCCCGTGGTCGCGCTGCGGGCCATCGCGAGCGGGCCGCCGAACGTGACGGGTGCGACGTCATGGGGTGACGGGCTCAAGGCCGTCCACGACGGGATCCGGCGTGAACTCGGCCTGATCCGCAAGGAGATCGCCGAGTCGGGCCCGGGCCTCGGCGCCCAGCTCCGCGTCAACTGCCTCACGCTCTGCAAGGGACTGCACAACCATCACGCCGGAGAGGACGCCGCCCTGTTCCCGTTCATCGGCTCACGCCACCCCGAGCTCGGCGCGGTCCTGGAGCTGATGCGCGAGGAGCACGAGCGGATCGCCGCGCTCCTCGCACGACTGCAGGAGACGGTCTCCGCCGACGACACGGACCCCCGCCTGGTGCTCCCCGAGGTGGAGCGGCTCACCGGCGAACTGGAGCGGCACCTGCTTCACGAGGAGGAGCAGCTGATCCCGCTGCTGGACGCGGCAGCGATGTAAGGGCTTCCCGCCGAGACTCCGGGTCCCGGTAGGACCTCCCGCCGAGACTCCGGGCCCGCCAGGACCTCCCGCTCAGAATCACCACGGTTGGGCCACCTGCCCCAACCGGTCACGCGGACTCGGTGACCTTCGCGGTGAAGGCGTCCAGGTTGCCCGTGGCGCGGGCGATCCGCTCGTCGAGCGAGAGCGACTCCTCGTAACGGCCCGCCCTCAGCTTGGGCTGCCGCTTGCCGCGCAGGTAGAGCGAGCAGGCGAGGTCCGCGCAGAGGTAGATGCCGACGGTGTTGCCCTCCCGCCCGCGTGCTCCGGCCAGGGGCGCCGCGAGGAGGGCGACACCGGAGGAGGCGTGCCCGGTCAGGCACACCTGGCAGATGCTGGACTTCACGGCGCTGGTCCGGCTCACCGAGGGGACCCGCAGGGTGATGCCGAGGGGCCCGCCGGGGCCGGGGCGCACGAGGTGGGCCCGCAGGGGCGCCCCCGGGTCGATCCAGCCGAGAAAGTCCAGGTCCTCCCAGGGGAGCTCGGCGAAGTCGAGGGGAAGCTTCATCCGGGCCGCCTCACCCTTCGTGCAGTTCACGAAGGACGCCCGGATCTGTTTCTCGTTCAGTGGTTCCACGTGCGGCGACGATACCTACCGCCACTCGCACAGGCATCCGCTTTTCCCTGCGGGCGCAACCGGCACGGGCACGGACGGAGCACGGACGACGGGGCGCGAACAAGCCGCGCCACGCCCGAGGACACCCCATCGGCTCAGGCCGTCCGGCACATGCCCCGTCCCCGTCGCAGGCCCGACGACATGCCCCGACCAGACAGAACGCGCCCTTGCCCGAACCGGAACAACGGGTTCGGGCCAGATGACCCTCATGGGCGGACTGGCCTGTCTTCGAGTGGACGAGTGGATGCCTAAGGCATCTAATGAAGATCACAAGGAAGACTCACCGCCTGCGAGGTCAGCCATGACCGTGACACCCCCCACGCCGGACACCGTCGCCTTCCCCCAGGACCGCACGTGTCCCTACCACCCGCCGGCCTCCTACGATCCGCTGCGCTCGGCGCGGCCCCTTTCCCGCGTCTCGCTCTTCGACGGGCGGACCGTATGGGTGGTCACGGGCCAGTCGGTCGCACGGGACCTGCTCATCGACCCGCGCCTGTCCACCGACCGGGAGAACCGCGCCTTCCCGATGACGACGGAGCGCCTCGCCCTGTCCCGTAAACGGAGCGTCGCCCTCCTCGGAGTCGACGACCCCGAGCACAACGCACAGCGCCGCATGCTGATCCCGAGTTTCACCCTCAAGCGGATCACGGCGCTGCGGCCCCGCATCCAGGAGACGGTCGACCGGCTGCTGGACGCAATGGTCGAGCAGGGGCCCCCGGCAGACCTGGTGAGCGCCTTCGCGCTGCCCGTGCCGTCCATGGTGATCTGCTCGCTGCTGGGCGTGCCCTACGCCGATCACGACTTCTTCGAGGAGCAGTCCCGGCGGCTGCTGCGAGGGCCGGACGCGTCGGACACGGAGGCCGCGCGCGAGCAACTCGACGCGTACCTGGGCGCGTTGATCGACCGCAAGCGGCGTGAGCCGGGTGACGGGCTGCTCGACGAGCTCATCCACCGCGGGCCGGACAAGAAGGAGATCGACCGTGAGGAGCTGATCAGCCTCGCCACGATCCTGCTGATCGCGGGACACGAGACCACGGCGAACATGATCTCCCTCGGCACGTTCACTCTGCTCAGGCACCCGGACCGGCTGGAGGAGCTGCGCTCCGCCGACTCGCTGCTGCCCGCCGCGGTCGAGGAACTGCTGCGCTTCCTGTCCATCGCCGACGGCATCCTGCGCGTCGCCACCGAGGACATCGAGGTCGCGGGCGAGACCATCCGGGCGGACGACGGGGTCATCTTCTCCACCTCGCTCATCAACCGCGACGGCGACAGTTTCACGGCCCCCGACTCCCTCGACTGGCACCGGCCCACGCGCCAGCACCTCGCGTTCGGCTACGGGGTCCACCAGTGCCTGGGGCAGAACCTGGCCCGGGCCGAGATGGAGATCGCGCTGCGCTCGCTGTTCACGCGGCTTCCTGGGCTGCGTCTCGCGGCGCCCGCCGAGGAGATCCCGTTCAAGCCGGGCGACACGATCCAGGGCATGCTGGAACTCCCGATCACCTGGTGACCCCGACTTAAGAACCGAACCCGAGCCGTGGGAAAGGCGCAGACCGTGCAGATCCGGATCGACAAGGACAGCTGTGTGGGCGCGGGCATGTGCGCGCTGACGGCGCCGAACGTGTTCACGCAGGACGACGACGGCTTCAGCGAGGTGCTGGAGGGCCGCGACGACGGCGGCGGTGACCCGCTGGTGCGGGAGGCGGCCCGCGCCTGTCCGGTGCGGGCCATCACCGTCACCGACGACTGAGGCCGAGCGGACCCGGCACTCAGACGGGCGGCACGACGGCCACCGGGCAGGGCGCGTGGTGCATCAGGGCATGCGCGACGGACCCGATCCGGGACCCGACGGCCGAGCGGCGGGCGCGGCGGCCCACGACCACCAGCTGAGCCCCCGCGACCGACGCGAGAAGCACCTGGCCTGCACTGCCGATCTCGACGTGCTCCACCACCGGCACGTCGGGATACCGCTCGCGCAGCGGTTCGAGCGCCTCACCGAGCGCCTTCTTCTCGTACGGCTCCATGCCGCCGGCCTCGTCGAGCAGCTTCAGCGAGGCGGGGCTGTACGCGTAGAGCGGCGGGAGTGTCCATGCGCGTACGGCCTTGAGGGTCGCGCCGCGTGCGGACGCGGTGGCGAAGGCGAACTCGAGGACCGCGCGGCTGTCCTCGGGCGCGCCCTCCTGGCCGACGACGATCTCGCGGCCCGCAGCCTCGGGTTCGGCCCGGTCGTCGGCCCTGACCAGGACGACGGGCCGCGCGGACTCGGCGATGACCTGCTGCCCGACCGAGCCGACCAGGAAGCCGACGAGCGCGCCGTGTCCCCGGGAGCCGAGGACGAGGAACTCCGCGTCGGCCGCGGCACCGAGGAGCGCGGGCACGGCATCACCCGACGGGGACTCGGCCGTCACGGACAGCTGGGGGTGGCCGCTCGCCACGGCGCGCACGGCCTCCTCGGCCACACTTGTGGCCCACTCGGCCTGCGCCGCGACATCGGGCGCGGACGCCGCCACGTCCGGCACCGGGGACCAGGCGTGCAGCAGCCGCAGCGCGTATCCGCGCCGTACCGCTTCACGCGCCGCCCATGCCGTCGCGGCCGAGCTCTCCGGCGATCCGTCCACTCCCGCGGTGATCCAGCGGTCCATGCGCCTGCCTCTCCGTCACTGATCGAGTCCCGATCAGTGTGCGTCAGCGGGACCGACGACACGTCAGGACGCCGGACACGCGCCCGGGCCTAGGCGCCGTTGCGTGCGGCGCCCCTCGGTGCCGCGACCGCGTCGCCGAGGAACTGCGACCAGCCACCCGCGGGCGCCTGTCCGACCTCCAGCGAACGGAGCCGGTCGAGCACCTCCTGGTCCTGGGCGTCCAGCCAGTCGACGAACTGCCGGAAGGAGACGAGGCGTACGTCCTTCTTGTCGGCGATCTCCTTGAAGGCGGCCTCGACGGCGTCCATGTAGATCCCGCCGTTCCAGTCCTCGAAGTGGTTGCCGATGAAGAAGGGCGCCCGGTTCGTCTCGTACGCCCTGTTGAACCCCGCGAGGTACGACTGGGTGGCCTGCTGGCGCCAGCCCGCGTAGTTGTAGGACGGCCCTCGCGTGGAGTTCTTCGACTGGTTGGCCAGGATGTTGTAGTCCATCGAGAGGACCTCGAAGGTGTGGCCGGGGAACGGGATGCCCTGGAGCGGCAGGTCCCACAGGCCCTGACGCTTTTCGGGCCAGCGCTGGACGCCGCCGGGCGACGAGGCGTCGTAGCGCCAGCCGAGCTCGCGGGCGATCGGCAGCACGTTGTCCTGGCCGAGCAGGCAGGGCGTGCGGCCGCCGATGAGTTCCTGGTCGTAGTCGAACGGCAGGGGGTCGTGGTCGTGCCAACCCGTGTTCGTACGCCAGGTCTTGACGAACGAGCTCGCCTGCTCGATCTCGCTGCGCCACTGCGCGGGCGTCCAGTTGGCCACGGACCCGGAGCCGGCACAGAAGTGGCCGTTGAAGTGCGTGCCGATCTCGTGGCCGTCGAGCCAGGCCTGACGGACGTACTTCAGCGTCTCCTTGAGGTGCGCGTCGGTGAGGTACCCGATGTCGGAGGCGCCGACGGGGTTGTTCGGCGGGTCGTAGAGCCGTTTCTTCGACTCCGGCAGCAGATAGAGACCGGAGAGGAAGAACGTCATGCGGGCGCCGTGGTTCTCGGCCAGTTCGAGGAAGCGCGGGAAGAAACCCTTGCCGACCTCCCCCGCACCGTCCCAGGAGAAGATCACGAACTGCGGTGGCGTCTGGCTGGGTTCGAGGGGGACGGGCGCCTCGGGCTGCCTCGGCTGCTTGCCGGTGTACGCCGTCGAGCCGTCACCGATCAGCCGGGGCGCGATCTCCGGGCGGGTGCCCTGGTCGGGGCGGTCGGGGCCCGCGGGTGGGCGGGCCGTGTTCTTGCCTGTCCCGCATCCGGCAAGGCCCGCGGCGGCGGCACCCAGGCCGATCCCGAGTCCAAGACCCACGGCTCCTCGGCGGCTGATCTCACTCATCGGCATCCCAACCCGCGTCCGCGAGGGACGCGTTGCGCAGCCCCCCTGACAACACAGGCACCGTAAGTCGGATAAGCATACAAATAGTTCATTTAGGTCGGCGCGCCGGACAAAGCGCCGCTCAAAGGGTCAGCCCGCGTCGGGCTCGCCGACGACCTTGCCCGGGTTGAACAGGTCCAGCGGATCAAGGGTGTTCTTCACCGCGCGCTGCACCGAGCAGACCTCGGGACCGAGTTCCTGTCGCATGCCGCCTCGCTTGAGCAGGCCAACGCCGTGCTCCCCGGTGACGGTGCCGCCCGCGGCGACCGCGGCGCCGAGCAGCTCTTCGAACGCGGCCTGCGCCGCGCGGCGGGCCTCGGCGTCGCCGGGCGGGGTGATCAGGAGCGGGTGGAGGTTGCCATCGCCGGCGTGCGCGATGGTCGCGATCCGCACCCCGTGCCGCTGTCCGATCTCTTCGACGGTGGCGAGCATGGCGGGCACGGCCGATCGGGGTACGCAGATGTCCTCGGTCAGCACGGGCCCCAGGCGTTCGAGTGCCGGATAGGCGAGCCTGCGGACGTCGAACAGGGCCTCGGCCTCGACCGCGTCGGTGGACTGTTCGGCCCAGAGCGCTCCCGCCTCCGCGAACGCCTCGGCGACCGCCGCCGCCTCCGCCTCGCCCGCGTCGCCGGGCGCGTCGATCCGCGCCAGGAGCAGCGCGGCGGCGCCGGGTTCGATCCCGAGGTGCTTCCAGTCCTCGACAGCCTGCATGCAGTGGCGGTCGAGGAGTTCCAGGGCGGCGGGCTCAAGGCCCCGCCGGGTGGTGAGCGCGACGGCGGCGCCCGCCGCGACGAGGCCGTCGAAGGCGCCGACGACGGTGCGGGGCTCCGCGGCGGGCGCGGGACGAAGGCGCAGCGTGATCTCGGTGATCACTCCGAACGTGCCTTCCGAGCCGACGAACAGGCCGGTCAGGTCGTAGCCGCTGACACCCTTCGTGGTGCGCCGGCCGAATCGGACGCGGGTACCGTACGCGCCCGCGGGCCCGCCCATCACGGCTTCGAGCCCGAGCACGTAGTCACGGGTGACGCCGTACTTGAGGCAGCACAGGCCGCCGGCGTTGGTGGAGACGTTGCCGCCGATGGTCGACCAGGGGGCGCTGGCGGGGTCCGGCGGGTACCAGAGGCCGTGCTCGGCGACGGCCGCCTTCAGGTCGTTGTTGACGACGCCGGGCTGTACGACGGCGATGAGGTTCTCGGGGTCGATCTCCAGGATGCGGCTCATCCGCGAGAGGTCGAGGACCAGGCAGCCGTCGGTGGCGTTGGCGCCGCCCGAGAGCCCGGTGCCGGCGCCGCGGGTCACGACGGGTACGGACAGTGCGGCGCAGGCACGCACCACCTGCTGGACTTCGTCGGCGTCCGTCACCCGGACCGCCGCGAGTGCTCGACCGACGGGCGCCCATTCCGCGTCGTCGTGGCTGAGCCCGGACAGCACGTCGCCGTCCTCGATCAGCGCGAGGCCGGGCAGCGCCTTGGCCAGGTCGTTCAAGAGCTCGCGGTCGGATCCCGTGTCGATGTCGTCGTCTCCTCGCGCGAGAACCGTTCGATTACGGTCGCAGTCTAAAGACGGCCCTGATCCACTTCCCGACCGGTACCCGCTCCACGATGACCTCGGTGGCGAGGGCGTGGACTATCTCGAGCCCGTGCCCGCCGATGCGCGCGGGATCCCTGACGAAGCGACGGGGCACGGCGGCGCTGCTGTCGTAGACGGTGACGGCCACGTGGTCCCTCGAACCCTCGAGATCGAGGACGTACGGTCCGTGGCTGTGACGGTCCGCGTTGGTGACGAGCTCGCTGACCAGGAGCAGCAGATCACCGCGGGACCTGGCGTCGATCAGGGCGCACCACTCGGACCCCAGCTGCTCTAGGAACACCTCGGCGAAGGCGCGTGCGTCGGCGATGCAGCCCGGCTCCCCGGTGTACTGCGTCGCTCGGCGCAGCGGCTCGACGGGGTCGGCAGCACCGGTCGGCATCAGCACTCCGTCCAGGTACTCGGTCATACGGTTCTCTCAATGGGATCGGTCGGCACAGTAACTCCCCTGCAGACCTCCTGATACCCAGTGGCGCGTGCGGCAGTCATAACCGGCCGGAAGGGGCGGCATGGGACTCCGCCCCTTCCGGTCCGGTCACGCGGTGCGTGAGGTCAACAGCTCATTTTCCACGTGTGCGAGTCGCCGCTGTCGTTGCCCCAGCTGTCGGAGGCGATCTCCTGGCCCGGGGCGAGGCAGACGGTGCCGAGACCGACGAGGCCCGGGTTCTCGTAGACCTGTACGTGGTCCTTGATGCCGGGGCCCGAAATTCCATGGTTCGCCCAGGAAGAGTCCTGGTCCTGGATGGGGTCCTCCCAGTCGTGATCGTCGCCCGACCAGTTGGTGCGCTGCCCGCCGAAGTCCGCGTCCGTCCAGGCGCAGAACTGGCCGCTGGGGCACGAGGCACCGAAGGCGGAGGACGAGGTGGCGACGGCGCCGCCGAAGGCGAGCGCGACAGCCGCGAGGAGCGCGGCGGAGTTCTTGATGATCACTGTGCTTCTTTCTGCTGCTGTTGCTGCTGCTGTTGCTGTTTCTGCTGGTGTTACTGCTGCTGTTGTTTCTGCTGTTGTTGTCGCTGACGGGTGAGGAGGTCGGTCGCACGGGTCAGGGCGTGTTTCCGAAGGCGCTGCCAGTCGGCGACCTCCGTGCGGTGTCCGGCCCGGACCGAGGCGAGGCTGGTCTTGCGGTAGGCCGCTTCGGGCTTGAGGTTGTTGACGACGGTCGACACCCGGAACCAGCGGCGCTGGTCGCCGTAGAGGGCGCGCTGCGCCGAGGCCAGGCAGCCGTCGGTGTGGGCGCGCACGGAGTACCCGGTCGGCAGTTTCAGGGAGAGCTCCGTGCGTCCGGCGCCGAAGAGGGCGTCGGCCAGGTGCTCCTCCTGGGCCTGGGTGCCGGGCCGTCTGCCGGGGCGCGGCGGGGTGAATCCCTGCGCGATGAGGCAGCGGTCGGTCAGGAGCTGGGTGGCCGCCTTGACGGTGTCGTCCGGGGAGAGCGCCGGCCCGGGGTCCGGGGCCGCGCAGCCGGTGACGAGCAGGCCGGCCAGGGACAGTGGGCAGAGCGCGGTGAGCGCCAGGAGCGGGCGCGCCCGGAGCCGCGGTCGGTGGGTCATCGGCGGATCAGCCCGCTTCGCATCCCATCTTGTTGTCGCTGACGCCGTCGAACTTGGTGGCCCACGCCTCCCAGTTCTCGTCGTAGTCGTCCTTGCGGATCTCGCGGTAGAGGCAGCTGTTTCCCGGTCCGTAGCTGATCGCGTAGACCGTCCCGTCGACGCGGGAGTCGAAGGAGTAGGCGTGGCGCTGGGTGCCGTTCTCCGCCTCGGCGTAGCCGGGTGGCGCGTAACACCAGGCCTGGCCGTGCTGTCCCTGCTCGGTCCAGAAGCAGACCTGTCCGGGGCCCGCGGCGCGTACGGAACCGGTCGGCGCGGTGGCGACGGCGGCCGGTGCGGCGAGGGTCAGCGCGGCGGCGACGCCGGCGAGAGCGGTGGTGAGCAAAGTGGTGCTGCGGTGCATTCGAGCGGCTCCGAGAGTGCGGTGACGATGCTGTGCATGACCACAGTCCCCCGGCATTTACGCAGGTAAGCGCGGCGCCACCCGTACCGGCTACTAGTCATATCGACGCCGCGTCGATCACGGGTGGGGAACGAGCGCGGCCCTGGACGCGCGGGTGCGCTGCATGCGCAAGGCGTCGACGGACTCGGCGAGGAACTCGTATTCCGTGGTGTCGTCACGGGTGATCAGCCGTACGAGTTTCCCGTCGGCGAGTTCCTCGGCGACTTGTTCCTGCCGCTCGATATCGCCGCACCAGTCGCGCAGCGCGCCGGGCACATCGGGGACGGTGTCGGCGACCGGGGCAATGGCGTGTTCGGGGAAATGCGGATTGCCGGGGTGCGGATCCAGCCGTTCGGCTATCCAGGAAGCGCGGTCTCGCAGCCACCACATCGCCAGCGGCAGAGTGGGCGCGCGATATGTTCCGAGCGGTACGCCGACGCGCTGACCGCCGCAGATTCCGTATGCGGTGACATGGCACAGGAATTCCTCGTGCATGCTCTCCCCCGTCGCCTCGCTCGCTGCCCTACGGGCCTCACTTTCATTCCGTGCGGTGTGCGTGATCCGTGTGGGTGCGCCGGGCCGGGCCGGCGGAATGATCTATTGGTCGGGCATCATTCAACTTCCTCAGAAGATGAGTATCGACACTTCCGACGCGCTGTCACCATGCCTTTCTGGCCAGTCTCCTGGCATATTCAGGGCTCCGAATGGCCGGAATGGAACGGGTGCGCGGGTGTGAAATCCCCGCCACCGAGGAAGCAGCACGTCATGCACTCCAAGGACCTTCTCACCGACGCGTTCGGACGGATCCACGAAACGGTTCACTCGGCGGCGGAAGATCTTTCCGCCGAGGAACTCAACACCCGCCTCAATGACGACTCCAACTCGATCGCGTGGCTGATCTGGCACCTTTCACGCGTGCAGGACGATCACATCTCCGACGCCTTCCACACCGATCAGGTCTGGCTCGCCGACGGTTGGGCCGACCGCCTCGATCTCGCCCTGCCGCCCTCCGACACGGGGTACGGCCACAGCGACAAACAGGTGGCCGCGGTGCAGGTCCCGTCGGCCGAGCTGCTGCTCGGCTACTTCGACGCCGTGCACGCGCGCACCCTCGCCCACCTGGCAGAACTGACCGACGCGGACCTGGACCAGGTGGTCGACGACACCTGGTCGCCGCCGGTCACACTCGGCGTGCGGCTGGTGAGCGTCATCTCGGACGATCTTCAGCACTCCGGTCAGGCCGCCTATGTGCGCGGGATTATCGAGCGCCTCTGAACCCGGCTCGCGCCCCGTGTGAATCAGGCACACCCAGTCACTGTGTTCGCACGCTTCCAGCCATCGGAACCACGCAGTCCACTACGAGAGGAATCCGCACAGGATTGACGGCTCCTGCGCGGAGGGGCCGCCGGCCACTCCCTACCCACGCCCAGGCCGGCGGCCCCGTATCCACACCCCCTGGCGTCAGCCCTCAAGCCGCTCCCCGAACCGGACCGCCCGGACCACCCTGGGGCGCGCGCCGACGTCGTTCGAGGTCTTGACAACTCGATTGGTCTGGACCAGCTTTGGGCCCTACAGCGGTGGCCACCGTTCACTCCCGCCCCCTTCACTCCCCACCGGAGGCAGCAAGTGGACCGTGCACGCAGATGGATCGAGGGCGCGCTGGCCGTCACCGCGGCCGCGGCGCTCGGCGTCACCGCTCTGGCGACCACGGCGCAGGCCGCGGACATCAACGTCGCCAAGAACGCCGGATTCGAATCGGACCTGAACAACTGGACGTGCTCCGCCGGTACCGGTTCCGTGGTCGGCTCCCCCGTGCACGGCGGCGCCCGGGCGCTCCAGGGCACACCCACCGCACAGGACACCGCCCAGTGTTCCCAGGCCGTCGCGGTCAAGCCCAACTCGACGTACACCCTGAGCTCTTGGGTCCAGGGCAGTTACGTGTACCTGGGAGCGAGCGGCACCGGCACCACCGATGTGTCGACCTGGACGCCGGGGTCCTCCGGCTGGCAGCAGCTGACCACCACCTTCACCACCGGCGCGAACACGACGTCCGTGACGGTCTACACGCACGGCTGGTACGGGCAGAGCGCGTATTACGCCGACGACGTGAGTGTGCTCGGTCCGGACGGCGGCGGTGGCGGCGGCGATCCCGTGGTCGTTCCGGCAGTCCCCGCCGGGCTCGCGGCCGGCACCGCGACCTCCTCCTCGGTCGACCTCTCCTGGAATCCGGTCTCCGGCGCCACCGGATACAACGTCTACCGCGACGGCTCCAAGGTCGCCTCCGTCAGCGGCGCCTCCACCACCGTCACCGGGCTCGCCGCCGCCACCTCGTACAGCTTCCAGGTCAGTGCGACCAACTCGGCGGGTGAGTCCGCGAAATCGACGGCCGTCACCGCGCGGACCACGGCCTCCGGCGGCGGTGGCGGCGGGACCGTGCCCAAGCACGCGGTGACCGGCTACTGGCAGAACTTCAACAACGGCGCCACCGTGCAGAAGCTGCGTGACGTCCCCTCGCAGTACGACATCATCGCGGTGTCCTTCGCCGACGCGACGAGCACTCCCGGGCAGATCTCCTTCACGCTCGACCCCGCCGTCGGATACACGTCGGCCGCCGACTTCAAGGCCGATATCGCGGCGAAGCAGTCCGCGGGCAAGTCCGTGATCCTCTCGGTCGGCGGCGAGAAGGGCAGCGTCTCCGTGAACAGCGACGCGTCGGCCGCCGCGTTCGCCGACAGTGCCTATTCCCTGATGCAGCAGTACGGGTTCGACGGCGTCGACATCGACCTCGAGAACGGCCTCAACTCCACCTATATGTCCAAGGCCCTGCACCAGCTCTCCGCGAAGGCCGGCGCGAAGCTGGTCCTCACGATGGCGCCGCAGACCATCGACATGCAGTCGACGTCCGGCGAATACTTCAAGACGGCGCTGAACGTGAAGGACATCCTCACCGTCGTCAACACCCAGTTCTACAACAGTGGTTCGATGCTGGGCTGCGACGGCAAGGTCTACAGCCAGGGCTCGGTCGACTTCCTGACCGCACTCGCCTGCATCCAGCTGGAGGGCGGTCTCGATCCGTCCCAGGTCGGGCTCGGCGTACCGGCGTCCACGCGTGGCGCGGGCAGCGGCTACGTGGACCCGTCGGTCGTCAACAACGCGCTCGACTGCCTGACGCGCGGGACCGGCTGCGGCTCCTTCAAGCCCGCGAAGACCTACCCCGGACTGCGCGGCGCGATGACCTGGTCCACGAACTGGGACGCGACGGCGGGCAACGCCTGGTCCAACGCCGTTGGTCCGAAGGTGCATTCACTGCCGTAAGCACGCGGTGGCGCACAGGGCGGCGCTCAGTTCAGCAGCTGCCACAGGTGGGGGCAGGCGGCGTCCTCCGTGGGATGCCGCGCGATCGCCTCGTGGGCGCCGCGCTCGTACGCTCCGGTCTCCCAGCCCCCGCCGGGCTCCTCGCGCAGATAGAGGAAGTCGGTGGGGGTGGGGGACGGTTCGGGGACGCCCTCGATCCAGTAGTGGGTCGGGGGCACGGCGGCCTGGCGCAGAGCGCGCTCCAGTGCGTGCCGGTCCACGAGCCGTCCTCCCCTCTCGATCGTGCTTACGCAGGCTCGAGGCAGTCGTGTTCCAGGAGCCACTTCACGTTGAGGCGCTGCCCCTCACCGGCGTTGAGGAACACCTGGTCGAGCTTGATCTGCCGGCCGCCGCCGGGCTGCTCGAACCGGGGCGCGATCGGGCCCTGCCACACGAAGAACGGCTTGGCGACCTCGTAGACGTGATAGTCGCACGCGTAGGCGGGCTCAAGGGTGTTGAGGTTCCGCGCGGCAGCGCCCGCTTCTTGTACGCGTCCCCGGCGGGTGCCACGTAGGGCCGCACTCCGAGCCGAACCGTCGAGCGTCTGCCTGGGCCGCAGCTCCGTGGGGCGGCGGTCGACCTGGCCGTTGGTCTCGGTGAACCCGTCGTTCGGCGGGTACTTCCAGCTGCCGGAGTCCGCCGGCCCCTCCCAATTTTCAGGGACGCCTTCGGGCTGAGGGAGCCCGTGCGGTGACAGGCCTTCAGGGGCGGGCCGACCGGGGCCTCCCACTTCTTGGGCGGGTACTTCGGGCCGAGCCTGGCTTCGCCCTGGAACTCGCCCGTGCACGTGCGCGGCGGCCGCGGGCTCCGCCGCTGCCGCGGACGGTCACCGCACTTCGGAGGCGAGAGTGAGCACGCCTTGACGGCGAGTCAGCCCGCCATGAAGACGAGCGTGCCGTCCGGGAGCCGCGCCTCGATCCGGGCGCCGTGTTCCACGGTCCGGCTGACGGTGCAGTACTTCTCGTGGGTCAGGCGCACACCGCGGGCGAACGCGTCGGCGGCGCGCTCGTCGCCCTCGGGCAGCTCCAGTTCGTAGCTGACTCGGACCGCGCCGACACGGCCGTCGTCCTCGGGGCGTGACACGGACTCCACGACGATACGCAGCCCGTCGTGTTCGACGGTGCGGGCAGTGCGGTCGGTGACGAGGCCGCCGCAGCCGCCGAGCGCGGCGAGGAGCAGCTCGACCGGGGTGAACGACGGTTGCACGTCGGGGTCTTCGGCGGCGCCGATGCGGACCTCGGCGCCGCGGTCGTTGCGCGCGGTCCAGTCGCGGAAGCCGTTGCGGACGGTCTCGATGCGGTAGTCGGCCATGTCGGGTGGTTCTCCCTCGCTGCGGTCGCCCGGTCCTGCTCGTCCCCGGCACCGTACGGGCGAGGGGGCGTGGGGAGGCGCAGGCCGGACCGTCCGGCGAAGATGAACGCCCGCCCGGTCGCGTCAGGACGTGGGCAGGCGTGCGCCGCAGCGGGCGCAGTAGGCCGCCGCGGGATCCTCGGAGACCCGGTCGCAAGCGGGGCAGATCCGGCTGAGCAGGCAAGCCGGTTCGCCGCCCTCGCTGGCCGGCGTCCGCGCGATGGTCAGGCCGGGACGCCTTCGGTGGGCGGTGAGGTAGGCGAGGCCGTCGGGGCCGGCCGTCACGGAGCGCCGTTCACCGCGCGGGACGAACACCAGGGCGCCGGGGGCGAGTTGTTCCTCCTCTCCGGCGTGCCGGAGCGATCCGTCGCCTTCGAGGACGACGAGGAGGACGTCGAGATCCGGTTCGACGTGCTCGGTGACGACGGTGGCGGCCGGCAACCGGACGAGGTTGGCGTCGAGCTGCCGTGCCGCGCCGTCGAGCTTCCAGAGGGCGCCCGTCCGGGACGCGTCGGCCGTGCGCAGCACGTCCGCAAGGTGCACTCGGGCCGACGGCATGACCCTCCTCATTCAGTGGTTGGTACGTCGTGGACTGCGCAGCCTACGGCGTGGGCGAGTACGCCTCCAGCGACTGTCAACCAACGGTTGACACCTTCACACTGTCAACCTACGGTTGTCACATGACCGAATCTGCGGAGCCAGTAGGCCTCACCAACCCCGTACGTCTCGACGACCTGATCGACGCCATCAAGAAAGTCCACACCGACGCACTCGACCAGCTTTCCGACGCCGTGATCGCCGCGGACCACCTCGGCGATGTCGCGGACCATCTGATCGGCCACTTCGTGGACCAGGCCCGCCGCTCCGGGGCGTCCTGGACCGACATCGGCAGGAGCATGGGGGTCACCCGGCAGGCCGCCCAGAAGAGGTTCGTGCCCAAGGCCTCCGGCGAGGGCGGCGAGCTCGACCCCAGCTCGGGCTTCGGCCGCTACACCCCGCGGGCGCGCAACGTCGTGATGTCCGCGCAGAACGAGGCCCAGGCCGCCGGCAACGACGAGATCCGGCCCGAACACCTCGTGCTCGGCCTCCTCGCCGAGCCCGAGGGGCTAGCCGCGCAGGCCATCCGGGCACAGGGCGTGCTCCTGGACACCGTCCGGCAGAACGCCACGGCCACGCTGCCCCCGGCCGTCTCCGACGTGCCCGGCCTAGTCAAGTTCGACGCGAACGCGAAGAAGGCCCTGGAGCTGACCTTCCGCGAGGCGCTGCGCCTGGGCCACAACTACATCGGTACGGAGCACATCCTGCTGGCCCTCCTGGAGCAGGAGAACGGCTCGGGCACCCTCGCCGAGTCCGGCATCGACAAGGCCGCCTCCGAGGCGCACATCGCCGACACGCTGGCTGCGATCGTCAAGGAGCGGGCGAAGAAGCAGTCCTGACGGACCGTCCACCGGCCGGGGGTCCCGGGCGTCCACGGCGCTTCGGGCCCCTGCGCCGTCCTGCGTCGCGCGCGGCCCTGATGGGAGAATGCCCCCATGACTGAGCGCGCAGGAACCCAGGCCAGGCCGGAGGATCTCGTCGACATCGATGAACTCGTCGACGCGTATTTCACCAAGGTCCCCGATGTGGACCGCCCCGAGCAGCGCGTCGTCTTCGGCACGAGCGGGCACCGCGGCTCCAGCCTGGACGGCGCGTTCAACGAACAGCACATCGCGGCGATCACGCAGGCCATCGTCGAGTACCGCACGGCCGAGGGCATCACGGGCCCGCTGTTCATCGGGCCCGACACCCACGCCCTCTCGCGCCCCGCGCTCCACACGGCGCTCGGCGTCCTCGCGGCGAACGGTGTACGTGTCTTCGCCGACATCCACAACAGCTACGTGCCGACCCCGGCGCTCAGCCACGCCATCCTGCACTGGAACAGCACCGCGCCTGACGAGCTCGGGCAGGCGGACGGCATCGTCATCACGCCGAGCCACAACCCGCCGCGAGACGGCGGCTTCAAGTACAACCCGCCGCACGGCGGCCCCGCCGACTCCACGGCGACCTCCTGGATCGCACGCCGCGCCAACGAACTGCTCGCCGACGGCAACCGGGACGTGCGCAGCACGAAGGACGTGGCTCCGGAGTTGTACGACTTCCGTGAGCGGTACGTCGAAGAGCTGAGCTCCGTCATCGACACCGACGCCATCCGGACCTCCGGACTGCACATCGGCGCCGACCCGCTCGGCGGGGCGAGCGTGCACTACTGGGCGCGGATCGGCGAGATGTACGGGCTCGACCTGACGGTGGTCAACCCCGAGGTGGATCCGACCTGGCGGTTCATGACGCTCGACTGGGACGGCAAGATCCGGATGGATCCCTCGTCGGCCCCCGCGATGGCGTCCGTCCTCGCGAAGCGGCACGACTACGACCTGCTGACGGGGAACGACGCGGACGCCGACCGGCACGGCATCGTCACGCCCGACGCCGGTCTCATGAACCCGAACCACTATCTCGCCGTGGCGATCCACTACCTGGCCACGCACCGCACCGGCTGGCGGTCCGACGCCGCGATCGGCAAGACACTGGTGTCGAGCGCCGTCATCGACCGGATCGTCGCATCCCTCGGCCGTGAGCTGCTCGAAGTCCCCGTCGGATTCAAGTGGTTCGTGCCGGGGCTCGTCGACGGGTCGGTCGCCTTCGGCGGCGAGGAGAGCGCGGGCGCGAGCTTCGTCCGCAGGGACGGCAGCGTCTGGACGACCGACAAGGACGGCATCCTCCTCGCGCTGCTCGCGGCCGAGATCACCGCGGTGACCGGGAAGACTCCCTCGCAGTACTACGCCGAACTCGCCGCGGAGCACGGCTCGTCCTCGTACGCGCGCGTGGACGCGAAGGCGACCAAGCAGCAGAAGGCACGGCTCGCCGAGCTCAGCGGCGACGCGATCACCGCGGACACGCTCGCGGGCGAGCCCATCACCGGACGGCTCAGCCACGCGCCGGGCAACGGCGCCGCGATCGGCGGCGTGAAGGTGACCACGGAGAACGCCTGGTTCGCCGCGCGGCCGAGCGGCACCGAGGACGTGTACAAGATCTACGCCGAGTCGTTCCACGGCCCCGACCACCTGGCCCAGGTGCAGACGCAGGCGCAGTCGATCGTGGACGCGGCGCTGGCGGAGGACTGACGGGATGTGGGCGGCAGCCGCGCGAGCCTTCGCCCGGGCACTGCCGCCCACGTGTCCTCTCTGTACGACTACCGCGCGGCCGTAGCCTCCGCGATGTCCGGCACCTCGGCGACACTGTCCAGGATGTACGTGTGCGGGTGCGCCTCGAACTCCGTGCGCGAGAGCTGGCCGGTGAGGACGCCGACGACGACGCCCGCGCCCGCGTGCTGTCCGGCCTCGAGGTCGACCACGGTGTCACCCGCGACGAGCACCTTGCGGACGTCCACGACGCCGGTCTTCTCCATCGCCCGGTGGATCATGTACGGGGCGGGGCGGCCGCGGACGACCTCGTCGGCGGTGACGACCGCGTCGAGGTTGCCGCCCTCGTCCGTGGACCAGCCGAGCGACGCGAGCAGCGGCAGGGCCACGTCGGCGCTGAACCCGGTGGTCAGGGCGACCTTGATGCCCCGGGCGCGCAGTTCGGCGAGGGCCTTGTCGGCCTGGGCTATGGGCTGCGGCGGGGCCTCGTCGTAGCGCTCCTTCAGGAACGCCCGGAAGACCCCGTACTGCCGCTCGACCAGCTCCGCGTCGGGGGTGCCGCCGCCGAGGCGGACCAGGGCGTCGATGGCCTCGCGCTTGTCGGTGCCCATCCACGTCTGCAGGTCCTGCGCGTCGACCGTCACGCCGGTCGACTCGACGGCGTGGCGCAGCGCCTCGTACACCGCGCCGTACTCGTCGATCGTCGTGCCTGCCATGTCGAATACGGCGAGTTCAATCACTGGGGTTCTCCTCGTCAGTGCGGTACCGGCCGACGACGGTGTGTCCCTCGGCGGTGTTCTCGATGGTGAAGTTGGCGAGCGTCGGCAGATAGCGGTCGTCGGCGTACTCCAGGGGCACGCCGTCCCGCGAGAACGCCAACCGCCTTACGCGCAGCAGGGGTTCGCCCGGCTCGATGCCGAGGAGCGACGCGTCCTGTGCGTCGGCGGCGATGGCGTCGATGGTGTGACGGGCGTGGTGCAGGTCGACATCGCGCCCGCACAGGGCCTCGTAGATCGAGCCCGCGTCGGGGTCCATGTCGAACAGGTGCCGGCCGACGTGGAGCACGAACGTGGAGCGCTCGACCATGACCGGCACGCCGTCCAGGTGGCGCAGCCGGACCAGGTCGACCACGGGCTCGCCCTCGTCGAGGCCGAGCCGTGCGGCGGCCTCCGGGGAGGCCCGGCGGCGGGCGACCTCGACGGTCAGCTGCCCCGGCTCACGGCCGATCGATCTCGCCCACTGCGTGAACGACATGAGCGACGCGAAGGGCTGCGACGGGGCCGCCCGCCGGGCGACGGGCGGCTTGCCCCGGCCGCCGACGAGATGCCCGTCAGACCGCAGTATCGACAAGGCCTGTCTGACCGGCCCGCGGGAGGTCCCGAACTCTTCGCAGAGCTGGGATTCGCTCGGGACCGGCTCGCCCTCCGGCCACTCTCCGGACTCGATACGCCGCAGGAACTCGGCGCCGAGCTGCTCGTGGAGCGGCACTCCCTTACTTGTCTTCACAAGATGACTATCGCAGCTCGACCGGCCACTTCTCAAGGCCCGCACGTGGCCGCAAGGGGGCAGAGCCGTGACGTTTCGGAGTCGTTCACCCCGCTCCGGGGCACGGAAGGTAAACAGACGGAAAACTTGTACACACAAGTATTGCCCCATGCGCCCCGGACCTCGCACGCTGCAATCCATGAGCTTCACGACAGCGTCCCCCTCCGCCCCTTCGCCTGCCGCCGACCTGCCCCGCGGCCGCAGTGACCTGGTCATCGTCGGTGCCGGGGTGGTCGGCCTGGCCCACGCCTTCGAGGCCGCCCGGCGCGGCCTGACCGTCACGGTCATCGAGCGGGACTGGCAGCCCGTAGGGGCTTCGGTGCGCAACTTCGGGCACTGCTGCATCACGGCACAGCGCGGCGACCTGCTGGAACTCGCCTACCGCTCGCGAGCGGGGTGGCTGGAGGCCGCGAAGAGCTCGGGCCTGTGGGCCAAGGAGGCCGGCGCGCTCGTGGTGGCGAGGTCCCAGGCGGAGCTGGCGGTCCTGGAGGAACTGCGCGAGGAGCGCGGCGCGGACACCGTCCGGCTGCGGACCCGCGAGGAGGTCGCGGGGGAACTCGGCCGGGGCGCCGACATCGGCGACATCGTGGGCGGCGCCTTCCTCCCCGACGACCTGCGCGTCAACCCCCGCGAGGCCGCCCCGGACCTGGCCGCATGGCTGTCCATACAGCCCAACGTCACCGTGGTGTGGGGCACGAACGTGAACGGCGTCGAGGAGGGCACCGTCCACACCGGCCGTGGCCCGGTCCACGGCGACCGGATCCTCGTCTGCGTGGGCCACGACCTGGACCGCCTGTACCCCACGGCGGCGGAGGAGCACGGCATCGAACGCTGCCGGCTCACCATGGCGCGCGTCGCGGCGCCCGACGCCTTCCGCACGGACGCGGCGATCCTGACCGCCACGTCCATGCTGCGCTACGACGCCTTCACCGCCATGCCGTCGGGTCCCCGGCTGCGCGAGGAAGTCACCGGCCACAGCCCCGAGCTGCTCGACGTCGTCGCGAACGTCATGTTCACCCGCCTGCCCGACGGAACGGTCCTGGTCGGGGACTCCCACGCCTACGGCCGGACCACGATCCCCTTCGAGGACGAGCCGACGGCACAGCTGCTGCTCGACTCGGCGGCCAAGGTCCTCGGCGCGGGCGACCTGCGGGTGAAGGAACGCTGGCAGGGCGTCTACGCGAGCAGCGGCCGCGGCCCCCTCCTGGTCCGCGACATGGCACCGGGGGTACGGGCCATCTCGGTCACCTCGGGTATCGGCATGACGCTCTCGTTCGGCCTTGCCGCCGCGACGTTCGACGAGTCCCTGGCCGCGACGGCCTGAGCACCGCGGGGTCCGGCCAGGGGTTGATCAAGTTTTTGCCCTTGGCCGGATCGCACTCGTTCGGCCGGCCCGCGGTACCGCAACGACCCGAGAGCCGCCGGGATTTGCAATGGGGATCGTTCCACCCGGTCACGCAAAGTGCGGCCGAAACCAATGGGGTCAGGTACCTCCACCGGGTTAACGGCGCGTTGACCGTACACAGTGCATGTCACATGCTCGACATATAGGTGCTGATTACAACTGGTACGGCGCCAGTACGGCATGCAGGAGGAACGTATGTGTGGCATCACCGGCTGGATCTCCTTCGACCGCGACCTGCGCGCTTCTGCCGACACATTGGATGCGATGACGCAGACGATGGCGTGCCGCGGCCCCGACGACCGCGGCACGTGGACCGAGGGGCCCGCGGCGCTCGGCCACCGCAGGCTCGCGATCATCGACCTGCCGGGCGGGCGTCAGCCGATGACCGCCGAGACACCGCGCGGCACCGTCGCGCTCGTGTACTCCGGCGAGACCTACAACTACACGGAACTCCGGAGCGAACTGACCGCACGCGGCCACACGTTCACCACCGACTCCGACACCGAGGTCGTGCTGCGCGGCTACCTGGAGTGGGGCGAGGCGCTGGCCGAGCGCCTCAACGGCATGTACGCGTTCGCCGTCTGGGACGGCCGCGAGGACAAGCTCGTGATGATCAGGGACCGCATGGGCATCAAGCCCTTCTATTTCTACGAGACTGCGGACGGTGTCCTGTTCGGGTCCGAGCCCAAGGCGATCCTCGCCAATCCGCTCGCGAAGTCGCGGGTGACCCTCGACGGCCTGCGGGAGCTCTTCACCATGGTGAAGACGCCTGGCCACGCGGTCTGGGACGGAATGCACGAGGTGGAGCCGGGCACCATCGTGACCGTCGACCGCAGCGGACTGCGGCAGCACGCGTACTGGAGGCTGGAGACCCGCCCGCACACCGACGACCGCGACACGTCGATCGCGACCGTGCGCTCGCTCCTCGACGACATCGTGCGCCGCCAGCTCGTCGCCGACGTGCCGCGCTGCACGCTGCTGTCCGGTGGCCTCGACTCCTCCGCCATGACGGCGATCGCGGCGCGGCAGCTCGGTGCACAGGGCGAGACCGTACGCAGTTTCGCCGTGGACTTCGTGGGCCAGACGGAGAACTTCGTCGCCGACGAGATGCGCGGCACACCGGACACCCCGTTCGTGCACGACGTGGCGAAGGCCGCCGGCACCGACCACCGCGACATCGTCCTCGACTCGAACGCGCTGGCCGACCCGGACGTCCGCGCCCGGGTGATCCGGGCCCGTGACATCCCCGCGGGCTTCGGCGACATGGACGCGTCGCTCTACCTGCTGTTCCGGGCGATCAGGGAGCACTCGACGGTCGCCCTGTCGGGCGAGTCCGCGGACGAGGTGTTCGGCGGATACCTCCAGTTCTTCGACGAAGAGGCGCGCAACGCCGACACGTACCCGTGGCTGGTGCACATGGCCCAGCACATGGGCGACGACGCCGACGTCCTGCGCGGTGACCTGGCCGGCGCCCTCGACCTCGACGGATACGTCCGCGCCAGCTACGCGGGCGCCGTGCGCGGCATCCAACGACTGGACGGCGAGAGCGACTTCGAGTACCGGATGCGCAAGATGTGCCATCTGCACCTGACCCGGTTCGTGCGGGTCCTGCTCGACCGCAAGGACCGCACGAGCATGGCCGTCGGCCTGGAGGTGCGGGTCCCGTTCTGCGACCACCGCCTCGTCGAGTACGTGTACAACACGCCCTGGTCGCTGAAGTCGTTCGACGGCCGGGAGAAGAGCCTGCTGCGCGAGGCGACCGCGGACGTGCTGCCGAAGTCGGTGTACGACCGGGTGAAGAGCCCGTATCCGTCGACGCAGGACCCGAAGTACGCCGTCGCTCTCCAGAACCACGCGAAGGATCTGCTCTCCCGGCCCTCGCACCGGGTGTTCGACCTGGTCGACCGTGAGCGGGTGACGCAGGCCGCGCACCGTGAGGGGCCGCAGATCGGCCAGGCGTCGCGGCGCGGGCTCGAACGCACGCTGGACCTCGCGCTCTGGCTCGACATGTACAACCCTGAGCTGGTCCTTTCCTGATCCTCGTCCCCCGGAGGCGGCGTGCGGCACGAGCCGTACGCCGCCTCCGGGGCGCGGTGCCTCCCGTGCGGAGCACTCAGCCCGCGTAGACGTCCTCCACGTAACGTCCGTCCGCGACCAGACCGGCGAGCCAGCGTTCGGCTGCCTCGTCGTCGGCTCCCGGCGTGCGGTCCCGGAACAGGGCGCGGAACGCGTCGCGCACGCCGGGCGCCATCCGTGCCCCGTCACCGCAGACGTAGACGCGTCCCCCGGCCCCGAGCAGCGCCCACAGTTCATCGGCCTCGGCAGCCACTCGGTGCTGGACGAAGGCGTGGCCCTCCTCGGGCGCCTCGCTGAAGACGGGGCGCAGAGAGACGGCGCCCGCGGCCTCGGCTGCACGCAGTTCGTCGGCGTGCAGGAAGTCACCTCGGGGGTGGTCGCAGCCGAAGTAGCACAGGGCGGGTGCCAGCGGGGTGCCGGCGGCGAGCAGGGCGGCGCGGTCGGCGATGGCGCCGCGGAAGGGGGCGAGGCCCGTTCCCGCGGCGATCATGACGACAGGGGTCTCCGAGCCGTTCGGGACGCGGAAGACCTCGCGGCACGGCTGGACGCGGGCGAGCACCGTATCGCCGGGCCGCAGCCCGGCCAGGTACGTCGATCCGGTGCCACGGAACCGGCCGCGGCCCGAGCGGGCCGGGGCGTCGAGGACGGACACCATGAGGTCCGCGTGCGTGGGGCTCTGCTCGGCGCTCGACGAGATCGAGTAGTGCCGGGGCTTCAGCGGCGGCAGGAGGTCGAGGAGCTGCGGCCAGGTCAGCGCACCCCGCAGGGCGGGGTGGTCCTCCACGAGTTCGACGAGCGTACGCGGGTCGTCGGCGAGTCCCGCGAGCGCCGCCTTCTCGGGAGGGCAGGGGTTCGCCTCGGCGAGCAGTGCCACCTGGGCCGGGGTGGGGGCGTGCCCCGACTCGACGTGGAACGTGAGGAGTTCACGGACCGTCAGCGGCCGGTCCAGAGCGAGTCCGTCGCGGCGCGGGCGCCGGGCCCGGATGTCGAGGACCGTGTCCAGATCCACCCCGAACGCGGCGGCCGTCCGCTCGACGAGCGCGGGATCCTGCGCGGGCAGCACGGTGAGATGGTCCCCCGTACGGTACGTGACGCCCTCGGGCAGCGCGAGACGCACGAAGCGCTTGGTGCGCGGGTGGTCGGGCGCGGTGAGGGAGCTCGCCTCGGTGACGGTGAAGGGGACGAGCCCGTGCCGGGCGGCCGCGACATCGAGGGGCCCACCGCCGATCTCCCGGATCTCGTACGCGTCCTCGGGCTCAGCCGTGTCGGCAGGAGCCGCGTCGGGGTCCCCGTACTGGGTGAGGAGCGCGGCGCGCAGCCCGGTCGTGAACGTGCGGACGGTGGCGTTGAGGTCGCCGGAGGCGTCGGCCGCGGCGCGCTCGCACAGGCGGGTGCCACCGAGCGCGTCGAGCCGTTCGTCGATGCGCGTCGGTACGTGCTGATAGGTGGCGGCCCAGTTGCGGTCGCCCACCCCGAGGACCGCGTACGTGACGTCGTGCGCGGCGCCTTCCTGTGCACCGTCGAGCCAGGCGGCGAACTCGGCCGCGTCGTCCGTGGGCCGGCCGTTGTAGGAGGCCGCGACCACGACGACGGGGCGGTCGGTGGGCAGTGCCCCCGCATGGGTGTCGAGCGGCGCGACGGCCGTGTCGCAGCCCAGCGCGGCGACGTCGTCGGCGAGCTGCTCGGCGAGGCCGCGGCAGGTCCCGTAGTTGCTGCCGTGCAGGAACAGGACCCCGGTGCCGGGCCGCACGCGGGCGGGCAGCGTGTCCGGCGCGGCGGTCCGCTCCTCCACGGGCGCGTGGCCCGGCAGGGCCGGGTGGTTCCGGTCGGCGGAGGTGCGCGGGACGAGCGTGAGGGTGAAGCCCTCGGGCTTGAGCGTCAGGGTCTCCTTGACCGTGAGCTCGTAGTCGGCGTGGTCGACGAGACGGTAGCGGTGCACCAGGAGAGCGAGCAGCATCGTCGCCTCGTGGAGCGCGAACTGCCGCCCGATGCAGGCGCGTTCACCGGTTCCGAACGGCTTGAAGGCGTGCGGCGAGCGCGCGGCCTCCGCCTCGGGCGTGAACCGGGTGGGGTCGAACAGCTCCGGGTTGTCTCCCCACACGGGCTGCCGGTGCAGCATCGGCGTGAGCACGGTGACCGCCTGCCCGGCACGCAACGGGATGCGGCCGCCGAGGAGCGTGTCCTCACGCGCGTGCCGGCTGAACGCCGCGGCGGTCGGCCACAGGCGCAGCGCCTCGTTCAGCACCTGCCGCGTGTAGGTGAGCCGGCCGACCTCGTCGAAGCTGGGCTCGGGGTCGGCCGCGTCCCCGAACAGGGCGTCGGCCTCACGGCGTACGAGGTCGAGTACGGCCGGGTGCTTGGCCAGGTAGTACAGGGCGAAGGACATCGCGCCCGAGGTGGTCTCGTGGCCCGCGATGAGGAAGGTGATGACCTGGTTGCGGATGTTCGCCGTGTCGAGCGCGCTGCCGTCGGGGTGGCGGGCGGTGAGCATCAGGCCGAGCAGGTCGTCGCCTTCGGGTGCGTCGGTGCGCGCCGTGATGACGTCGTCGACCACCTGCGCCAGATAGTCGGCGTCGGCCTTGAACGCGGCGTCGGCGGCCGAGTGGTCTGTTCCGGGCGTGCGGGCGAGCCGCTTCATCGACCATTCGAGGCAGCGGACCATGGCCTCCACGAAGGGGTGCGGCTCGGATCCCTCGAAGGACCCGAAGTCGTAGCCGAAGCCCGCGAGTCCGATGGTGTCGAGGGTCATCCGCGTCATGTCGCCCGGTACGTCCACGGGGCTGCCCGCGTGCGCGGCGCGGTCCCAGGACTCGATGAGGCGGCGGGACACCTGGTACATGACGGGGTGGTAGGTCCGCATGGAGCCCAGGGCGAAGGCGGGCATGAGGATGTCGTGGGCGCGGGCCCAGTTCGGCTCGTCGTTGTAGGCGGTGAAGAGGCCGTCGGCGGTGAAGGCGCGGACGTTCTCCAGCGCGGGGCCCACGTGCTTGGCGAAGCGGGTCTCGTCGGCGAGTTCGGTGACGAGGTCGAGGTCGCTGACGAAGAGGGCGTCGCGGCCGTGCAGCCTGCGCACGAGTGCGGGGCCGTGGCGGCGGGACAGCTCCATGGCCTGCTGGAGGGGCGCGGGTCCCGGGCCGGTGGCGGAGATGTCGATGAGCGGAAGGCCGTCGGTGGGGGCCGGCGGGAGCAGCGCGGAGTCGGGCATGGGGGCGGCAACTGCCTTTCGCGGTACGGGGTTCGGTGCCCGTCCAGCTTGATCCCGTGGCCCCGCCGGGCCGGGCCGCCGCACTACATGATTGTGTAGTGACCTGCGGCGCGCCGCGCTTGCGCTCGTCGGCCGGACGTGACAAGGGACCGCAGGTGAAAAGGGTCCGAAGGTGTAAAGAGTCCGGCCGCGACATGAAACGCCACGTGGGAAGGGGTACGCGATGGACGGGGTGCTGTGGCGCAATCGCGCGATGCTGCTCTTCGACCGGATCCCGATGCCCGTCGCGGTGTGCGGACCACGCGGGACGATCATGCTGGCGAACGCGGCCATGGCCGGCGAGTGCGACACCACCCCCGGCCGCCTGAAGGGCCGGGACATCCTGCACCTGTTCCGCCCGCGGGACGAGTCGCAGCTCCACCGGATCGCCGAGGCGCTGCGACTGCGGCGGCGCTCCCGCTATCAGGTCTCGGTCGCCTGGGAGACGCCGGACGGCGCACTGCGGGAGGGCGAGCTGACCGTGGATCCGGTCAGCGACACCGTCGAACGGACGCCGGATCTGCTCGTCATGCTGCGGGTCGTCGGCGAACGCCCGGCCGCTCCCGACCGGCCGCGGGCAACCGCCGGCGCGGCCGAGTCACGCATCCTGGAGCTCCTGGCCGCCGGTGCCACCACGGCGCAGGCGGCCCGCGACACGGGCCTGACCACGGACGGCGTCAACTACCACCTGCGGCGCCTGTCCCAGCGGTGGGGCGCGACGAACCGTACGGCACTGGTCGCGCGCGCCTACGCGTCGGGCGTGCTGCTGCCCGGGGTGTGGCCGCCGCGCGCCGCCGCGCCGGGCGACTCCGCGTAAGGGACAAGGCCTACGCCTCGTCCATGCCCGGGACCGGCGCCCCCGACGGCAGTCCGGCCGCGACGTAAGCGTCGTAGTGGACCTTCCACGGGACGAGCGTTCCCGCATGCGGGCCGTCGAAGCTCTCGCCGCGGTCGGCCGCGTCCAGGGCGGCGAGGCAGATCTCCCAGCCCGCGGCGTTGCGGGCCGCGGTGTCGGCGGCCTCCAGGACGTTGGTCAGGGTGAAGCGGGTGCGCGCCACGTCGAGCGCCTCCAGGTCGAAGTGGAGTTCGTCGCCGCCCCAGCTGAAGGAGAGGTGGCGCGGGACGTCCACGGTGAGGACGCGGCCGGTCGACTCGGGCATGTTCGGGTCGCCGTGGAAACGGATCACGCCGCCGGGGCGCAGTTCGATCTCGACCTGGGACGGGAACCAGTGTGCGAGCTCGGCGGGGTCGGTGACGTAACGCCAGACACGCTCGATCGCGTGGTCGTACGTGCGGGTGAAGCGGACGGCGGGGCGGCCGTCGTCGAGCGGGGCGTAGCTGCCGGTGGGTGCGGGGTGCGGGGTGGTCATGGCCTTCAGTCCTTCGCTGGTTCGTCGTCCTCGGGGGCGTGGGCGTCGAGGCGGCGCCCGAGTGCGTCGAGGCGGTCGTTCCACAGGCGCCGGTAGGGCTCGAGCCAGGCGTCGAGCTCGGCGACGGGTCCGGGCCGCAGGCGGTAGACGCGGCGCTGGGCTTCCTGTTCGACGTCGACCAGGCCCGCCTCGCGCAGTACCCGCAGGTGCTTGGAGGTGCTGGGCTGGCTCAGGCCGCACGCCTCGACGATCTCACCGACGGGCCGCGGACGCTCGAGCAGCAGCGCGACGATGACGCGGCGGTGCGGGTCGGCGAGTGCGGTCCAGACGGCGGATGCGGGCATGACGTCAATATGCCGCATTGGTTATATGCCGGTCAAGGAATGTAAGGTGCCACTGCGGCCGATGCGGCTGCGCTGACGACCGCCTCGGCCGCGGCAGGTCCCGGATAGTGTTCGAAGGTTGAAGCAGCACAGCTCTCGCCCCGCCGCCCTCCTCGCTTCCCGGACCCGGAGCCGCCATGTCCCAGCCGTCCCGCCCGTCCCGCCCCTACGTCCTCCTCTCGGCGGCCGTCTCGCTCGACGGCTGCCTCGACGACGCGGGGCCCGAGCGCCTGCTCCTGTCCAACGCCGAGGACTTCGACCGGGTCGACGCGGTGCGCGCCTCGTGCGACGCGATCCTCGTGGGAGCGGGCACTCTGCGGGCCGACCGGCCGCGGCTCCTGGTCAAGTCCGAGCAACGGCGCGCCGACCGGGTGGCCGCGGGACTGCCCGCGTATCCGCTGAAGGTGGCGGTGACCGCGTCGGGTGACCTGGACGCCGGGGACCCGTTCTGGACGACGGGCGGCGACAAGGTCGTCTACACGACCGACGCCGGGGCGGTACTCGCGCGGGAGCGGCTCGGCCCGCTCGCCGAGGTGGCCGCCCTCGGGAGCACCGTCGACTGGGCGAGTCTGCTCGACGACCTGGCCGCCGCGCACGGTGTGCGGCGCCTGATGGTGGAAGGGGGCACCCGGGTCCACACCCAGCTGCTCCAGCGCGGCCTGGCCGACGAGGTGCAGCTGGCGGTGGCACCGCTCGTCGTGGGTGAACCGGACGCGCCCCGCCTCTTCGGACCCGGCGCGTACCCCGGCGGCAGTCGGCACCGGATGCGGCTCCTGGAGACCCGGCCGGTCGGCGACGTGGTGCTGATGCGGTACGCGCCCTGCGCGCCCGGCACCGACGACTCCCCCACGGCGGCCGACCGGCACTGGCTCGCCCTCGCCTGCGCCCTCGCCTCGGACTGCCCGCCTTCCGAAACGGCGTTCAGCGTCGGCGCGGTGATCGTCGCGAGTGACGGCACGGAGCTGGCACGCGGATATTCGCGCGAGGGCGGGGACCCGGTCGTGCACGCCGAGGAGGCCGCGCTCGCCAAGATCGACCCGGCGGACCCGCGGCTGCGGACCGCCACCGTCTACAGCAGCCTCGAACCCTGCGCCCGCCGCGCGTCACGGCCCGAGCCCTGCGCCCGGCTCATCCTCGACGCGGGCGCGCGGCGCGTGGTGACGGCCTGGCGCGAGCCCGACACCTTCGTGGCGGGCGCCGACGGCATCGGAATCCTGGAGGACGCGGGCGTGACCGTCGCGGAGATCCCGGACCTCGCCGAGGCGGCGATTCTCCCCAATCAGCACCTCTTTCCCGCCACAAGTACACATAAGGAATGAATAAGCGCAGAATGAGGGTGCGTGGCAGTCCGCCGCGCGACGCGGTCAGACTTCGAGAACCTAAGGAGTCGATTCTCATGGCCGACCTTCACCACAGGCCTGACCTCTCCAGTCACCCTGACATCTCGGAAATGCGGGACCGGTACGCGCGCGTACTCGGTGGCCGCGATGTGGCGCTCATGGACGCACCGGTCTTCCTGATCGGTCTCTACTGCGCCATCTCCCCCTTGGTGGTCCACTACAGCGCCAGCCAGCCCCTGCTCGCGACCCATAACCTGATCATGGGCATCGCGATCGCAGTCCTGGCCATCGGGTTCGCCGTCACTCCGACCCGGATGTACGGCCTCAGCTGGGCCATGTGCGCCATGGGCGCCTGGATGATCATCGCGCCGTGGATCGTGGGCTCCAGCCCCGACCTGGGCGTCATCCTCAACAACGTGATCATCGGTGGTCTCATCTTCGTGCTCGGGCTCCTGTGCGCGAGCCTGTCGATGAAGGCCAACCGGGCAACGTAGTAGGCAACGCGGCCCCGGAAGAGTCGGTCCGTCCAACGGAATCGGGAGTCACTGACGGCCCGGGAGCACTCACATCGCTCCCGGGCCGTCGCCGCTCCAGCGTGACGAGAGCGATGCCCGCGCACGCGGCGGCCAGCAGCGCGGCCTCGGTGAGCCCCGGAGCACCCGCCGTGCCCAGGGCCCAGTCGCCGATGCGCACCGTGAACGGCACGGCGAGCTGGACGGCGGCGGTGAAAACGGGCCCCTTGAGCAGGATCAGCCGGTGCTGCACCAGATAGGCGGGGGCGTACACGGCACCACCGAGGAGCGCGATGCCCGCCCACTGCGCCGCCGTCGGCGGATGCGCCCGGAGCCCCGGCAGGGTGAGGGGCAGCAGCATCACGGTGGCGGCGGCGAGCAGCACCGGAAGTACGGCCAGCGGCGGCAGACCGGCGAGCGTGCGCCGGTAGAGGAACCCGTACACCGCGAACCCGAACATCCCGGCGAGCGCCAGGAGCAGGCCCGGTGCGTCGAGGGTGCCCTGGCCGCCGAGCGCCGCGTACGCGCCGGCCGCCGCCGTCGCGATGAGGGCGCCGGTCACGGAGCGTCGGCTCGCACGCTCGCCGAACCAGAGCGCGCCGATGGCCACGCCCGCGCACGGCATGAGAGCGACGACGAGATTCGTGAGGGAGGTGCCGACGCGCGGGATGGCCAGGAGGGTGCCCGCGGCGTATCCGGCGAATCCGAGCAGGGCCAACAGGCATACCAGCCACGGCCGTTGGACCACCTCACGCAGCTGCCTGCGCCCCGAGGAGCGGGCGGCGGCGAAGGCGGTGAGGACGACGCAGCACACGGCGGTGCGCCCCGTCGCGACCGTCAAGGGCCCGGCGGCCTCGACGAGGGCACCCGACAGGAGCCAGGTCCCCGCGAGCAGCAGGACAAGTACCGTCGCGAGCAGCGGCACGAGCGCGCGCCCGGCCACCTCGAGGCGCGGCTTCTCGGTCACGCGTACGGCCTCCGTGGATGAGTCGTGGAGTCGCGGTCATGGTCAGCTGAGTCGTGGTCACGCGTCCGTCGAGTCTGGCACCGCCCGGCGATCAAGTCGCGGGATTTCGGGAGACGATGGCTCGTCCTGGACATGATGGGGGACCGACGCTGTTCACCGACGGGAGCGCAGATGAACGAGTTCGACTCCGGGCCGCCGTCCGGGACAAGCGCCGCGAGCCCGTGGGAGGCAGGCGCCGCCGGCGTACTGCTGCTGCCCTCCGGACGGACGGTCCGCGGGCGCGGTCTGCGCCGCCCGCTCCCGCCGGGTCCCTCTCCCTCGTACGCGGTGCATCTTCTCGGCCGGCGGCCGCCCGACGTCCCGTGGGAGTCGCGGTGGCTGCGCTGGCCCGACTTCCGACTGCCGAGCAGCCGCGAGGAGGCCCGTGAGGTGTTCTCGGACGCGTGGGAGCGGGCCGCCGGGGAGCGGGTCGAGTTCGCGTGCGCCGGTGGCCGCGGGCGGACCGGGACGGCGCTCGCCTGCCTGGCCGTCCTGGACGGCGTACCTGCCGACCGCGCCGTGGAGTTCGTCCGCCGGAACTACGCCGCGCACGCCGTGGAAACACCCTGGCAGAAGCGGTACGTGAGGCACTTCGCCGACTGACCCGTCCGAGGGAACCGGCGGGGCGCCGGGCCGCGTCAGGCCGCGCCGCGCCACGGAAAATGAGTTGCGCGGGTCTGCCGGTCGCGCCGCATCATGGTCGGGCCACGCCCCCGACAGCCCTGGAGCACGGAATGCGTCATTCCTTCGAAGCAGTTCAGCGCCCTGACCGGACGAACTCTTTCGAGGACTCGACCTTCCATGCTTTCCCAGCCCACGCGGCACACCCTGAACATCGGCATTCTCGCCCACGTCGACGCCGGTAAGACCAGCCTCACCGAGCGTCTCCTCTTCGACACCGGCGCGATCACCCGTCTCGGCAGCGTCGACGCGGGCGACACCCGTACCGACACCGGCGACATCGAGCGGCAGCGCGGCATCACGATCCGCTCGGCCGTCGCCGCGTTCACCATCGGCGACATCCAGATCAATCTCATCGACACCCCCGGGCACTCGGACTTCATCGCCGAGGTCGAGCGCGCTCTCGCGGTCCTCGACGGCGCCGTGCTGCTGCTGTCCGCCGTGGAGGGCGTCCAGGCCCAGACCCGTGTCCTCCTCAAGACCCTGCGCCGGCTGCGGCTGCCCACCCTCGTCTTCGTCAACAAGATCGACCGGGCGGGCGCGCGGGACGAGGCGCTGCTCGACGACGTCCGCCGCCGCCTGACCCCGCACGTCGTGCCGCTCACGGAGGTCCACGACGCCGGCACCCCGTCGGCCCGGACGGTCCCGCGGCGTCTCACCGACCCGGTCGCACGGGCCGCTGTCGCGGAAGCGCTCGCCGAGGTCGACGACTCGGTGCTCGCAGGTCTGGTCGACGGTCCCGAGCCGACCGCCGCCGACCTGCGCCGCGTCCTGGCGGCACGCACGGCGGACGGCTCCGTGCACCCCGTCCTGTTCGGCTCGGCCCTCGGCGGCCAGGGCGTCGCCCAACTCATCGAGGAAGTCCCCCGGTTGATCCCCCACCCGTCGGCCGTACCGTCTCCCGGAGCCGTACCGCGCGGCACGGTCTTCGCGGTACGCCGAGGCCCGGCAGGCGAGCGGGTGGCCTATCTCCGCCTGAACGAGGGTGAATTGAAGGAGCGTCAACGTGTGACGTTCCTGCGGGACGCGTCCGACGGCTCTGTCACCGAGATTCCCGGACGCGTCACCGGTCTCGACGTGGTGGGGCGAACGGCCGGCACCCTCACTGCCGGAAACATCGCTGAGCTGCGGGGCGTGCCCGACGTCCGGGTCGGCGACCGGCTCGGCCCGCGCGACGGCCGCGGCCATGCGCCGGGCTTCGCGCCGCCCACGCTGGAGACCCTCGTGCGGGCCGTTCGCCCCGGCCGCTCGGCGGCGCTGCGGAGCGCGCTCCTCGACATCGCGGGGCAGGATCCGCTCATCCACGCGGAGCCCGCGCCCGACGGGAGCACGGCCCTGCTGCTCTACGGCGAGGTGCAGAAGGAGGTCCTGGCCGCGACCCTCGTCCAGGACTACGGCATCGAGGCCGTCTTCGAGCCGAGCCGCATCCGCTGCGTCGAGCGCCCCGCAGGCACCGTCGAGGTGTACGAGGACATCACGCACCACCGCGAGACGGGATTCTGCGCGACGGTCGGGCTGCGCGTGGAGCCGGGTCCGCGTGGTTCCGGGCGGGTCTTCTCGTACGAGACGGAGCTGGGCGCGCTGCCCCGCGCGTTCCACCAGGCCGTCGAGGACACGGTGCACGCGACACTCGGCGAGGGGCCACTCGGGTGGCCCGTCACGGACTGCCGGGTGACACTCGTGCGCTCCGGGTTCTTGTCGCCGGTCAGTGTCGCCGGGGACTTCCGGGGCCTGACGCGGCTCGTCCTGCGGCGCGCGCTGGAGCGGTCGGGGACGACGGTGCACGAACCGGTGCACGCGTTCGAGGCGGAGATCCCGCTGGACACGCTCGCCGCGGTGACCGCCCGCCTGTCCGCCGCGGAGGCCGAGTTCGGCGACACGACGGGCGGCACCACTTCCTGGGTCGTCACGGGCTCGCTCCCGGCCCGCGAAGTACGTGGGGCCGAGCTCGCTCTGCCGGGCCTGACGCGCGGGGAGGGCGTGTGGTGGTCCCGGGTGTCCGGCGACCGACCCGTCCGGACGCCGGAGCATGCGGCGTAGGCAATGGGCCCCCGGCCGTCCTCGGACTCCCGCGTGTCGCGGCGCACACGGGGGTGCGCCACGCTGGAGGAACTGGAGGAAGCGGTACGCGACGCGGGAGCGGGAGGTGGCGAAGGCCATGGCGATGGAACCCGTCGAGGCGCTGGAGCGGGTCGCCTTTCTCCTGGAGCGCACACTGGCCCCGCCGTATCGCGCCGGAGCCTTCCGCACCGCCGCCCAGGTGCTCGGCGCGCTGCCCGACGGGGAGGTGGCCGAGCGCGCCGCGGCCGGGACGCTCGAATCACTCAAGGGAGTCGGGCCCAAGACGGCGCAGGTGGTCCGGGAGGCGCTGGCGGGCGAGGTGCCGGCCTATCTGGCGCGCCTGGAGAGCGAGGGCGCCGCGGCGCCGCTCGCCGAGGGCGGTGAGCGGCTGCGCGCGCTCTTGCGTGGCGACTGCCATCTGCACTCCGACTGGTCGGACGGCGGCAGCACCATCGAGGAGATGGGCCGCGCGGCGATCGCCCTCGGTCACGAGTGGGCCGTCCTGACCGACCACTCGCCGCGCCTGACCGTGGCGCACGGCCTGTCGCCGGAGCGGCTACGTGAACAGCTGGCCGTAGTGGCGGAGTTGAACGAGCGCTGGGCGCCCTTCCGGCTGCTCACCGGCATCGAGTGCGACATCCTCGCCGACGGATCCCTCGACCAGGAACCCGAACTCCTCGGCCGGCTCGACGTCGTCGTGGTGTCGGTGCACTCCAAGCTGCGCATGGACGCGCCGGCGATGACGCGCCGGATGGTCGCCGCGGTGACGAACCCTCACGCCGATGTGCTCGGGCACTGCACGGGGCGGCTCGTGACGGGACGCAACGGCGTGGGACGGGGCCGCCCGGAGTCGCAGTTCGACGCGGAAGCCGTGTTCGCGGCGTGCGCGGAGTCGGGCACCGCGGTCGAGATCAACAGTCGCCCCGAGCGCCTCGATCCGCCTCGCAGGCTGCTGCGCGAGGCCGTGGCCGCGGGCACGCTGTTCTCCGTCGACACGGACGCGCACGCGCCGGGCCAGCTCGACTGGCAGCCCCTCGGCTGCGCCCGTGCCGAGGAGTGCGAGGTACCGGCCGACCGCGTGGTGAACACCTGGCCTGCGGACGAACTCCTCACCTGGACACGAACGCGCCGGGTCCCGAGCCGGGCGGGCCAGGGGGACACGGGGTGTACCCCCTAGCTCCCACCGCGCCGGCGCGCTACCCCTCCCCCACCGCACCCCGCTTCGTCCCGATGACCACGGTGGCGTACAGGTCGTCGTCCGTCACCACCCGAGCCGCCAGACCGCTGCGGGTGACCGCCGCGACGGCCTCGGCGGCCTGCTGTTCGCTGGTCTCGACGAAGAGGTGCCCGCCCGGGGCCAGCCACTGAGGGGCGCCTGCCGCGACGCGGCGCATGATGTCGAGCCCGTCGGCGCCCCCGTCGAGCGCCATGCGCCGCTCGTGGTCGCGGGCCTCGGGCGGGAGCAGGGCGACATCGCCCGTGGGGACGTACGGGCCGTTGGCGGCCAGGATGTCGACGCGGCCCCTGAGCGCGGCGGGCAGGGGCCCGTACAGGTCGCCCTCGTGGACCTCGCCGCCGAACGGCGACACGTTCCGCAGGGCGCAGCGCACCGCTGCCGGGTCCAGATCGGCTGCGTGGAGTTCGGCGGGTTCGGCGCGGGTGGCGAGTGCCACGGCCACGGCCCCGCTGCCGCAGCACAGATCGAGGACGACGGCCCCGGCGGGCGCGAGGGCGGCCGCCTGGCGGGCGAGGAACTCGGTGCGGCGCCGCGGGACGAAGACACCGGGTTCCAGTGTGATGCGCAGACCGCAGAACTCCGCCCATCCGACGACGTGTTCGAGGGGGAGGCCCTCCACGCGGCGCTCGACCATCGCGGCGAGTTCGTCCGGCGTACGGGCCGTCGACAGGAGGATGTCCGCCTCTTCCTCGGCGAAGACGCAGCCTGCGGCGCGCAGGCCGGCGACGATGTCGGGGTGATGTGGCGAGAGTGACGGTTGAACCGACATGTATGAAGCGTGACCTTTCGGGATGCCGATGGGGCTCCCGATGACCTGCGGCCACCTACGTCCGGTGGACAGCGGGGGCGTGTGAAGGGAGCACCCGACCTGACACAGCGGTAATGGGGCTCACCTCCTCGGCCGAAGCGCTGCTGGGAGCGGTAACACTACCCCAGCCGTCGCCGTGGCCCGGCCGGGAGTTGGGTCCGTGGCGGCGGGCCGGCCGCCCGCCGCGAGTACGGGTCTGCCGGCCCTCGGAGGGCCGGATGCGGTCACTCCCCGTGACCGACCCGCACTCCTCGCCCCATTGAACATTTCGGGCATATCGTGGATTAGGCACACCAGCCTGCTTAGGCACATCGCGCCGGCTCAGACACCCCGAGCCGGCCGCCGCACATCGAGCTGGACGACTCAAAAGTCAGGGGGTCGCCATGCTGGCGGAACTGCTCACGGCCGCGGTCGCAGCCGCTTCGTTCGGCGCCGTCTATGCCGCCGCGGCGGCCCGCGTGGTCAAGCAGTACGAGCGAGGCGTGGTCTTCCGCCTGGGCCGGCTGCACGGCGCGGTCCGCGGGCCGGGGTTCACCACCGTCGTCCCCGGCATCGACCGGCTGCACAAGGTCAACATGCAGATAGTGACCATGCCGGTGCCCGCCCAGGACGGCATCACCCGCGACAACGTCACCGTCCGGGTCGACGCCGTCATCTACTTCAAGGTCGTCGACGCGGCCAACGCGATCGTGCAGGTCGAGGACTACCGGTTCGCCGTCTCACAGATGGCCCAGACGTCGTTGCGGTCGATCATCGGCAAGAGCGACCTGGACGACCTGCTCTCCAACCGCGAGAAGCTCAATCAAGGCCTCGAGCTGATGATCGACAGCCCGGCCATCGGCTGGGGCGTGCAGATCGACCGGGTCGAGATCAAGGACGTGTCACTGCCCGAAACGATGAAGAGGTCCATGGCGCGACAGGCCGAGGCCGACCGTGAGCGGCGTGCCCGCGTCATCAACGCCGACGCCGAACTCCAGGCCTCCAAGAAACTCGCCGAGGCCGCAGCCCAGATGTCCGAACAGCCCGCGGCGCTCCAACTGAGGCTCCTGCAGACCGTGGTGGCCGTCGCCGCCGAGAAGAACTCGACCCTCGTGCTCCCCTTCCCGGTGGAGCTCCTGCGCTTCCTTGAACGGGCCCAGCAGCCCGGTCCCCCACCGCCCGCCGTCGAGGAGGGCGACCACGAGAAGCCGGCGAGCCCCGAGGAATGACGGCGCCACGGGGGCGCGTTCGCACCGGCATGGACACAGCTGACGCGGCACTGCGGTTCGTCGAGACCTGGGAGCGGGGGTGGGCGCGGCACGACGTCCCGGCGCTCCTCGCGCTCTACGCGCAGGACTGCGTGCACCGCTCGATGCCGTTCAGGGCGCCGCACCGGGGCCGGGTGGAGCTGGCCGACTATCTGCGCTGGTCGTTCGAGGGCGAGCGCCCGCTCGACGTGCAGTTCGGACCGCCGGTGGTCGGCCCTGAGGGACTGACCGTGGCGGAGTTCCGGGTGGTGGCAGAGGAGGGCGGCGAGACCTCGACGCTGGCGGGCTGCGTGTTCGTACGGTTCCGCGCCGACGGGCTCGCCGTCGAGACGCGCGACTACTGGCATCAGACCGGCGGTCGACGGGAGCCCGAGGGTGCCCTGTTCCTCGGGGGCGAGGGCGGCCCGACACCTTGAACGAGGGGCGCACAGCCCATGCCCATGCTCGTCCGACCCGGGACATCTGATGTCCGACGCCTTGGTAGCGTGGAAGCGGCCCGGGCGGCGGGTCCAGGCGCGTTCAGAGGTGGGGAGACCGCTCATGCCCGGTATCAGGCCGGTCCGGCCACTGCTGCGGCAGGAAGTCACCGACGGCATCAAGCGGTACATCCTCGAGAACCGGCTGCACCCCGGCGATCCGCTGCCCACGGAGACGGAGCTGTGCGAGGCGCTCGGCGCGAGCCGGTCCAGCGTCCGCGAGGCCGTCAAGATCCTGCACGCGCTCGACATCGTCGAGGTCAGGCACGGCCACGGCACGTATGTGGGGCACCTGAGTCTGTCCGCGCTGGTGGAGAGCCTGACGTTCCGCGGGCTGCTGAGCCCCGACGACGACGTGCAGGTCCTCGCCGACCTCGTGGACGTGCGCGAGCTGTTCGAGCGCGGCATGGCCGAGCGGATCGTCGCGTCGCTCAGCGGCGAGCAACTCGACGCGCTGGAACGGCTGGTGACCCGGATGAGCAACGCCGGCGTGGGCGGTGACGACAAGGGTCTCATCGAGGCCGACCGCGCGTTCCACGCCCTGCTCGTCGCGCCGCTCGGCAACGATCTGATGGGCCAGCTCTCGATGGCCTTCTGGGACGTGTACGCCATCGTGGCCCCGCAGATCGCCGGGTTCGCGCACACCGAGCAGGCGGAGACCGCCGCCGCCCACCACAGCATCGTGACAGCGGCCCGCGCGGGCGACACGGTGGCGTTCGCCCAGGCCGTCGGCGAGCACTACGCGCCGGTCCGACGGCGCATCTCCGAGGCCCGCACGCGCTCTTGACGGCCCGCTCGGGATCGGGGCGCCGGCCCTCGCCCACGGCCACCAACGCCCGGTCGGCCGGGGCGAGTTGACCCTCCAGGACCTCGCCACCCGGGGAGACGGATTCCCGCAGCACCGGATGCCGGCCCTGACCACGTCCACAAAGGGGCACGCTCATCGCGGCCCACGACGTCCGGCCCACCATGGCCGTTCTGCCCGGCCATCTCGCCCTGGGGGGCAGTGACGCCGGGTGCACCCGCGCCGTTACTCCGTTCACCGGTGTCCGTCGCGTGAATGTGACCTCTACCCCTTGACCGCCCCCGCAGGGTGCGACTTAAGGTGACGCCCAGGACGTAGGACGTCTTATGTCTGACGCCCTACCCCCTCTGAACCGAAGAGAACCCGGAGCGCCGCCATGTCCCTGACCACACCCCTGCGCGGGGTCGTCCCGCCCGTCTGCACCCCCCTCGACGAGACGGGCCAGGTGGACACCGCATCCCTCGCCCGTCTCGTCGAGCACCTCGTCACGGGCGGCGTGCACGGACTGTTCGCGCTCGGCTCGACCAGCGAGGTCGCGTTTCTGACCGACGAGCAGCGTGCCGTCGCCCTGCGGACCGTCGTGGAAACGGCGGCGGGCAGGGTCCCCGTGCTCGCCGGCGTCATCGACACCACGACCGCGCGTGTCATCGCCCACGCGCGCGTGGCTGCCGAACTCGGCGCCGACGCCCTGGTCGCCACCGCGCCCTTCTACACGCGCACCCACCCCAAGGAGATCGCGGGCCACTTCCGCGCCCTGCGCGCGCACGTGGACCTGCCGCTGTTCGCCTACGACATCCCTGTCGCCGTCCACAGCAAGCTCCCCGCGTCGCTGGTGCGGGAACTCGCCGAGGACGGCACGCTCGCCGGCCTCAAGGACAGCAGCGGAGACGAGGGCGGGCTGCGCCGGCTGCTCGTCGAGCTGGGCGGCCGCGACGGCCGCGCGGACGGGCCCGCCCCGCACTTCTCGGTACTCACCGGATCCGAACTCACCGTGGACTGCGCCCTGTTGGCGGGCGCGGACGGCGTCGTGCCCGGCATCGGCAACGTCGATCCCGCCGGATACGTGCGCCTCTACGACGCCGCGCTGGCAGGCGACTGGGCGCTCGCCGCCAAGGAGCAGGAGCGTCTCGTCGCGCTGTTCGGGATGGTCGACGTCGGCCCCGAGGCCGACATGGGGCGCAGCTCCTCCGCCCTCGGGTCGTTCAAGGCGGCGCTGCGGCTCCTCGGGGTCATCGAGTGCGGCGACACGGCGTTCCCGCAGATCCAGCTCGGCGCGGAGTCCGTCGCCGAGGTCGCGCGGCGCCTGCGTGCTGCCGGACTCGCGCCGGTCCGATGACGGTCACGGATCCCGCGATCGGCCTCGACCTCGGCGGCACGAAGATCGCCGCCGTGCTCGTCGCCCCGGACGGCACGGTCCTCGCCCGGCACACCCGGCCCACGCCCGCGGGCGACGGCCCCGACGCCGTGCTCGACGCACTCGCCGACGCGGCCCTCTCGGTCGGCGGCCGCACGGGGCCCGGCGTCCTCGGGGTCGCCGCGGCCGGCGTGATCGACCCGGTGACGGGCACCGTCACCAGCGCCACGGACTCGATCCGCGGCTGGGCGGGCACGGCGCTCGCCGCCGGTCTCGCGGCCCGTACGGGACTCCCGGTGGCGTGCGACAACGACGTACGCGCCACGGCCGCCCCCGAACTGGCCGCCGCCGGTGCGGGCGCGTCCCTCGTCTACGCGGCGATCGGCACCGGTGTCGGCGGAGCGATGGCCGTGGGCGGGCGCATGGTCCACGGAACCGCGGGCATCGCCGGTCATCTCGGCCATGTGCCGAGTCCGGAAGCGGCGGGGCTGCCGTGCAGCTGCGGCGGCACGGGACACCTCGAAGCCGTCGCGTCGGGACCGGGGATCGCCGCGCTGTACGGGCGGCTCACGGGCCGGTCCGTGGACCGCCTGGAGACCGTGGCCGAGCGGGCCGCGTCGGGCGAGGAGCCAGCCGTGCGCGCCATCGTGACCGGCGCGGTCGCCGCCGGCCGCGTCCTGGGCGGTCTCGCCAACACGCTCGGCCCCGACCGGGTCGTCGTCGGCGGCGGGGTGCCGCACATCGGGCCGCTGTACTGGGGCGCGCTGACCGAGGCGTTCACCGCCGAGCTCATGCCTCCGCTGGCTCGGCTCCGGCCCTCCAGGCCCCTTTTCGGGGCCGACGCCGCCGTCATCGGCGCCGCGCGCCTGCCCTCTCAGGTGCCGCTGCACGCGCCGCCACAGTCCTGACCACCCCTGCCTGGAGTATCTCGATGAACGCCCTCGCGTCGAACACCCCCACGTCGCCCTCGTCCGCCGTCCCGGCCCTGCTCGAAGGCAAGTTGATCGTCTCCTGCCAGGCGCCGCCCGGCGATCCCATGCGTGACACCGACACCCTCGTACGGCTGGCCCGGTCCGCCGCGGCCGGCGGGGCGGCCGGGATCCGTGCCAACGAACCCGAGGTCGTCGCCGCGATCTCCGCGGCCGTCGACCTGCCGCTCATCGGGCTGTGGAAGGACGGCGAAGCCGGCGTCTACATCACGCCGACCGTCCGGCACGCCCTGGCCGTCGCCGAGGCGGGCGCCCACATCGTCGCCGCCGACGCGACCGCGCGCCCCCGGCCCGAAGGAGGCACGTTCGCCGACATCGTGGCCGCGGTGCACGGCGCCGGGGCCCTGGTGATGGCCGATGTGGCGACTCTCGCCGAGGGCGTCGCGGCGGCCGCCGACGGCGCGGACTTCGTGTCGACGACGCTGTCCGGCTACGTACCCGGCTCCCCCGGCCAGGTCGGCCCCGACCTCGATCTGGTGGCCGCGCTCTCCACCGCGCTGGAGGTTCCTGTGGTCGCCGAAGGCCGTGTCAGTACTCCCGAAGAGGCCGCGCTCGCGCTCGCCCGGGGCGCGCACAGTGTCGTCGTCGGCACCGCGATCACCGCGCCCACCGCGCTGACCTCGCGTTTCGTGACGGCTCTCCTCTGTATGTAGTTCCCGCTCAACCCCCCACTCAGGCCGTACCGCACCCCCCACACCGCAGACGGGACTCGACGGCGGGTCCTTCCGGCATCCTGGAGTAATCGTGCACACCACAGCCAAGCCACCGCTCCCCTGGTACCGCGAGGTGAGCCGCCCCCAGTGGAAGGCGTTCTTCGCCGCCTGGATCGGTTACGTCCTCGACGGGTTCGACTTCGTCCTGATCACCCTCGTGCTGACCGAGATCAGCTCGGAGTTCGGCCTGAGCACCGTGCAGGCCGCGAGTCTGATCTCCGGCGCGTTCATCACGCGCTGGCTCGGCGGAGCCGTCCTGGGCGCGCTCGGCGACCGCTACGGCCGCAAGCTCTCGATGGTCCTCAGCATCCTGCTGTACTCCCTGGGCACGTTCGCGTGCGGCTTCGCCTGGGACTACACGAGCCTGTTCGTGGCGCGCCTCGCGATCGGGATGGGCATGGCCGGCGAGTACAGCGCCAGCGCCACGTACGTCATGGAGAGCTGGCCCACGCGCGTGCGCAACCGGGCCAGCGGGTTCCTGATCTCGGGCTTCTCGATGGGCTCGGTGCTCGCCGCGCAGGTCTACAACTGGGTCGTGCCCACACTGGGCTGGCGCTGGATGTTCTACGTGGGCCTCGTCCCGATAGTCGTCGCGCTGTGGATGCGGCGGGCGCTGCCGGAGGCGGCGGACTGGAGCGAGTCGGTCGGCAAGCAGCAGGAGAAGGAGCGGCCGAACCCGTTCCGGCCCCTGTTCGCCACTCCTGCCAGGGCGACGGTGAACGTCGTCCTCACCGTGGCCGCCACGGTGTCGCTGTTCTCGATCTTCACGCCCGTCGGCGACGGGCTCGTGCCCGCGCTGTCGGTCGTGGCCGCGGTGGCGCTCATCGCGTTCGCCGTGCAGCTGGGCGGGCGCAAGAGCCGACTGCTCTATGTGTCGATGATCGTGACGATCTTCTTCGCGTTCCTGTACTCGTGGCCGATCCAGGCGCTGCTGCCGACGTACCTCAAGACCGAGCTGGGCTACTCGCCCCAACAGGTCACCGACGCGCTGTACTTCGCGGGCTTCGGCACGATGGCGGGCTGCTGGCTCGCGGGCTTCGCGGGTGACTGGATGGGTACGAAGAAGGCGTACGCGCTGACGCTGCTCGCCTCTTTGGTCTTCGTCTTCCCGGTGTTCGCGGTGCGCGACAACCTCTTCCTGCTCGGCGTCCTGCTCTTCGTGCTCCAGGCGACCAGCTTCGGCATCTCCGGGCTGCTGCCCCGGTACATCGGTGGCCACTTCCCCACCGAGAACCGGGCCGCCGCGCTGGGGTTCACCTACAACGTGGGTGCGCTCGGCGGGGCCGTCGCGCCGGTTCTCGGCGCGCACCTCGCGGCGGGCATGGACCTGGGGCGCGCCCTGGCCGTGCTGACCTTCGCGGGCACGGTGATCGTCGTCCTGCTGGTGGGCTTCGACGTACCGGGCCGCCTGAACCGCCTCACCGACCCGGACGGCACCGTCGACCACCTCGCCGAGGCGGCACCGCAGACCACGTCGTCACGGTCCGACGGGCAGGTCCCCGCGGCGTCCCGCTGACACACGGACCCCGCCACGGTCACCGTCTGTCCAGGGGCGGAGCTTCTCCGGATTTCGCATGGCCCAGATGTGGGTGATCCGGTCTCCGGCGACCCGGAACGCGAACACGGTGACCGTGATGCCGTCCTGCTGGGCGACAAGGCCGGGCCGGCCGTTGACCGTACGCTCCAGCAGTGTCTGGTCGGGTGCGAGGCGGGCGACGTTGAGACAGGCGTCGGCGAGTCGCTCGCGGCCTGTGATCGGCCGCCGCAGGGCGCCGGCCAGGCCCCCGCCGTCGGCGACCACGGTGGCCTCGGGGTCGAGGAGACCCACGAGGGCGCTCACGTCCTTCGCCGCCCAGGCCTCCTTGAAGTCCCGGACGATGCCGGCCTGCGCGCTCGTCGGACCGGCCGGGGCCTGCGACTCGCGGACGCGGCGGCGGGCGGAGGAGGCCAGTTGGCGGCAGGCCGCCGGTGAACGGCCGACGATCTCCGCCACCTCGGCGAACGCGTAACGGAAGACGTCGTGAAGGACGAACGCGACGCGTTCGGCCGGCGTCATGGATTCCAGTACGACGAGGAAGGCCATGTTGACCGACTCGTCGAGGGTGATCCGGTCCGCCGGGTCCGCCGTGACGCCGTCGGTCCACTCCCGGCGTTCGGGAAGCGGCTCGGGGAGCCACTCGCCCACGTAGCGCTCCCTGCGCGCGCGGGCGGAGCCGAGCAGGTTCAGGCAGATGCGGCCGGCGACCGTGGCCAGCCAGGCGCCGGGGGATTCGACGGCGTCCCGTCGCGCCGGGTCCATGGCGTACCAGCGGACATACGTCTCCTGCACGACGTCCTCGGCGTCGCACAGCGAGCCGAGGAGCCGGTACGCCAGATTGATCAGCCGGCGCCGCTCGCTCATGATCGCGCTCAGGCCCGGATCGGGCTGACCGTCACTCGTCTCGGATCGCTTGGCCATGGTGTCGCGCACTCCCCTTGTCTCGGCCGGGTCACTGCCCTCCCTCTCCTGGACGATCCGGCCCTCCGGAATGTGACGTCGCTCCCGTCGCCTCACGTTCCGGAGGGCCGCGTTGTCGTAACAGGCATACGGAACGGAGGAAGCCGATGACCGACTTTCAGGCGATTGCCGACCGCGTCGAGATCGAGGCGCTGCGCGGAGAGTTCACCGACGCGGCGATGATGCGCGACCGCCCCCGCCTCGCGTCACTGTTCACCGAGGACGGCGTGCTGCGGATGCCCAACGTCCCCATCGAGTTGACCGGCCGGGAGGAGATCCTCGCGGGGGGCGAGCGGCTCCAGGCGCAGTGGGACTTCTTCGTGCAGAACACGCATCCGGGCATGATCCGGATCGACGGCGACACGGCGACCGGCCGCGCCTACATGCAGGAGATCGCACGCGTGCGGAACGGACTCCAGGGGCTCAATTACGCCATTTACCACGACCGTTACCGCCGCACCGACGACGGCTGGAAGTTCACCGAGCGGGTCTACGAGATCAGGTACCTCGACACCACTCCGCTGACGGGCTCGGCGCCGGCCGAGGCCCCCCACGCGGCCCAGGAGGCACGATGACCCTCTCCACTTCGACCACGTCCTTCACGGACCCGGCGCCCGCGCACGGCTTGGACCGGGCGGCCACCGCACTGGCGGCGCGCAACTTCACCGTCGAGATCCTCGACGACGCCGCCGCCGCGCGTGCCCGCGTCAAGGAGCTGATTCCGCAGAATGCCAGTGTGTTCACCGCGGCCAGCGAGACACTGCGGCTGTCCGGCATCGACGGCGACATCAACACCGGCGGCCGCTATCGGGCGGCCGTCAAGCCCCGTGTGCTGGCCATGGACCGGGCCACCGAGGCGGACGACATCCGACGCCTCATCGCCGTCCCCGACGTCGTCGTGGGCAGCGTCGCCGCGCTCACCGAGACCGGCTCCCTCGTGATCGCCTCGGCCTCCGGGAGCCAACTGCCCGCGTACGCCGGGGGCGCCGGTCGTGCGATCTGGATCGTCGGGGCGCAGAAGGTGGTGCCCGACCTGGACGCCGCACTGCGCCGCCTCGAGGAACACACCCTCCCCCTGGAATCGGCCCGGGCCCAGGAGGCGTACGGACAGCCGAGCGCCGTCAACCAACTCCTGGTCCTCCACGCGCAACCCCTCACCGGCCAGGGAATCGTCCTGCTGCTGCGCGAGGCGATCGGGTTCTGAACCGGACGTGCGCCCTGAGCCTTCCCCAGCAGGCGCCGGGGCGGGCTCAGGGCGCGGGTCGCGTGGGCGTCAGGCCACGACGTCGATGTACGTCGAGGGGCCGTAGCTCGATCCGCTGACCGGGGTGACGTACATGCGGACGGTCCTGCCCTCCTTGAGGTCTCCGCCCTTCCACGGGCTGCAGTAGCCGGCTGTGTGGCCGCGGGTGTCTATGTACCGGTCCATTTTGCCGTCGTAGTCATAGTCGAGGGCGGTCTCGATGCCCCAGCCGTCGGACTTGGTGTCACAGGCGCGGATCGCGTCACCGGGGATCGAGCCGTCCGGGTCGGCGTTCCAGGTGGCGTTGCCGGCGCCGCTGGGCGCGTAGATGGTGACCGTGCCGGCCCAGGCCTCGCCCTGCAGGCCGGCAACCAGACCGATCGCGCAGGCACCTGTGGCGAGTGCTCTGATCACGGTGTTTCGGGTCTTCATGATGTCCCCTCCCCTTGCCGGCGGGCCTGTGCCCGCCGGCGCTCGGGGAGGAGAATGTCATACGTAGATCAACTACGGGAGCCCGAGGGCCCCGATCCGCGTACTGCTCACTTCTCGACCAGCCGCTCCATGAGGGCGGTGGCCTCGGCCAGCGTGCGCAGTTCGGCCTCGTCGAGCTCGCCTGCCAGGGCCTGGACGAGCCAGCCGTGCTTGGCGGCGCGGACCGAGGCGAGGGTACTGCGGCCGCTCTCCGTGATGTCGACGACGGACTGGCGGCCGTCGTCCGGGTCGGGCGTGCGCGCCACGAAGTCCCGTTCCTCCAGGGCCGCGAGGGTGAGCCGCATCGACTGGGGCCGCACGTACTCGGCGCGTGCGAGCGCGGCCGTGGTGGCGGGGCCTTCTCCGTCGAGGCGGGCCAGTACGGTCCGCTGCGTGGGGGTGAGGAGACTGTCGGGCGACGCGGTGCGCAGTCGCCTGAGCAGCCGTCCGACGACGGCCGACAGATCGGCGGCCACCTGTTCTGCGAGCGGCTCGTCCGCGGGTTCTCGCTGCATGGCCTCACCGTAGAAGGTCGACAGGCAGCCTTGCAATTTCGCACCGCTCCGCCCGACGGGCCGGCACAGGAAAACCATCGGCTGTCACCCCTCTTCCCGCTGGTCCGACCAGTCGGTATGTTCACCTCTGCGGGCCCGTCCCGGCTCGCCCCGCCTCACCGCTTCGGCCCACGGAGACCCCAATGACCCAGCACGCGCCCGGCATCCAAGGACACTGTGACGCGCGCTTCGACGCCGTCCGCGCGGCCTTCGAGGAGAACTTCGAGGAGCGCGGGGAACTGGGCGCGGCCGTCACCGTCCTGATCGACGGCGCACCCGTCGTCGACCTGTGGGGCGGCTGGGCCGACGCGGCGCGCACGCGCGCGTGGGAGCGCGACACCGTCGTCAACGTGTGGTCGACGACGAAGGGGCCGACCGCTCTGTGCGCCCACATCCTCATCGACCGCGGCCTGCTCGACCCGGACGCGCCGGTCGCCTCGTACTGGCCGGAGTTCGCCGCGGCCGGCAAGGAAGGCGTACTCGTACGGCATCTGCTGTCGCACCGGGCCGGACTCGCCGGGCTGCGCGAGCCGCACTCCCTGGAGCAGCTCCTCGACTGGGAGCTCACCACGTCCCGGCTCGCGGCGCAGGAGCCCTGGTGGGAGCCCGGCTCGGTCTCCGGCTACCACGCACTGACGTACGGGTTCCTGGTCGGCGAGGTCGTCCGGCGCGTCAGCGGTCTGCTGCCGGGCGCCTTCCTGGAGCGCGAGGTGACGGGCCCGCTCGGCATCGACTTCACGATCGGGCTGCCGGAGAAGGAGGCGGGCCGCGCGGCGGAACTGGTGCACCCGCGCGCGCAGGCCACCAGCGAACAAGCAGCGGTCTTCGCCCAGTTGGCACCGGCCGCTCTGGCCGCGCTGACCAACCCGATCGCGGGGGCGGCCGAGGCGAACACGGCGGCGTGGCGCGCCGCCGAGATCCCGGCCGCCAACGGCCACGGCACGGCGCGCGCCGTGGCCGCGCTGTACGGAATCGTCGCGGGCAGGGGCCGGTCCGGGGATCAGCAGATCCTCTCCCCGGAGGGCGCCGAGCGGATCCGCGAGGGGCAGGGCAGCTGCCGCGACCTGGTCCTCGGCGCCGGGTTCACGCACGAGACGGAGCTGGGCCTCGGCCTGTGGCTGAGCGGGCCGAACGGCTCGTACGGGCCGAACCCGCGCGCGGTCGGACACGACGGCTTCGGCGGCTCGTTCGGATCGGCCGACCCCGAGTCGGGTGTCGCGATGGGCTATGTGATGAACCGGATGGGCCCTCACATCGCTGACGACCCACGCAAGATGGCCCTGATCAGGGCGCTGTACGAGGCGCTCGGCTGAGATCCGACCGTCCGAAACCGGCCACCACACGCCGTCCGGCGCGCCCTTACCGCCGCGCAACCTTACGGTAACCACATGGGCAGTTCGCCAGGCTAATCTGCTGACTGCCCAAGGGGATTACGAGGCGACGCGACCAGGAGGCCGGCCGGATGGCACGGGGCACGAGGACTGCGAGGGCCTGCCTGATGGCCCTCGCCGTCGGCCTGCTCTCCCTCCAACTCCTGGTCCAAGGCGCCCCGTCCGCCTCCGCGCACGAGCCCGTGACGCGCACCGGCGCCCCGGTCGCCGCCTGCGACGACACCGAGCTGCCGCGGATCTCGGCCCATCACTACCTGCCCCGCGACCGGCACCGCGCCGAGGGATACGGGCCCGACGGCACCGTGCGCGGGGCCGCGTGTCCCTGGCAGGTCCTGGCCGGGGACCCCGGCATCGCGTCGATGGCGGCGGGCGGGTCCCCGCACCGCCAGCCGAGACGGGCGGCCGACTGTCTCCCCGTCATACTCCAGGTCTTCCGCTGCTGAGAGCGCCCGGGGGCAGGAGCAGTTCCCGTGCGTCTTCGGCGCACCCTCCTGCCCGCCTCCGTGACACTCCGCACGTGTAGGACTACGCGCCCCGCACGGGGCGCGCTGGAGGTATGCGCTCGTGAAGCGTTTGGTACCGCGGCAGGACTTCGCCGCGTCTCTCGTCGTGTTCCTGGTCGCCCTGCCACTGTGCGTGGGCGTGGCCGTGGCGTCCGGCGTCCCTGCCGAACTCGGCCTCGTCACCGGCATCGTGGGCGGTCTGGTGGCCGGGGCCATGCCCGGCAGCAGTCTTCAGGTGAGCGGGCCCGCGGCCGGGCTCACCGTGCTCGTGTACGAGGCCGTGCAGGCGTACGGCCTGCCGGTGCTCGGCGTCATCGTGCTCGCGGCGGGGCTGCTCCAGCTTCTCATGGGCGGCCTGCGCCTGGGCCGCTGGTTCCGGGCGATCTCCGTGGCGGTCGTCGAGGGCATGCTCGCCGGGATCGGCCTCGTGCTGATCGCGGGGCAGCTCTACGCGATGGCCGACACACCGGCGCCCGCGTCGGGACCTGACAAACTCGCCGGGCTGCCGGAGCTGTTGACCGACTCGGTGTCTTCGCCGCAGGCACTCACCGCGCTGCTCCTCGGCGTGGGCACGATCGTCGTGCTGCTCGGCTGGAAGCGGCTGCCCAAGGCGGCCCAGGTGGTGCCCGCGCCGCTCGCCGCGGTGGGGCTCGCGACACTCGCGGCCGCCGGATTCGGACTGCCGGTCGCGCGGGTCGAGGTGCAGGGTCTCATCGAGTCCGTACAGCCGCCCGGCGCCGACGCATTCGGGCAGCTCGCGAGCGTCGGGGTCGTCGGCACCGTCCTCGCGTTCACCCTCATCGCGTCCGCCGAGTCCCTGTTCAGCGCGGCGGCCGTCGACCGGATGCACGACGGGCCGCGCACGTCGTACGACAAGGAACTCATCGCGCAGGGCGCGGGCAACACGGTGTGCGGGCTGCTCGGCGCGCTGCCGATGACCGCGGTGATCGTGCGCAGCGCCACCAACGTCCAGGCGGGCGCCCGCACCAAGGCCTCCCGGGTCCTGCACGGCGTGTGGCTCCTGCTGTTCGCGGCGCTGCTGCCCGCCGCGCTCGGCGTGATCCCGGTCGCCGCGCTCGCGGCCGTCCTGATCCACGCGGGCGCCAAGCTCATCCCCGTGCGGCAGATCGCGGCGCTGTGGCGTGAGTACCGGGGCGAGGCCCTGGTCCTGATCGTCACGGCGGTGTCGATCGTCACGGTCAGCATGTTCGAGGGCGTGCTCATCGGCCTCGCGCTCGCGGTGGTGAAGACGGCGTGGGAGGCCTCGCACGTGCGGCTCGACGTCATAGACAAGGGGGCCGGGCCGATCCAGGCGTACTTGTCAGGCAACGCGACGTTTCTGCAGCTGCCGAAGATACTCGACGAGCTGGAGGCGCTGCCGCAGGACCGGCCCGTCGAGCTCAACCTGTCCGGCCTGCATCACCTCGACCACGCCTGCGAGACGGCGCTGCGGAACTGGGCGGCCCGGCACAGCGGCGCGGGCATCGAGCCCGTCAAGCTCCATCCGGCCGTCTGAGGTCCGCCGGGGGCGCGCTACGGCGTGATCGCGCCGAGCAGGGCCCGCGCGCACAGGTCGCGCACCTGATCCCGTGACAGCTCCGGCTCGTCGAGCCACTCCAGGCACACGGCCACCATGAAGGCCAGCCAGCCGCGGACGGCGAGCCGGAGCGCGGGCGATTCACCTTCGATGTGGGACCTGTCGGGGTCGGCGGCGAGCGCCTCGACGATCTGGCGCTCCTGCGCGGCCAGGCCCTGCCGGTATACGTCGCGCACGGCCGGGTCGCCTGCGGCCTCGGCCCGGTGGAAGGCACGGAAACCCTCGCCGTGGGCCTCGACATAGCCGAGAAACGTGTCCAGGCCCACGGCGATCTGGTCGCGCACCGGGATCCCGGGAACGGCCGCGGTCAGGCGCAGCATCCGCTCGCTCTCGCGCTGGACGACGGCGGCGAAGAAGTCCCGTTTCGTCGGGAAGTAGTGGTAGAGCAGCCCGCGTGAGACGCCCGCGATCTCGGCGACCTGCTCGATCCAGACGTCGTCGTACGTGCTCTGCGCGAAGAGCCGCGCCCCCACGCCGAGCAGCTGCTCGCGGCGCTCCTCGGTACTCAGCCGGCGGCGCGTGCGCTCCTGCTCCCTGGCGGCCATGACAGCACCCTACTCGTATTACTTGACGTGAATTCAATAGCGGGACCACACTGGAGAGCGTATTGAACCCACGTATAACAGCGGCTCGGGTACAGGCACGTACAGGCACTCTCTACGTCCAACAGGTGGGGATCATGGCTCAGTTGACGCGGCCGGCGACGGACTCGACACCGCCGAAGGGCTTTCGCAGCGCCGAGCTCGGCTGGCCCGGACTCGACCGGATTCCGCACCCGCCGCGCCGCGTTCCCCTCGTCGGCGACATCCTCGGCGCGAACGTGCGCACCCCGGTGCAGGACTCGATGCGGATCGGCAGGCAGCTCGGGCCCGTCTTCCGCCGCAAGGCCTTCGGCAACGAGATCGTGTTCGTCTGGGGCGCGCGGTTCGCCGCCGACATGGCGGACGAGTCGCGCTTCGCCAAACACGTCGGCCTCGGCGTCGCCAATCTACGGCCCGTGGCCGGTGACGGCCTGTTCACCGCGTACAACCACGAACCCAACTGGCAGCTGGCGCACGACGTGCTTGCTCCCGGCTTCGGCCGCGACGCCATGGAGGGCTACCACCCGCTGATGCTGGACGTCGCGGGGCGCCTGATGGCGGCATGGGACGCCCGGGAGGCGGCGGGCGAGGCGGTGGACGTGCCCGGCGACATGACGAAGCTGACCCTGGAGACGATCGCGCGGACCGGTTTCGGCCATGACTTCGGGTCGTTCGAGCGGGAGCGGCTCCACCCGTTCGTGACGGCCATGGTCGGCACACTGTCGTTCGCGCAGCGCCGCAACGTGGTGCCACCGGCGCTCGCTCCCCTGCTCCTGCGGGGCGCGGAGCGGCGCAACGCCGCGGACATGGCGTACCTCAACCGGACCGTGGACGACGTCGTCGCCGCGCGGCGGGCCGCGTCCGGATCGCCCTCCGGCGGGCAGGGCGACCTGCTCGACCGCATGCTGGAGGTCGCCCACCCCGACACCGGGGAGCGGCTCTCCCCCGAGAACATCCGGCGCCAGGTCATCACGTTCCTCGTCGCCGGGCACGAGACGACGTCGGGCGCACTGTCGTTCGCACTGCACTACCTGGCGCACCACCCCGATGTCCTTGCGAAGGCGCGCGAAGAGGTGGAACGGGTGTGGGGCGACGCGGACGAGCCCGCGTACGAGCAGGTGGCCAAGCTCCGCTATCTGCGCCGCGTTCTCGACGAGGCCCTCCGCTTGTGGCCGACGGCTCCGGCGTTCGCCCGCGAGGCCACCGTCGACACGACGCTCGGCGGGATCCACCCGATGCGCAGGGGCGCCTGGGCGCTGGTCCTGACCGCGCTCCTGCACCGCGACCCGGAGGCGTGGGGTGACGACCCGGAAGCCTTCGACCCGGACCGCTTCGCTCCGGCGACCGTACGCTCGCGCGCCCCGCACGTCTTCAAGCCGTTCGGCACCGGGGCGCGCGCCTGCATCGGCCGCCAATTCGCCCTGCACGAGGCGACGTTGGTACTGGGTCTGCTGCTGCGCCGCTACGACCTGCACCCCGAGCCCACCTACCGGCTGCGCGTCGCCGAACGCCTGACGCTGATGCCCGAGGGTCTGCGCCTCCACCTGGGACGCCGCCCGAAGACCCGTACGGCGGACTGAGCCCGACGGGCCGCGCCCGCCGGACCGAGCACCCTCGCAGCACCCGCAGCCCTCGCGTCGAAGGCGAATTGTCAGACCCGTGCGCAAGAGTGGAGGCAGATGTCTCTACGTCTACGCCTACGACTACGTCTTCGCCGAGCTGAGGGGCCCATCGACATGAACGCGACCAGGAACACCGAACTCGCCGCGGCCCAGGCCTGCCTGCGCCTGCTGCACACCGCGCGCGCCGCGCTGACCGGATGCGAGCCGGCGACCGCCGCCTCGCTGCTCGCCCTGCCGATCGCGGAGGCCGACGAGGCGCTGGACAGGGCGGGACTCGCGGGGAACGAGGCCTGGTTGCTCGAGAAGCTGTACGACTTGGGAACGGAGAGGCGCGTTCATACGTGAGGTAGGTGTACTTGTCCGCAGGTGACGTGCGTACGTTCCCTTGCGTCTTCCCGTGTTGCCGTGTTCCCGCCTTCCCGCGACCGGTCAGGAGAGCTCCGTTGACGAACCCACCCGTGGTCCCGCACCGCATCGACCCGGCCGGCGGCTGCCCGCACGCGGCGAACGCGCGACTGCTCGAGCGAGGCGCCGTCGCGCCGGTCGTGCTGCCCGGGGAAGTCGAGGGAATGGTGGTCCTGGGCCACGACGCGCTCAAGGACTTCCTCGCGCACCCCGATGTCGCCAAGAGCGCCCGGCACTTCACCGCGCTGAGCGAGGGCCGCATACCCGAGGGCTGGCCGCTGATGACATTCGCGACCGTGCCGGGCATGACGACCGCTGACGACGAGGACCACCGGCGGCTGCGGTCGCTGGTGAGCCGGGCGTTCACGATGCGCCGTGTCGAGGCGCTGCGACCGCGCGTCGAGGAACTCACCGGCGAGCTCCTCGACGGCCTTGAGACGGCTGTCGCGGCGGGCGAGGACGTCGTGGATCTGCGGCGGCGGTTCGCACTGCCGCTCCCGATGAGTGTGATCTGTGAACTGCTCGGCGTGGACGAGGAGTTCAGAGAGCGGTTGCATCATCTGTCGGGGCAGGTCGTGGCCACCGACATCGGCCCGCGCGAGGCCGTGGCCGCCAACCGTGAGCTGGTGTCCGTCCTCTCGGCGGTCGCCGCGTCCCGGGCGCGCCGGCCGGGCGACGACCTGACGAGCGCGCTGATCGCGGCGCGCGAGGAGGACGGTGACCGACTGAGCGAGCAGGAGCTGATCGGCACGCTGCTCCTGGTGGTCATCGCCGGGCACGAGACGACGCTGAACCTGATCACGAACGCCGTGCGCGCCCTGTGCGCCCACCGCGACCAGCTCGACCTCGTCCTGTCGGGCGGGGCCTCCTGGTCCGACGTGGTGGAGGAGACACTGCGCTGGGACAGCCCCGTCAGCTACTTCCCGTTCCGCTACCCGAAGCGTGACCTGACGGTGGACGGCACGCTCATCCCCCGCGGCACTCCGGTGCTCGCGGGGTACTCGGCGGCGGGGCGTGACCGGAGCGCGCACGGCCCGGACGCCGACCGCTTCGACATCACGCGCGCCTCGGCCGCCCGCCATCTCTCGCTGGGCCACGGCCCGCACTACTGTCTGGGGGCACCACTCGCCCGTCTGGAGGCCACCATCGCCTTGGAGCGCCTGTTCAGCCGTTTCCCCGATCTCGACCAGGCCGCGCCCGACGCGGAACTCGCGCGGAAGGCGGGCTTCGTCGGCAACAGCGTCGACCAACTCCCGGTGCGCATACGGCCGGTAGCCGCTCCGTCCTGAGCAGCGGATCCCGAGGGCGGCTCCTGAGAGGAAGCTCCTGAGGGTTCCTGATTCGCTGGTCCTAGGCCTCGCGACCTGGGTCGATACGGTCCTTCCGGCCGTGGCCCAGGTGCACCCGGCCCTCCAGACTGGCCCTATGGACGCCTCACGCACCGACGCCTACCTCCGCCGCATCGCGACGCCGCGCCCCGCGGCCCCGACCGCGCAGGCGCTGCGCACCCTGCACCTCGCGCACCAGCGGACGGTCCCCTTCGAGAACCTCTCGATCCACCTGGGCGAGGACATCTCGATCGAAGAGGACGCGATTGTCGCCAAGCTCGTGGACCGCCGCCGCGGCGGCTTCTGTTACGAGCTCAACGGCGGCTTCGCGGCGCTGCTCACCGCCCTGGGCTTCGAGGTGTCACTGCTCCAGGGGCGGGTGTACGGCAAGGAGGGGCACCTCGGCATCCCGTACGACCACCTCGCCCTCCGGGTCCGTACCGTCGACGGGGCCGACCTGCTCGCGGACGTGGGCTTCGGGGCCCACAGCCACTTCCCGCTCGACCTCGGCGAGCGGGGCGAGCAGCAGGATCCGGGTGGCGTCTTCCGGATCGCCGGGGCGAAGGGCGGCGACCTGCGTGTGACCAAGGACGGGGCGCCCGAGTACCTCCTCGAACAACGCCCGCGTGAGCTGGGGGACTTCGAGGTCGGCTGCTGGTACAACTCCACGTCACCGCGGTCCACGTTCACACGGTCCCTGGTCTGCTCACTGATCACGGACGAGGGCCGGCTGACCCTGAGTGGCCGCACGCTCACCACGACGGTCGACGGAGAGCGCCACCGCTCGGAGCTCGCGTCCGACCGGGAGGTGCTGGACACGTACCGCGACTCGTTCGGCATCGAGCTCGAGCGGGTGCCGACGGATCCGACCACCTGAACCCGGCCCTGTGACCCTCCGGCTCCCTTGGCCCTTCCGGCTCTTTCGCTTCGGCCGGCTCTTCCGGCTCTTCCGGACCCTTCGGTTCTCAGCCGTCGGCGGTGTGCGCGGCGATGGTGCGGTCGAGCGCGGGGACGAGCCAGTCCAGGGTCAGCTCCGCCCGGCGCGCGGGCCACTCGGGGTCGGGGTCTGCCGGGCCGCCCGCGTACCGTCGGCGTTCGATGTCCGCCACGACGTCGGCGGGCGCGCCCAGTTCGGCGAGGACGGCGAGTGCCTCGGCCTTGCTGATGAGGGTGCCGTCGCGCAGGGTGACCGTGGCCCGGGCCAGGACCATCAGCCCCAGGTCGACCCAGATGGTCTCCCGCCACAGCTCGGGGCGTCCGGTCGCGGGTCGCCAGTAGCCGGCCAGGTCGGCGAGGATGTACTCCCTGAGCGTGCGGTCGTCCACCGGGGGCAGGGTGCCCGCGATCGGGTCCCCGTGGAGCACGAGGCCGAATGCGTGGAGTTCCCGCCGGGTGATGGGGGTGACCGTGCGGGCGAAGGCCTCCTGGTGGGCCCAGGTGAAGTGCGTACGGCCAGGGTCGTCGAGGTCGCCGTGCGGCATGTAGGAGCAGTGAAGGTGCGCCGCGAGGGGCAGTTCGGCGTCGAGTCCCTCGTGCAGCGTGGTGAGCCGAGTCTCCTCGTCCGGCTTGAGCGGGTGCGGGACAACGGCGATGAGATCGAGGTCGCTGCGCCCTTCCTGGTAGTCCCCGCCGCCGAGAGACCCGTGCGCCCACAGCGAGAACGGGCCGGGCATCGCCTCGCGCAGCCCGGCCAGAAAGCGGTCGAGCAGGTCGGTCGTCGCCGCCGGATGTGCCTCCGCTGTCGTCATCCGGTCAGTGTGCCAGGAGTCAACTGGGCTTGTACGGCTGGTCCGTAGCGTTCGGTGATCTCTTCGATCGGGGCGGAGCGCACATGAGGGCCGCGCGCGATTCCGTACATGACGCCGAGGCCGAGGAGCAGGGAGACGGCGAGTTCGGCGCGCAGGCCCGCGTCCGGTCCGTGCAGGCGCTCGGCGAGGCGGTCGCTGACCTGCGCACGGAAGTTGGCGCGCAGGATGTCGCCCTGCTCGCCGTGGAGCGGGGCGAACACGATGCGCAGGACGGGGTCGGCGCCGTGCTCGGACTGGCCGGTGAGGAGGTGGCGCACCATGTGCCGGCCGAGGTCCTCCAGGGGTGCGTCGAGCAAGGTCTCCACGTCCGCCTCGAAGCTCATGACCTGGGAGAAGAGGGCGTCCTTGTTGCCGAAGTATTTGAGGATCAGAGGAGCGCTGACTCCGGCGCGCTCGGCGACGGCCTTGAGGGTGATGTCGGTGTGGGCGTGCCGGGCGAGGAGGTGGCGGCAGGCGCGGACGATGGCCGCCTTGGTCGCCTCGGCGTCGCGGCGCGCCGGCCCCGACCGGTGGCCATCGGTCGCAACGGGGATGGATTCCGACTCGGCGGATGCCGTCGGGGCCGGGCTCGTCACGGGGTCACGCTCCTTCGAGGGCCTTGTCCGTCCGCCCGGTCGTGCCGCGCACGGACCTGCGCCCTCCATTGTCCGCCGCGTCGGCCGGGACAGTGAACGCCGCCGCGATCACCACGAGGGCGACCGTGCCCGCCATGGCAAAGGCCATCTGATAGCCGCGCAGCGAGGGGAAGCCGGTGCCACTCGCGTGATGGACGAGGATCGCGGCGACCGCGGCGCTGGAGACGGCCTGGCCGATGGTCCGCATCAGGACGTTCACCCCGTTCGCCGACGCGGTCTGGCCCGCGGGCACGGCCCGCAGGATGAGCGTGGGGAGCGCCGAGTACGCGAACGCGGTGCCGGTCGACACGATGGCGCCGCCCAGGACGATCACCCACAGATCGCGGCTGTCGGCGATGCGGACGACATAGCCGAGCGCCATCACTGCGCCGCCGATGGCGAGGCTGACGCGCGGGCCCCGCGCCGCGGAGATGCGGGCCGAGACCGGCGAGAGCAGCAGCATGATCATGCCGTTGGGCAGCAGGCACAGGCCGGTCTGCACGATGGAGAGGCCGAGCCCGTAGCCGCTGGACCTGGGCGCCTGGACGAGCTGCGCCGTGACGAGCGAATTGGCGTAGAAGGCGAAGCCGGCGACCAGGGCGGCGAGGTGCGGGAGGCCGACGCGACGGCCCACGGCGAGCCGGAGGTCCACCAGCGGACGGTCGGCCCGCAGCTGCTGCCACGACCACAGCGCGAGGATCACGACGGCGCCGGCGAACAGGCCCACCACGCGGGCGCTGCCCCAGCCCCACTGGCCGCCCTGCGACACCGCGAGCAGCAGACAGACGAGGCCGCCGGCGATTCCGGCCGCGCCGAGTCCGTCGAACCGGCCCGGTTCGCGTACGGGCGACTCCCGCACGGCCCAGCAGGCGAGCGCGAGGCCGAGCGCGCCGAGGGCACTGGTCGCCCAGAACATGACGTGCCAGTTCGCGTACTGGACGATCAGGGCCGCGAGCGGCAGGCCGAGCGCGGCGCCGATCCCGACGGTGGAGCTCATGAGGGCGACCGCGGACCCCGTGCGGTGGGGCGGGAGTTCGTCGCGCAGGATGCTGATGGAGAGCGGGACGACCGCGGCGGCCGCGCCCTGGAGCGCGCGGGCCGCGATCAGGACGCGGATGTCGGACGTGAGCGCGCACAGGACCGATCCGCCGGTCATCAGCCCCAGGGCGAGCAGGAGCACGCGCCGCTTGCCGTACATGTCGCCCGCCCTGCCGAGCACGGGGGTGAGCACGGCGCCGGCGAGGAGGGTCGCGGTGACCGTCCAGGAGACCGCGCCGGGTGAGGCTCCGGTCAGCCGCGGCAGGTCGGGGAGCAGCGGGACGACGACGGTCTGCATGACGGCCATGAGGATGCCGCCGAAGGCGAGGACCGGGATCGTGAGCCGACCACGCAGGCCGGGCAGAGGGGATATTTCGGGGCGCATATCGGGGGTTATGTCGGGGTTTATCGCGGGCTCCATGGGAGGTCCGGTGGACGCCTTGAGGGCGGGGCCGGGAGGTGAGGTGAATTTCTATTCACCTATGTGGTGAATCAGTATTCACCACTGCCCGCTCGTCTGGCCAGCGCGCACGATCGAAGCCCCGCGTCGCCACCACACGCGGGGTGACGCGCGCAGAGTCCGCGGCGGCGTCCGACCGCTCCTGTTCCGGCCGCGGCCCGCCCGCCATACTGCCGACCATGACTTCTGCTGCCACCCCCTTTCGCGTCGGGCTCGTCGGCACCGGCACCTGGGCCTCGAAGACGCACGCCGCCGCACTGCGCGCCCACCCCGGGACGGAGCTCGTGGGTGTCTGGGGGCGCAGGCCCGAGGCCGCGGCCGAGGTAGCCGCGGCCCATGGCACGAGGGTTTTCGAGGACGTCGACGCGCTGTTCGCGGAATGCGACGCGGTGGCGTTCGCGGTGCCTCCGGACGTGCAGGCGCCGCTCGCCGCGCGGGCGGCCGCGGCGGGCTGCCATCTCCTCCTCGACAAGCCGCTGGCCACGTCGGTACCCGCGGCCAGGGAGGTCGTGGACGCCGCACGGGCCGCCGGGGTGGCGTCCGTCGTGTTCTTCACGCTGCGCTTCGCGACGGTCACCTCGGGCTGGCTGTCCCGACAGGCCGCCGAGGGAGGCTGGTTCACCGGGAGGGCCGACTGGTACGGGGCCCTCTACACGCCCGGCGACACCTCGGAGCTGACCGCGTCCCCGTGGCGGGTCGGGCGCGGTGCCCTGTGGGACGTCGGCCCGCACGCCTTGTCCGTGCTGCTTCCGGTCCTCGGGGACGTCACGTCCGTGACGGCCGCGCGGGGACCGGCGGACACCGTGCACCTGGTCCTCGCGCATGCGTCGGGCGCGTCCGCCACGGCGGTGCTGAGCCTGACCACTCCGGCGAAGGCGGCGGGCATCTCCGTGGAGCTGCGCGGGGAGTCCGGCATCGCGGCGATGCCGACGGGTGGTGAGCCGGTCGACGCGTTCGGGGCAGCGATCGACGCTCTCCTGGAGTCCGCGCGCACGGGCAGGCCACACGCCTGCGACGCCGCGTTCGCGCTGCGCGTCACGGAGATCCTCGCGGCGGCGGAGGCCCGCCTCGCGTCAGCCGGCGGCGAACCAGGCCTCAGCGAATGAGCCGAACGTCGCCTCCGTAGATGCGGGTGGCTCCCCCAGATGCCATTCGAGGAAGGCGGGGATCGCTCGGCTCGCGCCTTTGTCGAACGGCCGTCGCCCGCCCCCTACTTGTCGCCGTGGCCCTGGGCGGCCAGGACATCCTGGAGCGTTCCGCCGTGGAGCACGAGCGGATCGCCGAGTGCCTCCAGCGAGGCGAGCTAGACGCCGCGGTCGCGGTGCTCAAGGAGAGCTGGAACAGCGGGATGCACCGGATCCTGGAACACCTCAAGGACTGAGGCGGCGCGGCGGGTCGGGACCCGGTCTTGACCCGCACCACCCCTTCGGGGTCCGATCACGGTCGACCCGCCGCGCGACCCAGGGACTGTGACCGCATGACACTGCAGATCAGCGCCACCAACCCGGAACACCCGGCCCTCCTCCTCGAACTCCCCTGGCACGTCCGCCTGGAGCAGTGGCCGGAAGAATGTCTGGTGCCGCTCCCCCGCGGCATCTCACGCCACGTCGTCCGCTACGCCCGCGCGGGCAGCGAGGTCGTCGCCGTGAAGGAACTCGCCGAGCGGCCCGCGCTGCGCGAGTACGAACTCCTGCGCACCCTCGACCGGCTCGCGATACCCGCGGTCGACCCCCTCGCCGTGGTCACCGGCCGCACGGACACCGACGGCTCGCCTCTCGAACCCGTCCTCATCACCCGCCACCTGGGCGGTTCGCTCCCCTACCGCTCCATGTTCGAGACGACGATGCGCCCCGGCACCGTCCACCGCCTCATGGACGCCCTCGCCGTCCTCCTCGTACGGCTGCATCTGGCGGGGTTCGCGTGGGGGGACTGCTCGCTCTCCAACACCTTGTTCCGGCGGGACGCGGGCGCATACGCCGCCTACCTCGTCGACGCCGAGACCGGGGAGCTGCACCCTCGGCTCAGCGACGGGCAGCGCGCGTACGACATCGACCTCGCCCGGGTCAACATCAGCGGCGAGATGCTGGACCTGGAGGCGTCCGGCGCGCTGCATCCGTCCATCGACCCGATCGCGTTCGGCACGGAGATCGGGGAGCGGTACGACGCGCTCTGGACGGAGCTGACGCGCACCTCCGTCTACCCGGCGGGCAAGCACCACTACATGGAACGCCGCATCCGCCGTCTCAACGACCTGGGCTTCGATGTCGCGGAGATGCAGATCTCGCACGCGGACCAGGGGGACACGGTCACGTTCGTACCGAAGGTCGTGGACGCGGGCCACCACCAGCGCCAACTCCTGCGCCTCACGGGCATGGACGCCGAGGAGAACCAGGCAAGGCGGCTCCTGAACGACCTGGAGAGCTGGATGGCCACGCAGGACGACTACGCCCCGGGCGATCCTTCCCCAAGTTCTCGGCTGCGCTCGAACAGGGGGGACCCCCATGCGGCGCGATCCGAAGTCCTGGCCCACCGCTGGGTGCGCGACGTGTTCCGGCCGACCGTACGCGCGGCGCGCGACCACGCGCCGGAGCGGATGGACGCGGCCGAGCTCTACCACGAGCTCCTTGAGCACCGCTGGTACCTGTCCGAGCGGGCGCAGCACGACATCGGTCTCGACGCGGCGGTCGAGGACTACGTCAAGAACGTCGCCGGCCGCTCGCGCTCCTTCAACTCGCCCTCGGCGCAGGGTCCGCGGCCCTCCAGCTGACCAGAACCGCCCGCAACGGAGATCGTCGGGCGCGGAACCGGTGGCGCGGAACCGTCGTGGTACCACCGAGGAAGTCGGGCGACGAGGGGAGACATTCATGGCCGGGAGTGTGCGGGTCGACGGGAACAGTCTGGTGCTGCCGGGCGGCGCGCGGGTGCGGTTCGTGCGCACGCTGCGCCTGCCGGAGACCGGAACGCATCCGCTGCCGCCGGGGCTCGGCGAGTTCCCGGTGCGCCGGGTCGAGGACTACGCGGACTCGGTGCCGCCTGAGTGGCGGGCGCGCGGGGGCGTGATGCTGCCGATGTATCTGCGCGAGGCGATGTGGCTGAGCTTCGCGGGAACGGCCGAACCGGCCGCGCTCCAGGTGGGCGTGGGCAAGGTCTGCGCCATCTCGGGGCTGCCGTGGAGCAGCCGGCTGTCCCGGGATCCGCAGAACTACGTGGTGCTGCCGCGACAGCCGTGGCTCGACGGCATCAAGTCAGGGAAGGGCACGGTCCGCCAGTTCGTGGCGCTGCCCCTGGGGCTCGGCGCCACGGTCGAGGGCCAGGTCACCGGCGAGGAGACCTGGGGCGGGATCCAGCTCCAGGCCTTCGCCCTCACCGAGCGGGCGCTGGGGGCCTGGCGCGCGGAGGAGGCCCGCAAGCGACAGGCGGCCGCGCGGGTGGTACCGCCGGCTCCCGGCGGCATGCAGTGGATGGGGTCGTCCGGCGGCTACGGGGCGGCACCGATGCCGGCCGCGCCGGGTGCGACGCCGGCGCCCCAGGCTCAGGCGGCGCGTTCGATGGGGCTCGGCGCGGGCGGCACGATGCGCCAGCAGGTGTTCCGGGACGACCGGCCCGCGTCCGACTGGGCCGAAACGGCCGCGGGCCGCGTATTCGTGCACCTCGTGACTCCGCCGGACTGGCTCCGCATCACGGGCGAGGAGCCGCCGCCGTCGCCGGTGGACCGGGCCGCGTACACGAGGGCGGGTCTGCCCTGGTTCGACTACTACGACGAGGGCGCCGCGGATCTCGCGCCGACGGACGCGCTCGGGGCGGTGAAGCCCGCGGGTGACTGGCTCGGCGACGATCACGAGCCGTGGCAGGCGCCCGGCGCGCACCAGGTCAAGTCCCTCGGGGACGCGGGCAAGCCGGTGGAGGACGGCGACTGGTGAGTGCGGGGTGCGGCGGGTTCGGTTCGCCGGCCCCGCTGCCGGCCCGCGTGCGCGGCGGCGCATGCGCGGGCGGCCGGTACCGTGGCCGCTACGTAATGGCGAGTGACGGCACCGGCCGCAGCCAGTGAGCCCTTGATCTGCCCGGGAGAAGTGGCCGAACTGGGCCAAGCGATGCACTTTCCGGTCACATGGATCGGAATATGACAACTGGCCTTGCACTGTTCCCGAAACGGATCCGAGGGTTCGACGGATACCCAACACCGGGAAATTCAGCCATTTTCGAGCGTCCCGGTCCAGGTGTCCCATCGGCGTGGCCGCGCGGCCCCTGGCGTTCAAACCAGCAGGTCGCTGACCCCACGGGCTCCATCATGACGTACCGGCTGATCGTTTTCTTCGGGCAATGTTTATTACCAAAGGCGATGGGAGTAATTAGACTGCACACGCTCAACCCGGCGTGGACCTCAAGGGATTACCCACCATGAACAAGACGGCGCTCCGCGCCCTGCTCCGTGAACGGCGCGCCCTGATAGCCCCCGAATCCCACGGCTTCACCCGCCCCACGGGCCAGGGCCGCCGGGCCCCCGGCCTCTCCCAGCATCAGGTGGACCAGCTGCTCCACCGGACCCTGGGGACCTATCACCGGCTGGAGTCGGGGAGTTACCCCAACCCGCCTACAGAGCTGCTGCACGACGTCGCCCAGCTCTTCGGCCTCAACGAGCAGGAGTGGGTGCTTCTCTGCCGGTACGCACTACGCAGGGACCCACCGGGCCCGCTCCATCCCTCGTCCGGGAAGGAGGTGCCCGGGGTGTGGCAGGAGGCGGTCGACAGCATCGGACACATGGCGTACGTGACCGACGCGTCCTGGGATCTCCTCGCCTGGAACCAGCCCTTCGGCGCCCTCTTCCCCGGCAGTCGCGTCCCAGGGAACACGATGCGCTGGATGCTCCTGGATCCCGACGGCCGCAAGTCCTTGACGAACTGGCACACGGCCTGGGCCCCGTTGGTGATGCCACAGCTTCGGGCCGCCCTCGCCTCCAGGCCCCGCGACGACACGTTGCGCCAGATCGAGAAGGAAGTCCTCGCGGACCCCGAAGCCGCACCCATCTACGAGTCGGGCGGCGCCTCCATCCACCCCGACGGGGACGAACGCCCCCTGATGCACGCGGTACACGGCCCCGGCTGGGTGACGATGTGCGCCGCGCAGCCCATGACCGCTCCGGGCGCCCGCCTGATCATCCTCGTCTTCCACCCCGGCACACGTCGCTCCCACATGCGTACGCCGATGCTCCGGGTCGGCTGGCGATGATCAAGGTCCGTCCACCCGGGACGGGCGAATCGCGGTGAAGTACTTTGAGCGGCACCCCCCACATACCGACCCAGCCCTGTGGGAGACACCGTGCCCGCTTTCGTCTCGATGCCACGAACCGTTCTCGGACCCCACAAGGTCACCACAGAGGACATAACCGACGACATACGCAATCGTCACCCTGATCACCCGCGACTCGCGGTGATCCTGCGCGTCCTCGCCAACTGCGGAGTGCACACGCGGTACTTCACCCGCCCCCTGGACTCCCCCACGGTCTCGGGTACGGCCGAAGTACGCGAGCGCGCCGAGGCCGCGTTCAGTGATGCCGTCGCCATGGCGGAACAGGCCGCGCTGTCCGCGCTCGACAGCACGGGCGTACCGCTCGGAGACATCGACGCGCTCGTCACCACCCACTCCACGGGCTGGTCCGTCCCCAACCTCGACGCCCACCTCGTCGCCCGGCTCGGGCTACGGCCGACCGTCCGGCGCATAGCACTCACGACACTGGCCTGCGCCGGTGGCACCCAAGCCCTCATCCGGGCGGCAGACCTCGTTGCCGCACGCCCTCGGAGCAAGGTCCTGGTGGTGGCCGCGGAGACGATCTCCAGCGTGTACAACCACAATGACACCAGCATCGAATCGATGATCTACAAGGGGTTGTTCGGCGACTCGGCCGCCGCGGCGATCGTCAGCGGGGAGCCGCTCGCGCCCGGTCTCGCGATCGACGACAGTTTCGAGTACGTCCTGCCGGACAGTCTCGACCGGTACAGCGGCCGGATCGACACCGACGGGCTGCACTTCGAATCCACCAAGAGGGCCCTGGCGGCCACGGACGACGTACAGCCCGCACTCCTGGACTGGGTCGGCACACGCCCTCCGGGCTTCGTCGTCATCCATCCCGGCAGTCCACGCATCATCACCGACACAGCCACCGCCCTGGGCCTCACCCCCCACGCCGCCCGCCACTCCACGGACACCCTCGCCGAGGAGGGCAACCTCGGCGGTGTCAGCATTCTCCGGGTCCTGGAGCGCACCCACACGGCGCCTCCGGCCGCCGGAACCAAAGGCGTCGCCGTCGCCTACGGGCCCGGCTTCAGCACCGCCGCCCTCCACGGCCACTGGCACGCCTGACACACCGCTCCTCCCGTCATGCCGTGCGCTGAGGCGGGATCCGTTCTCCCCGGCTCATGACGAACCGCAGGTCCCCGAGCGCCTCGACGCCGTCGCGCGGGTCGCCGCCCACGGCGATCAGGTCGGCCGGACGCCCCGGGGACAGGAGACCCGCGCGGCCGCCGGCGCCGAGTGCGTCGGCGGCCTCCGTGGTGGCCATGTCGAGGACCTGCGGCGCCGGCATCCCGATGTGCTCGAAGAACGTCAGGCTCTGCCGCAGACCGTCGAACCCGGCGCGCTGAACTCCCGCGTCGGTACCGGCGATGAACCGCACGCCGCGTTCCGCCATCGTCCGCACCTGGCCGAAAAGCCGTTCGGCGCGCTCGGCCCCGAAGACCGTGGGCAGCATCCGCCAATGCGGGCTGACGGTCGGGCAGACGCGGATCCCGCGCTCCACGATCGCGTCGAGCACGTCGTCCCGCAGATCGTTGCCGTCCTCGGTCATCCAGGTGCAGTGTTCGAGCGTGTCGACGCCCGCGGTCACCGCTGCCACGATCCCCTCCGTGCCGTGCGCGTGGGCGGCGACCGGCAGCCCCGCCGCCCGCGCCTCCTCGACGACGACAGCCAGCTCACGGGCGCCGAACTGGGCCTGCCAGGTGGCCGGTCCGCCACGCGTCAGGGCGCCGCCGGTCGCCATGACCTTGATGACGTCGGCGCCCAGTTCGGCGTTACGCCGTACCAGGTCTCGTAGTTCACGCTCGCTGCCGACCTCGCCGCCCAGGAACCAGCAGTGACCGCCCTTGGGGGTGACGGGCGTCGTCGCGGCGACGATCCGAGGGCCCGGCACCGCTCCCGACTCGATCTCCTCGCGCAGCCGCAGCGTGAGCCGCCCGCGGTCCCCCAGGTCCCGCACGGTGGTGACGCCGCTCGCCACGAGCTGCGCCGCGCGTTCCCTCATGACGGCGAGCAGCGCCTCGTCGTTCTGCCCTTCGAGCGTCTTGACCGGTTCCGTCCCCGCGTCGAAGACGAGGTGGACGTGCGCGTCGACGAGTCCCGGCAGCACGGTGGCACCCGGCAGCGCGATGCGCTCGTCCCGCTCCTGAGCCAGGTTCTCGACGTCGGAGCGTCTCCCGGCCGCGACCACGGTGTCCCCGTCCGTGAGGACCGCGCCGTCCTCGACACAGCGACCACCGGGACCGGTCACCACACGCGCCGCCGTGATCAGCTTCCTGCTGTTCATCCTGACCTTCCGATGGGTCGGAAAAGTGCACCCGGAAGTGTGTCATGAAACGGGCCCTATCGGGCAGGGCACCGAGGGTCATGCACCGCGATCGGCTCGAGGGGAACGATGGACAGTCGGCACGGACCGGGCACGAAGCGAGCACGGCACCCGTACTTCGACAATGCGAAATACCTGACGATCGTGCTCGTGGCATGCGGGCACGCGTGGGAACCACTGACGTACGGGAGCCGCACGGTGACGGCCGTGTACCTCGGTGTGTACGCCTTCCACATGCCGGCTTTCGCGCTCATCTCCGGCTATTTCTCCCGGAGTTTCGACATGGCGCCCGGCCGGCTGCGCCGTCTCGTCGGCGGGGTCGTGGTGCCGTACGTACTGTTCGAGGTGGCGTACACGCTCTTCTACCGGTGGGCGCAGGACGATCCGGGGTATCCGATCAGCCTGCTCGACCCCTGGTACCTGATGTGGTTCCTGGTCGCGCTGTTCATCTGGCGGCTCACCACTCCCCTCTGGCTGCAACTGCGGCACCCTGTGCCGGTCGCTCTGGCGGCGGCTGTGCTCGTGTCGATGGCGTCGGACGCGGGCAGTGATCTGGCGCTTCAACGGGTGGTGGGTTTCCTGCCGTTCTTCGTCCTCGGACTGACGCTGCGGCCCGCGCACTTCGAGCGGCTGCGCACGCGGCGGGCCCGGCTGTGGGCGCTGCCCGTGGCGGCCGGGGCGCTGGTCGCCGCGTACGCGGTGGCTCCCTGGTTCGACGCGGGCTGGTTCTACCGCCGGGGCAGCGTCACCGGGCTCGGCGCCCCCGCCTGGGCCGGACTGGTCACGACACCGGCCCTGTTCGCCCTCGCCGTCGTCCTCAGCGCCTGCTTCCTGGCCTGGGTGCCGGGGCGGAGGACCCTGTTCACGACGCTGGGCACGGGCACGCTGTACGCGTACCTGCTGCACGGCTTCCTCATCAAGTCGTCGCGCTTCTGGGGCTGGTACGACCACCCGTGGCTGCACACTCCTGCGGGTGAACTGGCGGTGACGGCCGCGGCGGTCGGCGTCATCACCCTTCTGTGCACGTTTCCTGTGCGGCGGGTCTTCCGGTTCGCCGTGGAGCCCGGCGTCCCCTGGGCGTTCCGGCGTACGGATCCCGTGCGGGAGGCCGAACCGCCGGTGGCCGACGTCCCCGGGGAGCGGGTCCTGCGCCCCTAGCCTGTGCGCGTTCACCGGACCCAGAGAAGGGCACCCCCCATGATCCGCACCCGCTCCCTCCGTCCCCGACTCCTGCTGCCCGCCGCGCTGCTCCTCGCCTCCGTGCCTGTGCTCGGCGGGACGGCGCGTGCGGGCGGCACGTGTTTCGCCACGCACCAGGACGCCCCGATCTATGCGGGCAACAATCCGTGGACGGACATCGTCGGCTATCTGGACCCGGGCATCCCGGTCAACGGCACGCGGCAGGGCGCTGACGAGCTGTGGCAGGTCTCGCGTACGGACAACGGCGCGCCCCTCGGCTTCATGCGCGACGCGGACCTCACCTGCGACGGCGGCTGACCGCCTGCGCGGAGGACAGCAGGGCGTGCATGCGCTCGTTCAACTGCCCCAGGTCGTCAGCCGGCGCGTGGAACGGGAGGCGTACGTCGGCCTGGCCACGGATGCGTTCGAGCCGGAGGGTGAGCCCGTGCCGGTCGACGGCCAGGGGCTGGACCCGTACGACGCCGTGCAGGCTGTCCACGTCGACGAGCCGGGTGAGCTGTTCCACGGCTTCGGGGTGGCAGTCGGCGAGGTGGGTGAGCAGGCGGGGTTCGGCCGCGGTGAGGGGGTCGGGCGCGGTCTCGGCGAGTTCGTCGAGTTCGATGCCGGTGCGGCCGGTACGTGTCTGGAGTACGGCGCGGACGGGCCTCAGAACGAACTGCTCGCCGTCGGGTTCGAGGGACCCGGACAGCCAAAGGCGCGCGCGGATCCGGTCCCTGACGGGCACCGGCGCGGCGTCCGCGAACTCGATGAGCGCGGTCGGTTCGCCGCGGGGCGCGCAGAGTACGGCGGCGGACAGCAGACTGTCGGCCGGGGGCTGGATCCGTACCTCGCCCGCGTCGGTGACGCGATGGGATCCGACGAGGTCCTCCCGCCCGATGTCCGTCGTCACTTCGCACGACCAGGCGGTGGCGAGGATTGATCGCGCGCGTGCCGCCGCGGTGGGAGCGGCGGTACTGATCTGTCGGACACCCATCCGAACCTCCTTAGGTAAGCCTTGCCTAACTTATCGGAGATTTGCGCGGGGGGCCAGTACGAGGCCAGTACGCATGAGGGCGGCGAACGCCACGCGATCGGGCGCTGAATATGCCGTACGCCCACGCGCGTCGGCCGGGAGCGGCATCATGCCGCCATGGACGGTACTGCCCTTCTGCGGGACCTCTTCACGCCGGACGAGTACGACGCGGTCCGCTCGCACGCGGACCACCTGGGCGTGACGGTGGTCGAGTACGTACGTCAGACAGCCGCCGAACGCGCCCTGGAACGACAGCACTTGGCACAGGCCATGGAAGCGCAGGACCTGCGCCTGGGGAAGCTGTCGATACCGCACGTCGAGCGGGGCCGCTGCGGCGAGGGACCGCCCGCGCTGCAACGGTTCCTGGACTCCCTGACGCATCCCCCTGAGTCGAAGAGCTGACGCGCACGGTCCGTGGCCTGATTGGCCGGGGCGCGCGGGGGCAACCGGCCTCCATGACCCCACAGACTGCGGCACGTCGGCGAAAGGGCCAGGAACGCAAGGGCAAGGAACGTAAAAGCCCGGAGCGCAAAGGCGAGGCACGGAAGCGGGTGGCCCGCAAGCCGGTGCCGCGCCGGCGAGTGACCAAGCGGCCCCTGCCGTGGGGGCGGATCGTCGCCCGCGCACTCATCGCCGGCCTCGCGTTCGTGGCACTCGTGGCGTTCTCCGCGGTCCTCGCCCGGCTGACCCTGACGCCGTCCCCGGCGTCGGCGGACGTCGCGGGGTCCAACATGCGGCCGGGACACTCGCTGCGCCAGTACGCCGAGTCGTACACGTTCCTCGGCGCGTGCAAGCAGATCGGCGGAAATCTGCTGCTGGGTGCGCCCTTCGGTCTGTTGCTTCCGGTGCTTGTGCCGCGCAAGGGCCGCATGATGCGGGTGCTCGCGGTGACGGTCCTCGTGATGGCGCTGGTGGAGCTGGCGCAGGGCGCGATCGTCGAGGGGCGGGCCTTCGACGTGGACGACGTGATCCTGAACACGACGGGCGCCCTGATCGCCTACTTCCTCCTCGGGCGCCACATCGGGCACAGCTACCACGCCCTCGCACGGCCATCGGGCCGTAACCGCTTGGCGATCAGGCTGCCGGGGAAGGGGGCTCGTTACCGGGGAACACCCCGCGCCACAGGTGACGGAAGGAAGTGATCGTCATGCGTGCGCTCAAGCGCGCCGTACGGCGGCCCGCGCGCGTGGAGTACATGTTGCCGCAGGGCTCGGGCTCGGCCCGCTGGGCCCGGCGCCTCACCCAGGACTTTCTTGCGGGACGGAGCACGGGCGGCGCGCACGACGCGGTGCTCGTCGTCTCCGAGCTGGTTGCCAACGCCGCCCGGATCAAGGGCAGTCACTGCCGTATGAGTCTGTGCCTGGACGCGGACGAGCTGACCGTCTCCGTCCACGACGACAGCCCCCACCACCCGCGCCTCAAGCCGGATTCGGTGTCCGCGGAGTCGGGGCGCGGCATCTCGCTCGTCGACGCGTTGTCGCGCCGCATGAGCGTGGTGAGCGACCCCTACGGCGGAAAGACGGTTCGCGCCGTACTCGCCCACCCCTGACGACCGGGCCCTTCCGGGCGGCGGCGCTCCGTCCGCCGCCCGGACTGAACACCCGGCTCAGTGCCCCCTGGAGATCCACTCCTCCAGGTGGGGCGCCTCGGCCCCGATCGTCGTGCTGTCGCCGTGCCCGGTCCGTACGACGGTGTCCGGCGGCAGCGTGAGGAGCCGCTGCCTGATCGACTCGACGATGGTCGGGAAGTCGCTGAACGACCGGCCCGTCGCCCCGGGTCCGCCCGCGAACAGGGTGTCCCCGGTGAAGACGGTGCCGAGGTCCGGCGCGTACAGGCTGACCGCGCCGTGGCAGTGGCCCGGTGTGTGCAGAACGGTCAACTCGACGCCCGCCACAGCCAGTTGCTGCCCGTCAGCAAGGTCTCCGTCAGGGGTGCGGTCCGGGTGCTTCTGCTTCCACAGCTCCGTGTCCGCGGGGTGCAGCAGGATCGGCGCCCCGGTGCGCTCGGCGAGCGCGGGTGCCGCGTCGATGTGGTCGTCGTGCGCGTGCGTGCACACGATGGCGACGAGCCGCCGGTCGCCCACGGCCTCGGCGATCGCGTCGGCGTCGTGCGCCGCGTCGATCACGACGGCCTCGCTGTCGTCGCCGACGATCCACACGTTGTTGTCGACGTCCCAGGTGCCCCCGTCGAGGGAGAACGTGCCGGACGTGACGAGGTGTTCGATGCGCGCGCCCGCCATCAGAAGATCACCACCGAGCGCAGCACGTCCCCGTGGTGCATCCGCTCGAACGCCTTCTCCACGTCCTCCAGGGCGATCGTCTCGGTCACGAACGTGTCGAGGTCGAGCCGGCCCTGCCGGTAGAGGTCGATCAGCATCGGGAAGTCGCGCGAGGGCAGACAGTCGCCGTACCACGAGGACTTGAGCGCGCCGCCGCGTCCGAACACGTCGAGCAGGGGCAGTTCGAGCTGCATCTCGGGCGTGGGGACGCCGACGAGGACGACGGTTCCGGCGAGGTCGCGGGCGTAGAAGGCCTGCTTGTAGGTCTCCGGGCGGCCCACCGCCTCGATGACGACGTCGGCGCCGAACCCTCCGGTCAACTCTCGGACGGCCTCGACCGGGTCGGTGGAGCGGGAGTTGACGGTGTGTGTGGCGCCGAGCTTCCGCGCCGTCGCCAGCTTCTTGTCGTCGATGTCGATGGCGATGATCTTCGCGGCGCCGGCGAGGTGGGCGCCGGTCACGGCCGCCGCGCCGACACCTCCGCAGCCGATGACGGCCACGGAGTCGCCGCGGCCCACGTTGCCGGTGTTGATGGCGGCGCCGAGGCCGGCCATGACACCGCAGCCGAGCAGACCCGCGGCGGCGGGCGACGCCTCCGGGTCGACCTTGGTGCACTGCCCGGCGGCGACGAGCGTCTTCTCGGCGAACGCGCCGATCCCGAGCGCGGGCGAGAGCTCCGTGCCGTCGAGGAGCGTCATCTTCTGCTTCGCGTTGTGCGTGTCGAAGCAGTATTGGGGGCGCCCGCGCAGACAGGCGCGGCACTGGCCGCACACGGCACGCCAGTTGAGGATCACGAAGTCGCCCGGGGCGACTTCGGTGACGCCGTCACCGACCGCCTCGACGACACCGGCCGCCTCATGGCCGAGGAGGAACGGGAACTCGTCGTTGATGCCGCCCTCCCGGTAGTGCAGGTCGGTATGACAGACCCCGCACGCCTGGACCTGGACCACGGCCTCCCCGGGCCCGGGATCCGGCACGACGATCGTCTCGATCCGCACCGGCTCACCCTTGGCCCGCGCGATCACGCCTCGTACCTGCTGCGCCATGACGATCAGCCCTCCACTCGCTCGTCGCATCGTTCTTCGCCATCTTCACAGACGGGTCACCGTTCCGGACCAGGGTGACGAGGAGCGTGACCTCACGGGTCGCTAGCATCCGAAGTATGTCTGTCTACGAGAATGTCGAGATCGCCGCCCTCAAGGGCGGCCCCGCCGACCTCCCCCAGTACGAGGGCAAGGCCGTCCTCATCGTCAATGTGGCCTCGAAGTGCGGCCTCACCCCGCAGTACGCGGCCCTGGAGCAGCTCCACGCCGACTACGCGAGCCGCGGCTTCAGCGTGCTCGGGGTCCCCTGTAACCAGTTCATGGGCCAGGAGCCCGGCAGCGCCGAGGAGATCGCCGAGTTCTGCTCGGCGACGTACGGCGTGACGTTCCCGATGACCGAGAAGGTCGAGGTGAACGGCGAGGCGCGGCACCCGCTGTACGAGCGTCTGGTCACCACCGCGGACGCGGAGGGACACGACGGGGACATCCGCTGGAACTTCGAGAAGTTCGTGATCTCCCCCAAGGGCGAGGTCGTCGCCCGCTTCTCGCCGCAGGTGCTGCCGGACGCCCCCGAGGTGATCGCCGCGATCGAGGCCAGCCTTCCGCGCTAGGGGTTCCGCGGCGCTCGCTCGGGGGCGTCGGGGGACGGGGCCATGACGGCACGGTCTCGCGCCGCTCCCCCGCGTCCACGACAATGGCTGCGATGACGCCCGAACCCGTCGACTCCACTCCCGGAATCCGGCTCTCCTCCGCGAGGGGCCGCTGGATCCTCGCCTGTGTCGTCCTGGCTTCCGGAATGGCGATGCTCGACGGCACGGTGGTGAACGTCGCCCTGCCGACGATCGGGCGCGACCTCGGAGCCTCTCTGTCGAGCCTCCAGTGGGTCGTGAACGCCTACATGCTGACGCTGTCCGCCCTGCTCCTGTGGGGCGGGGCGCTCGGCGACCGGATCGGGCGGCGGCGCACACTCGTGCTCGGCGTGGCCTGGTTCGCGGTCGCGTCGGCGCTGTGCGGGCTCGCCCCCGACCAAGGGGTCCTGATCGCCGCCCGCGCGCTCCAGGGTGTCGGCGGTGCGCTCCTGACCCCCGGGTCGCTGGCCCTCGTGCGGTCCTCGTTCCACCCTGACGACCAGTCGCGGGCCGTGGGCGCCTGGTCGGGGCTCACCGGTGTGGCGGGGGCGCTCGGACCCTTCCTCGGCGGGTATCTGATCGACGGTCCCGGCTGGCGGTGGATCTTCCTGATCAATGTGCCACTGGCCGTGCTCGTGCTGTTGATCGCGGTGCGGCACGTCCCGGAGAGCCATGAGGCCGAGGTCTCCGGGAGCCGGTTCGACATGGCGGGGGCCTCGCTCGCCGCCCTGTGCCTGGTGGGCATCAGTTACGCGCTCATCGGGTCGTCCGGCGGCGCGTCGGCGGTGTCGACGGCGCTGCCCGCCGTGCTCGGTGTCGCCGCCGGCGTCGCCTTCGTCGCCTTGGAGCACCGGCGCGCAAACCCGATGCTGCCGCCCTCGCTGTTCCGTTCCCGGCTGTTCAGCGCGGCCAACGCGATGACGCTGTGCCTGTACGCGGGGATCGGCGGCATCCTTTTCCTGCTGCCCGTACAGCTCCAGATCGCGCTCGGCTACAGCGCGCTGGAGGCGGGTATCGCGACGCTGCCGATCACTGTCCTGATGCTGCTCCTCTCCGCGCGCGCGGGCGATCTCGCGCGCCGTGTCGGACCGACGCCGCCCCTGGTCGCCGGGCCGCTGATCTCCGCGGTGGGCCTGCTCCTGATGCTGCGGATCGAGCCCGGCTCGTCGTACGTGGCCGATGTGCTGCCCGCGGTGGCAGTCCTCGGCCTGGGCATGAGTGTGTTCGTCGCGCCCCTGACGGCGACGGTCCTGGCGTCGGTCGAGCCGGCGCACGCCGGGCTCGCCAGCGGCGTCAACAACACGGCGGCCCGTGTCGCACAGCTCCTCGTGGTGGCGGCGCTGCCGCTGGCGGTCGGGCTGTCCGGGGACGCGTACACGCAGCCGGACTCCGTCAACACCTCGTTCCACCGGGCGGCCATGGGATGCGCCCTGCTGTTCGCGCTGGGGTCGGCGACGGCCGTCGTGTTCATCCGTCCGGCGGCGGTACGGCCACGGCTGAAGGATGCGCCGAAGCCGCAGTGCCGCTCGCATCTGGGTGTGGCGGCACCGGCGCTGGAGCCCGGGCCGCGCAAGCGGAAGCAGGGGAAGTCCCTGTAGCTCACTGTCGCGCGGCAAGGCATTGCGCCCGGCGCCGGCTCAGCTCCCGAAGAGGACCTGGGGTGCCGCCAGGGCTGCCGCCTCCTTGTGCGGGTGTGCCCAGAGGCCGCGGGCTTGCAGCCGCGGCAGGACGCCCTCCCCGAACCAGTACGCCTCCTCCAGATGCGGGTATCCGGAAAGCACGAACTCGTCGATGCCGAGGCGGTGGTACTCCTCGACGCGGTCGGCGACCTCGTCATGGCTGCCGACCAGCGCGGTGCCCGCGCCGCCGCGTACGAGGCCGATGCCGGCCCACAGGTTGGGGTGGATCTCCAGCCTGCCGGAGCTTCCGCCGTGCAGGGCGAGCATGCGCCGCTGGCCCTCGGACTCGCTGCGCGCCAGCCCCTCCTGGACGGACCTGACGGTGGCCGGGTCGAAGCCCTGGAGGAGCCGGTCGGCCTCCGCCCAGGCCTGCTCGGCGGTGTCGCGCGTGATGACGTGCAGCCGGATCCCGAACCGGACGGTGCGGCCCTCCTTCTCGGCGAGGCCGCGAATCCAGGCGATCTTCTCGGCGACCTGGGCGGGCGGCTCGCCCCACGTGAGGTAGACGTCGCTGTGCCGCGCCGCGATCTCCCCCGCGACGGGCGAGGAGCCGCCGAAGTAGACCTCGGGGACCGGGTCGGGCAGCCGGGCCAGGCGGGCGTCCTGCACCTGGAGGTGTTCGCCCGCCAGATCGACGGTGTCGCCGGCCCACAACCCCCTGACGATCTCCAGGAATTCGCCGGTGCGTGCGTACCGGGCGTCCTTGTCGAGGAAGTCGCCGTAGGCGCGCTGCTCGCGGCTCTCGCCGCCCGTCACGACGTTCAGGAGAAGCCTGCCGCCGGTCTGGCGCTGGTAGGTGGACGCCATCTGCGCGGCGAGCGTGGGCGAGACGAAGCCGGGCCGGAACGCGACGAGGAACTTCAGGCGCTCGGTCTGCTGGCTGAGCATGGCGGTGGTCAGCCACGCGTCCTCGCACCAGGCGCCGGTGGGGGTCAGCGCGCCGACGAAGCCGAGGTCCTCGGCGGCGCGGGCGATCTGCGTGAGATAGCCGATGGACGGAGGCCGGTCGCCGCCCGCCGCGGTCACGGGTGTGCCGTGGCCACCGCCGACGACGTGGCGGCTGTCGCCGTTGGTCGGCAGGAACCAGTGGAAGGTGAGGGACACGGGCGGACTCCGATCGCGCGCAGGGTGGTGGTACTGGTGTCAAAAGGCCGCGGCAGGGCGGGAGTTGGCCGGTCAGCTCGCCGCGGCGAGCAGGGGCCGCGCGGTGTGCGTGAGTGCGCCGGAGAACTGGTCGACGACGCGGCCGAGCGCTTCGGCCGACCCCGGAGCGACGCTGACCGTGCCGTCCGGGGCGACGGTGATGTCCTTGTCGAGGGTGAACCACCCCTGGACGATGTGGTCGGCGCCCATGGAGTTGAGGACGGGCCGCAGCGCGTAGTCGAGGGCGAGGACATGGGCGGTGGTGCCGCCGGTGGCGAGCGGCAGCACGGTCTTGCCGGCGAGTCCGTACTGCGGCAGCAGGTCGAGCAGTGCCTTGAGGAGTCCGGAGTACGCGGCTTTGTAGACGGGTGTCGCGACGACGACGCCGTCGGCGCGGGCGAGCAGCTCGGTCGCCTCGACGATGGCCGGGTGGGCGAAGTCCGCTCCGAGGAGCGCCTCGGCGGGCAGGGTGCGGACGTCGAGCGCTATGACGTCGTGGCCCTGCGCTTCGAGCCGCGCGTCGAGGTGGCGCAGGAGCCGTGCCGTGCGGGAGGTGGCGGAGGGACTTCCGGAAATGGAGAGGACGGTGGCCATGACGGGACCCTTCGGGCTGGAATTCGGCATGCGGAATGCGGGCACGGCGAAAGGCGCGAACGCGGGAAACGCGGGAGTGCCGAAATTCAGGAATTCGCGCATGCCGAATACGCGGTGCGGTTCAGTGCGGTGCGGTGGGAAGCCGTGCGGAAATCGATCGGCACGGTCGAGGTTCGACGACGGCGGTCACTGCGGAGGCGGCCTGGTCGCCGGGGCGCGGGTGGCTCGTCAGAGGGCGCGGCAACAGAAGGAGCTGGAGACGCGCGCGAGGTCGACATGGCGTCGCCGCGTGAGGTCCAGTCTCGTGTTCATGCCACCGATCCAACCAGGGGCGCGCCACGCCAGTCAAGAATTCTCCGCGCCGGTCTCGCATCGCGGAACGGACTCCCGATGACGGGAGAATGGACACGAAGGGCGATTCTCTTTCGGGAATCCCTTGGTGAGCGCGGTTTATCGGCGGGAGCCCGCATCCTCGTGCGCCGCACCGCGACCCGGTGCACGATGGCTCCATGCTGTTGTCCCGTCTCGCCCAGGTGTCCCAGGAGGTCGCGGCCACCAGGGCGCGGTCCCGGAAGATCGCGCTGCTCGCCGGACTCTTCCGGGCGGCGGAGCCGGACGACGTGCCGATCGTGATTCCTTATCTGGCGGGACGCCTCCCGCAGGGGCGGCTCGGCGTCGGGTGGCGGGTGCTGCGCGATCCCGTCGCGCCGGCCGCGCAGCCCCGGCTGACGGTGCGGGACGTCGACGCCGCGCTGACCGCGCTCGGCGATGTCACCGGCGCCGGGTCGCAGGCCGAACGGGCCCGCCTCGTCGGGGAGTTGATGGGCGCCGCGACCGAGGACGAACAGCGTTTCCTGTTCGGTCTGCTCACCGGTGAGGTGCGGCAGGGGGCGCTCGACGCGGTGGCCCTGGAGGGGCTGGCGCAGGCGACCGGCGCGCCGCCGGGAGAGGTGCGGCGCGCGGTGATGCTGACCGGATCGCTCCAGGTGGTGGCGCAGGCACTGCTGGCCGAGGGGGCCGAGGCGCTGAGCCGGTTCCAATTGACCGTCGGGCGCCCGGTGTTCCCGATGCTGGCGCACAGCGCGTCCTCGGTCGGGGAGGCCGTGGACAAGCTCGGGGCGTGCGCGGTGGAGGAGAAGCTGGACGGCATCCGCGTACAGGTGCACCGCGACGGCGACGTCGTACGCGTCTGCACGCGCACGCTCGACGACATCACCGACCGGCTGCCCGAGGTCACGGCCGCGGCCGCCGGGCTCGACGGGGACCGCTTCATCCTCGACGGGGAGGTCATCGCGCTCGACGCGGACGGCCGGCCACGCCCGTTCCAGGAGATCGCGAGCCGCGTGGGTTCGCGGGTCGACGTGGCGACGGCCGCCGCGTCCGTACCCGTGGTGCCGGTGTTCTTCGACGTCTTGTACGCGGACGGGGACGAGCTGCTCGATCTGCCGTTCGCCGAGCGCCACGCGCGCCTCGCGCGGCTGGTGCCGGAGGCGATGCGGGTGCGCCGTGTCGTCGTACCGGACGGGGAGGACGCGGCGGCCCGCGAGGCCGCCGGCGCGTTCTTCGCCGACACCCTGCGCCGCGGCCACGAGGGCGTCGTCGTGAAGGCACTCGACGCGCCGTACAGCGCGGGGCGGCGCGGCGCGTCCTGGCTGAAAGTGAAGCCCGTACACACGCTGGACCTGGTGGTGCTCGCGGCCGAGTGGGGGCACGGCCGGCGCACGGGCAAGCTGTCGAACCTGCACCTCGGCGCCCGCAGGCCGGACGGCTCCTTCGCGATGCTGGGCAAGACGTTCAAGGGGCTCACTGACGCGCTGCTCGCCTGGCAGACGGAGCGGTTGCGGGAGCTGGCCCTGAGCGACGACGGCCACGTCGTGACGGTGCGTCCCGAGTTGGTCGTGGAGATCGCCTACGACGGTCTGCAGAAGTCCACCCGCTACCCGGCGGGCGTCACGCTGCGCTTCGCGCGCGTGGTCCGGTACCGCGAGGACAAGACGGCGGCGGAGGCGGACACCGTCGAGACAGTGCTCGCCCCGCGCCCGGCGCCGTGACAAGACCGTTTCTTTGCCAATTCTTGGGGCCGATAGGGTGACACCCGGCGCCGATACCTGCAGGCGCCATGCATCACCCAGGACAAGCACGGACAAGGGGAGAGCTGTGCCCGCTTCACGTCTGAGCCGCACGCCACTGCCGGGGATCGGCTTCCGGTACGACCTGACCACCCGCGACCAACGCCAGGTGTCGGTGGTCGCGCACCGGGACGGCGGGCGCACCCTGAGCGCCTACCGGACCGACGACCCGGACGCCTGCGACCTGTCGCTGAAGCTGACGTCCGGGGAGGCAGCCGCGCTGATCGACGCGCTGATGCCGTCCCACCACAGCCCGAACCTGCTGCACACCACCGACCTGGGCCTGGTCGCCGAGCGCATCGAGATCGGCGCGACCTCGCACTGGAACGGGCGCCTGCTCGGCGAGACGCAGCTGCGCACGGAGACCGGCGCCTCGATCGTGGCCGTGCTGCGGCGCGCCGAGGCGATCCCGTCGCCCACCCCCGACTTCCGGCTCGCCGGCGGGGACACCGTGATCGTCATCGGCACCCGCGAGGGCGTGGAAGCGGCGGCGACGATACTCGGAAGGGAGTGATCGGATGCATTCCGCGGTGTTCCTCATCGAGTTCGGGGCGATCATCCTCGCGCTCGGCCTCCTGGGCAGATTCGCCGGGCGGTTCCGGTTCTCGCCCATCCCCCTCTACCTCCTCGCGGGCCTCGCGTTCGGCGAAGGCGGGCTGCTCCCGCTCGGCGCGAGCGAGGAGTTCGTGGCGATCGGCGCCGAGATCGGCGTCATCCTGCTCCTGCTGATGCTGGGCCTGGAGTACACGGCCAGCGATCTCGTCAGCAACCTCAAGACGCAGTACCCGGCGGGCCTCGTCGACTGCGCGTTCAACGCGCTGCCCGGAGCCGCGGCCGCGCTGCTCATGGGCTGGGGCCCGGTGGCGGCCGTCGTCCTCGCCGGTGTCACCTGGATCTCGTCGTCGGGCGTGATCGCCAAGGTGCTCGGCGACCTCGGCCGGGTCGGCAACCGGGAGACCCCGGTGATCCTCAGCATCCTGGTCCTCGAGGACCTGGCGATGGCGGTCTACCTGCCGATCATCACGGCACTGCTCGCCGGTGTCGGCTGGGCGGCGGGCGGTGTCACCCTGGCCATCGCGCTCGGGGCGGCGGGCCTCGTCCTGTTCCTCGCCGTGCGCTACGGCCGGCTCATCTCCCGGTTCGTGTCCAGCGACGACCCGGAGAAGCTGCTCCTCGTGGTGCTCGGCCTGACGATCCTGGTCGCCGGGATCGCGCAGCAGCTCCAGGTGTCGGCGGCGGTCGGCGCGTTCCTCGTCGGCATCGCCCTGTCCGGTGAGGTCGCCGAGGGCGCCCACTCGCTGCTCCTGCCGCTGCGCGACCTGTTCGCCGCCGTGTTCTTCGTCTTCTTCGGCCTGCACACCGACCCGGCGAGCATTCCGCCGGTCCTGCTTCCGGCGCTCGCTCTCGCGGTCGTCACGGCCTGTACGAAGATCGCGACCGGTTACTGGGCGGCGCGGCGGGCGAAGATCTCGGTCAAGGGCCGCTGGCGCGCGGGCGGCGCGCTCGTGGCGCGCGGCGAGTTCTCCATCGTCATCGCGGGCCTGGCGGTCACGGCCGGTATCGAACCGAGGCTCGGCCCGCTGGCGACCGCCTACGTCCTGATCCTCGTCATCGTCGGACCGCTGACGGCGCGCTTCACCGAGCCGGTCGCGCTGCGCGTCTCGCGGTGGCGACGCCGCGGAGACGCACCGGCCGCCGCGGCGGTCGGCGCGGGCGCGGGGATCGTGCCGGCGCAACGGGACGCGCAGGATCCGGCCGGCCCCGAGGCGGAGGCGCAGTCCGGGCGGGCTTCGAACTCCTCGTCGTGATCCGGCCACCCGACCGAGCGTCGGCCATCCCGGTCGCCGCCCGGTCGGGGGCGAATAGCCCCACTCCCACATCGCAGGGCGCCGATCACCCGTAGCCCGCCGACACTGATCGCATGGCGTACAAGAAACAGAGCGCGGGACTGCTCCTGTTCCGGCGCACGGCCGCCGGTGTCGAGGTGCTGCTCGGACACATGGGCGGCCCGTTCTGGGAGCGGCGCGGCGCCGGGGCGTGGACCGTGCCGAAGGGCGAGTACGAGAACGGCGAGGAGCCGTGGGCGGCGGCGCGCAGGGAGTTCCAGGAGGAACTGGGTCTCGCGCCGCCGGACGGCACCCCGGTGCCGCTCGGCGACACCGTGCAGTCCGGCGGCAAGCACGTCGTCGTGTGGGCCATGGAGGGAGACCTCGATCTGGACGGCTTCGTGCCCGGCACGTTCACGATGGAGTGGCCGAAAGGCTCGGGACGCATGGCGCAGTTCCCCGAGCTGGACCGCGCGGCCTGGGTGGGTCTCGACGAGGCACGCGCCCTCGTGGTGCAGGCGCAGACCGTCTTCCTCGACCGGCTCGCCGAGCACGTCTGACGCCCGCGGCACCGGGTACACGACCTGTCCGCGTTGCGCGGCTCCGCGCGGCGCGGGAAGGTCGAAGCACCGCGCAGAGGAGGTCACCCCCATGCCCATCGCGACGGTCAACCCCGCGAATGGCGAGACGCTCAAGACGTTCGACGCCCTGACCGACGAGGAGATCGAGCACAGGCTCCTCCTCGCGGCCGGCACGTTCCGCACCTACCGCACCACCACGTTCTTCGAACGGGCCCGGCTGCTCCAGACCGCCGCGGACCTGCTGGACGCGGACCGCGACGACATCGCGCGCGTCATGACCACCGAGATGGGCAAGCCCGTCGTGGCGGCCCGCGCCGAGGCCGCGAAGTGCGCGAAGGCGATGCGCTGGTACGCGGAGCACGCCCAGGAGCTCCTCGCCGACGAGCATCCCTCGGCCCGGGACGTGGAGGACTCCGGCGCGGTCAGCGCCCATGTGCGCTACCGGCCGCTGGGCGTCGTCCTCGCCGTGATGCCGTGGAACTTCCCGCTGTGGCAGGTCGTACGGTTCGCGGCGCCCGCCCTGATGGCGGGCAACGTAGGACTGCTCAAGCACGCGTCGAACGTGCCGCAGACGGCGCTGTATCTCCAGGACCTGTTCCGTAGGGCCGGGTTCCCGGAGGGGTGTTTCCAGACGCTGCTGATCGGCTCCCGCGCGGTCGAGGGCGTGCTGCGCGACGAGCGGGTCGTGGCGGCGACGCTGACGGGAAGCGAGCCGGCGGGGCGTTCGGTCGCCTCGATCGCGGGCGACGAGGTCAAGAAGACGGTCCTTGAGCTGGGCGGCAGCGACCCGTTCGTGGTGCTGCCGTCGGCCGACGTGGCGAAGGCGGCGAAGGTCGCGGTGACGGCGCGGACGCAGAACAACGGGCAGTCCTGCATCGCCGCGAAGCGGTTCATCGTGCATACGGACGTCTACGACGAGTTCGCCGAGCTGTTCGTCTCCGGGATGCGGGCCCTGCGGGTCGGCGACCCGATGGACGAGAGCACCGACGTCGGGCCGCTCGCCAGTGAACAGGGCCGCGCCGACCTGGAGGAACTCGTGGACGACGCCGTGGAGTGCGGCGCGACGGCGCTGTGCGGCGGGCAGCGCCCCGAGGCGTACGCCAAGAGCGGCTGGTACTACGAGCCGACGGTCATCACCGACATCACACAGGAGATGCGCATCCACCGTGAGGAGACGTTCGGCCCGGTCGCCACGCTGTACCGCGTCGGCGACCTGGACGAGGCCGTGGCCCTGGCCAACGACACACCGTTCGGGCTGAGTTCCAACGTGTGGACACACGACGCCGCGGAGATCGACCGTTTCGCCCGCGACATCGAGGCGGGCGGCGTCTACGTGAACGGAATGACAGCCTCGCACCCGGCCTTCCCCTTCGGCGGCGTCAAGCGCTCCGGGTACGGCCGAGAGCTCTCGGCCCACGGAATCCGCGAGTTCTGCAATGTCACCACGGTGTGGGTGGGGGCGTGAGCGGATAGGCGCCCCGCGAGGATCGCGGCAAGCTACGCGCGCGTGGGGCCGATCGGCCACCACGCGCGCGTGACGGCTCAGCCGCGTGCGGCCAGCAGGTGGTCCATCGCCAGCTGGTCGAGGTGCTCGAAGGCCATGCCGCGGGCGGCGGCCGCCTCCACGTCGAAGCCCTCGAAGGCACTCTGGTCGGCGAGCAGACCCGACAGGCCGTCGGCGGCGGTGGGCTGCACCAGCTCGTCGAGCCGCGAGGCCCGCAGCGCCTCCTGAACCTCCGGGTCGGCCCGGAACGCGGCGGCGCGCTCGCGCAGGATCAGGTAGTTGCGCATGCAGCCCTCGGCCGACGCCCACACGCCGTCGTAGTCCTCGGTGCGCGGCGGCTTGAAGTCGAAGTGCCGTGGCCCCTCGTACCCGGCGCTCTCCAGCAGGTCGACCAGCCAGAACGCCGAGCGCAGGTCGCCCGCGCCGAAGCGGAGGTCCTGGTCGTACTTGATGCCGGTCTGGCCGTTGAGGTCGATGTGGAAGAGCTTGCCCGCCCACAGTGCCTGGGCGATGCCGTGCGGGAAGTTGAGCCCCGCCATCTGCTCGTGGCCGACCTCCGGGTTCACGCCGTACATCTCGGGCCGCTCCAGGCGCTCGATGAACGCGAGGGCGTGGCCGACGGTGGGCAGGAGGATGTCGCCACGCGGCTCGTTCGGCTTCGGCTCGATCGCGAACTTCAGGTCGTAGCCCTGCTGGACGACGTACTCGCCGAGCAGGTCGAAGGCCTCCTTCATCCGGTCGAGGGCGGCCCGTACGTCCTTGGCGGCTCCCGACTCGGCGCCCTCGCGGCCACCCCAGGCGACGTAGGTCTTCGCGCCGAGTTCGACGGCGAGGTCGATGTTGCGGATGGTCTTGCGCAGCGCGTACCGGCGTACGTCGCGGTCGTTCGCGGTGAACGCGCCGTCCTTGAAGACGGGGTGCGTGAAGAGGTTCGTGGTGGCCATCGGGACGATCAGGCCGGTGGCGTCGAGGGCCTGGCGGAAGCGCTTGATGTGCGACTCGCGCTCGGTGTCCGAGGCCCCGAAGGGGATCAGGTCGTCGTCGTGGAACGTCACTCCGTAGGCGCCGAGGTCAGCCAGGCGCCGCACGGATTCGGCCGGGTCGAGGGCGGCGCGGGTGGCGTCGCCGAAGGGGTCGCGCCCCTGCCAGCCGACCGTCCACAGGCCGAAGCTGAACTTGTCGTCGGGGGTGGGTCGGTACGTCATGTCGCGGCTCCTCGTCAGTCACGCCTATTTCGTCATGGCGCTTTACAAATTAGTATGCGGACACGTCGCTGGGAAGAGGCATATCGGGAGAGCATTGCGTGAACGCTCTCCCGCACATGTACCGCGGACGGCCACGGAATCGTCTTGTCAGGAACGGGAGAGCCGGATGTCATCAGCCGATGGACCACTCGTCGTCGGGGTGGACAGCTCCACGCAGTCCACGAAGGTCCTGGTCGTCGACGCCGCCACGGGCGCGGTCGTGGCGAGCGGCCAGGCGCCCCACACGGTCAGCTCGGGGCCGGGCCGCGAGAGCGATCCCGAGCAGTGGTGGACCGCCCTGTGCGAGGCGCTGCGCCAGTGCGGTGACGCGGCGCACCGGGCCTCCGCGGTGTCGGTCGGCGGTCAGCAGCACGGCCTGGTCACGCTGGACGCCGGGGGCCGCCCGGTGCGTCCCGCGCTGCTCTGGAACGACGTGCGCTCGGCGCCCCAGGCCCGCGACCTCATCGACGAGATGGGCGGCCCCAAGGCCTGGGCCGAGCGGGTGGGCAGCGTGCCGGGAGCCTCGTTCACCGTCGCCAAGTGGGCCTGGCTGGCCGAGCACGAGCCGGACGCCGTACGCGCCACGGCCGCGTTGCGGCTGCCGCACGACTACCTCACCCAGCGGCTGACCGGCGACGGCACGACGGACCGGGGCGACGCCTCGGGCACCGGCTGGTGGGCATCGGCCACGGAGTCGTACGACGACGACATCCTCGCGCGCGTGGGGCTCGATCCGGCGCTGCTCCCCCGGGTCGTGCGCCCCGGAGAGGTGGCCGGCACGGTCCACGGTTCGGGTGAACTGCCCTTCTCCAAGGGGACGTTGGTCGCCGCGGGCACGGGTGACAACGCGGCGGCCGCCCTCGGCCTCGGACTCCGGCCCGGCACGCCGGTCCTCAGCCTCGGCACGTCCGGCACGGTGTACGCGGTGTCGCGGCGCCGTCCCACGGACCCGACCGGCACCGTCGCCGGCTTCGCCGACGCGCGCGGCGACTGGCTCCCGCTCGCGTGCACCCTGAACTGCACCCTCGCCGTCGACCGGGTGGCCGCGCTGCTCGGCCTGGACCGCGAGGCCGTGGAACCCGGGGGCGAGATCACGCTGCTGCCCTACCTGGACGGCGAGCGCACCCCCGATCTGCCGAACGCCTCGGGCCTGTTGCACGGACTGCGGCACGACACCACGGGAGGCCAGCTGCTGCAGGCGGCCTACGACGGCGCCGTCCACGCGCTCCTGGGCGCGCTCGACCTCGTCCTCGACGCCGACGCCGACCTGTCGGTGCCGCTGCTGCTCATCGGGGGTGGCGCCCGGGGAACGGCCTGGCAGCAGACCGTACGGCGGCTCTCGGGCCGTGCCGTGCAGGTGCCCGAGGCCCGCGAGCTGGTCGCGCTCGGCGCCGCGGCCCAGGCCGCGGGGCTGCTGACCGGCGAGGATCCGGCGGCGGTTGCGCGGCGCTGGGGCACGGCGCAGGGCCCGGTTCTCGATCCCGTGGAACAGGACGCGGCGGCGCTGGCGCGGATCTCCGGGGTACTCTCCGACGCGGCCCCGCTCCTGGACAGGGGCCCGCGCTGACCACCCGGCCGGCCGAGGATCCAGGAAGGCCGGCGGCCCCGTGCGCCGGCCCGACCCCATGGGAGCGTCCGGAGGCATGACCGCACCACTGCACGAGACCCGGCCCGGCATGCCCGACACCCAGCAGGGCATGCGTCGGCGCAACCTCTCGCGGGTCATGCACGCTGTCGCCACCGACGGCCCGTTGTCGCGGGCGACGGTCGCCCAGCACATCGGGCTGACCAGGGCGGCGGTCTCGACGCTCGTCGACGAGCTGATCCGGTCGGGTCTGATCGAGGAGCTCGGCCCGCAGCGCCCCGGCCGGGTCGGGCGGCCCGGCTCGGCGCTCGTGGTCAGCCGTCGCGGTCCGGCCGGAATCGGAGCCGAGGTCGGTGTCGACCATCTCGCGGCGTGCGCGGTCGACCTGAGCGGCGAGGTACGCGCGCGTGCCGTGCGCCGCGTCCCCAACCGCGGGCGCGCGCCCAGGCCTGTCCTCAAGGAACTGTCCGTGCTGGTCCGAGAGGTGACAGATCGCGCCGAACGGGAGGGGCTGCGCCCGGCGGGCCTCGCGGTCGCCGTGCCGGGCCTGGTCGCCCGCGGCACCCACACGGTGGTCCGGGCACCCAATCTGGACTGGCACGACACGGACGTCTCCGCACTGCTGCCGAGCCCGACCGGGCCACGGACGGTGCTGCCGCTGAGCGTCGACAACGAGGCGAACTTCGGGGCCCTCGCCGAGCTCTGGCTCGGCGAGGACACCCCCGCCGACTTCCTGCACGTCTCGGCCGAGATCGGCATCGGCGCGGCGCTCGTCGTCGACGGCAAGCTCCTGCGCGGAACCCGTGGATTCGCGGGCGAGTTGGGCCACGTCCCGGTTCGCCCGGAGGGCCCGGCGTGTCCCTGCGGAGGGCGCGGCTGTCTGGAGCAGTACGCGGGCGAGGAGGCCGTGCTGCGCGCGGCGGGCCTGGGTCCCGGCGAGGACCGGGTGGGCCTGCTCGCCGAACGCGCCGCGGCAGGGGACACGGATGCGCGGCGGGCGCTGCGCGGAGCCGGGACCGCCCTGGGCATCGCGCTGACCGGGGCGGTGAACCTCCTGGATCCTCAGGCCGTCGTGCTCGGCGGGGCACTCTCGCGGCTGGCGCCGTGGCTACTGCCCACGCTGGAGCGGGAGTTGACCCGTCGGACGGCGACCCCGGCCGACGGGGTGACGGTGTCGCGCCTGGGGTCGGACGGCCCCTTGCTGGGTGCGGCGCACTCGGTGGTGCGGGCGGTGCTCGACGATCCGGTGGCGGCGGCCGCGTAGAACGCCGTGGCCGTCTGGACCCCGGGGCCGTGGCGCGCGAAGTGCCAGAGGTTCGGACCTCTGACGTGCGGTTGTTCACAACCGGCGGGTTGTCCACAGGCGCGCCGCGCCCTCTTCCGCCCCAACCGCCAGGGCCCTTAACGTAATTCACACGGGATGTCACCGCCTCGGCGCGGCGGCGCACTCACGTGGATCGGGGGATTCAGGTGTCGCGGGTGAGCGTTCACAGCGGTACGGGGCTGCGGCGCGGGGCCATCGGGCTGCGCGAGGTCCTGTTCCAGAGCATCACGGCCATGGCTCCGGCGGCCGCGGTCGCCGCGTCGATCCCGGCGGGTACGGCGTTCGCGGGCGGCAGTCTGCCGCTGTCCGTACTGATCGCGCTGGTGGCCTGCCTGTTCACGGCGTCGTGCGTGGCGGAGCTGGCCCGCGAACTGCCCGCGGCCGGCTCCGTATCGACGTACGCCGCGCGCGGTCTCCATCCGAGCGTGGGTTTCCTCGTCGGCTGGGGCTATGTGTTCGTGGAGGCCCTCGTGCCTCCGCTGCTCCTCCTGCAACTGGGCTTCACCACCGCCGGGACGCTGCACCACGAGTGGTCGTCGTACCCCGCGGACCTGTGGTGGCCGTGGTCGCTCGCCGGAGCCGTGATCATCGCCGTGGCGGGCTACTTCGGAGTGCGGGCGTCGGCCCGCTTCGGGACGGTGCTCGGCGCCTTCGAGGTCGTCGTCTTCCTCGCCTTCGCGATCCTGCTGATCTCGAAGGCCGGCAGCGACAACACCCTTTCGGTGTTCGGCACTTCGCACACGGCACAGGGGTACGAGGGCTGGAGCGGCGTCTTCGCCGGTTCGGTGTACACGGTGCTGGCGTTCGCCGGGTTCGAGGCGGCGGCCCCACTCGCCGAGGAGACCCGCGACCCACGGCGCACCATGCACCGTGCGGTCCTCGGGGCGGCCCTGGCGATCGGGCTCTTCTACGTACTGACGACGTACGCGATGTCGGTGTACTTCGGGCCCGGCAAGTTCGCCACGTTCGGGGCGGAGGGCGCCGCGTCATGGGAGGGCGTGGCTCGCGCCTCGTTCGGCCTGTTCTGGGTCCTGGTGTTCCTGGCGGTGGTGAACTCGACGATCGCGAACGCCAACGCGTGCGCCAGCGTCTCGACGCGCACGGCCTTCGCTCTCGGCCGCATCGGCGTCTTCCCGAGCGGCTTCGCGCGGCTGCACCCGGTGCGCCGCTCCCCCGTCACCGGCGTCGCCGTCCAGTTCGTCGTCGCGGTCGCGGCGATGCTCGGACTCGGCTTCGCCTACGACCCGGTGACGGCGTTCCTGCTCCTGGCGACGGTCATCGTCACGGTCATCATCGGCGTGTACATCGTGGCGAACCTCGCCTGTGCCGGGTACTTCCTGCGCCGCGGCCGCCCCGACCTGCGCCCGGTGCGCCACCTCGTCCTCCCGCTCCTGGGCATCGTCGCGTTCGTACCCGCACTGCTGACGGCCGCGGGCCTGCCCGTCTTCGACTTCGTGTCGGAGCTGACCGCGCCGGTGTCCTACGCGGGCCCGGTCGTCGCCGTGTGGATGCTCGCGGGGGTCGTGGTGCTCGGAGTGCTCCTGCGGCGCCATCCGGAACGTATCGCGGAGACCGGACGCGTCCATCTCGACGACGACGCTTCAGATCCCGAAGTGGACCCGGGCGCCGACCCTGACGCGCCCACCTCACAGAGCGGAGCGGTACAGCGATGAACGACCCCCGGATCCTGACCGTGCGGCCCGAACCGGGCGAGTACGCCTACACGTTCGGCGGCGCGCCTCCCGTCGCCAGGATCGCGCCGGGCACCGTTCTCGACCTGTACACGGAGGACTGCTTCGGCGGGCGGGTGCGGTCCGAGAAGGACCTGGTGTCGCAGGTGTGCGAGTTCCCGTTCCTCAACCCGCAGACCGGGCCCTTCCACATCGAGGGCGCCGAGCCGGGTGACACGGTCGCGGTGCACTTCGTGTCCGTCGAGCCGGCCCGCGACTGGGCGGCGTCCACGACGGTCCCGCTGTTCGGCGCGCTCACGTCCACCCACACCACGGCCACGCTCCAGCCGCCGCTGCCCGAGGTCGTGTGGATGTGGCACCTGGACCGGGAGCGGCGCACCGCCCGGTTCACGGCGCACGACAGCGGCCTCCAGGTCGAGCTGCCGATGGACCCCATGCACGGAACGGTGGGCGTGGCACCCGCGAACCTGGAGGTCCGCTCGGCCCTCGTCCCGGACGCGCACGGCGGCAACATGGACTCACCGGAGATGCGCGCGGGCGTCACCTGTTATCTCGGGGTGAATGTCGACGGCGCGCTGCTCAGTCTCGGCGACGGGCACGCGCGGCAGGGCGAGGGCGAGACGTGCGGCGTCGCCGTCGAGTGCGCCATGCGGACCGTCGTGATCGTCGAACTCCTCAAGGGCGTCGCCACCGCGTGGCCGCGCATCGAGTCCGACACGCACATCATCTCGACGGGGTCGGCCCGGCCCCTGGAGGACGCGTTCCGGATTTCCCAACTCGACCTGGTGCGCTGGCTGGAGCGCGACTACGGCTTCAGTGAGCTCGACGCGTACCAGTTCGCGTCGCAGACCGTCGAGTCGCCGCTCGCCAACGTCTGCGACACGAACTACACGTGCGTGGCGAAGCTCCGTAAGGAGTGGCTGCCGGCCCGGGAGACGCACCGCGGGCTGCACGCGCACCTGAGGGACGTCGCCGCGACGCTCCCCCGCCCGGACCACCGCACCTTCTGACGACACACCGTTCTCTGTTCTCCGTTCGCTGACAAAGCCCTGCCCATCGCCCCCACCAGAAAGGCAGACCAGTCATGGACCGAAGGCCACTCCCGAGCCGGCGCCGGTTGCTCCAGGCCGGCGCGCTCGCCGCCGTGCCCGCAGCGCTGCTCCCCGCCGCCCGCGCCTCCGCCCTGCCGGAGGCCGTCGACTATCCGGGCGCCGAGTCCGTCCCGGCCAGCACCTCCAACTACACGGCGTCCAGCCGCCCCACCAGCTATCCCCTGAACTACGTGATCATTCACGTCACCCAGGAGACGTACGCCGACGCCCTGGCCATCTTCCAGAACCCGGCCAAGAAGGTCTCCGCGCACTATGTGGTCCGCTCGTCCGACGGCCACATCGCCCAGTGCGTCCGGGAGCGCAACATCGCCTGGCACGCCGGGAATTGGGACTACAACACCCGCAGCATCGGCATCGAGCACGAAGGCTGGGTCGACCAGCCGGAGTTCTTCACCGATGCCCTCTACCAGTCGTCCGCAAATCTCACCGCCGCGATCTGCGCCAAGTACGGCATACCCATGGACCGCCAGCACATCCTCGGGCACTACGAGGTCCCCGGCACGGATCACACCGACCCGGGCCCGTACTGGGACTGGTCCCGCTACATCAGAATGGTCAACTTCGCCTGAGCAGCGGGCAGGAGCGCGGCAGAGCCGGCCTCCCCGGCGCGCACGCACTGTGACGCATCCGTGCGGATCAGTGTCGGGACGCTTGTCCGTATGCGTCTCCGGCGCGACGATGTCCCCACAGCGATGCACCGCCGCATCGTCCGCCGGGGAGGCCGACTTGACCGATCCATGGGTGGCCCTGGAGCCGGGCACCGATCCGTCCGAGCGGGTACGGGTCCTGCGCCGCGCGCACGAGACGTTCACCGCCGCGGGGACCGTGTCCCGGCCGGTGCGCTCCGTGGTGGCCGACTCCTGGCGGCGCTCGGCCGGGGCGCACGTCAGCCCGGACGCGTCGGCTTCCGTGGAGCTGAGCGACGGCGACCTCGGGGCGTACCGCGCCGAGCATCCGCTGGCGCGGGTCATGCCGCTGTTCCGGGAACTCATGGGCACGTTCGCCCGGGACGGCGAGCATCTGCTCGCCGTCTGCGACGCGCACGGCAGGCTGCTGTGGGTGGAGGGCCACCCGACGACCCGGCAGCGGGCGGGGAAGATGAACTTCGTGCCGGGCGCGCGCTGGTCGGAGACGGCGATGGGGACCAACGCGCCGGGCACGGCGGTGGCGGTCGACCGGCCCGTCCAGGTGTTCGCCGCCGAGCACTTCATCCGGCGTGTCCAGCCGTGGACCTGCGCGGCGGCGCCCGTGCACGATCCGCGTTCGGGGCGACTGCTCGGCGCCGTCGACATCACGGGCGGGGACGGTCTCGCCCATCCGCACAGCCTGGCGTTCGTGCAGGCGGTGGCGCGTGCGGCCGAGTCCCATCTGGCGCTGCTCGCACCGCCGCCTTCGGACGAGGCCGGCCTCCGGCTCACCGCGCTCGGCCGCGACGAGGCGCTCCTCCTCACGGGCGCCGGACGCAAGATCCGCCTCAGCCGCCGGCACAGCGAGATCCTCGTCCTGCTGGCCCGCCACCCGGAGGGCCTGACCGGAGACGAGCTGCTCTGCGCGCTCTACGAGGACGAGTCGGTGACACCCGTGACCCTGCGGGCCGAACTGGCGCGCCTGCGCCGGATACTCGGCCCCGACATCCTCGGCTCACGCCCCTACCGCCTGGCGTCCCCCGTCGACTCGGACTTCGGCACGGTCGAGCGGCGCCTGGGGACGGGCGCGGTGACGGCGGCGGCCGCCGCGTTCGGCGGACCGCTGCTGCCCGGATCGCAGGCCCCGGCCGTCGTGCGTGTACGGCGCAGGCTCACTGACGAGATGCGTGCCGCTCTCATCGCGCGGGGCGACCCCGATCTGCTGGCGGACTGGGCGCATGCTCCGTGGGGCGAGGAGGACCTCGACGTGTGGCTGGCGCTGGCCTCGGTGCGCCCGGCGCCGCCCGTGCTGGCCCGCCTCAGGGAGCTCGACGCGGAGCAGGCCGCGCCCGGGACCCCGGCGACGTACGCAACGTATCTGCAACGTCCGCGCGCCTAGCCTCCGTGCGAAAGCTGCCCAACGGCGGGCGGCTCGCACGGGAGGCCAGCCAAGATGACCCTTTACGCAGCGCCCGGTACCAACGGCTCAGTCGTCTCCTACCAGGCCCGCTACGACCACTTCATCGGCGGCGAGTACGTGCCGCCGGCCCTTGGCCAGTACTTCGAGAACCCGAGCCCGGTCAACGGGAAGCCGTTCACTGAGATCGCCCGGGGCACCGAGGCGGACGTCGAGCGCGCCCTCGACGCGGCGCACGCCGCCGCGCCCGCCTGGGGCCGCACCTCGCCGACCGCGCGCGCCGACATCCTCCTCAAGATCGCCGACCGGATGGAGGCGAACCTCGAGAAGCTGGCGGTCGCCGAGACCTGGGAGAACGGCAAGCCGGTCCGCGAGACCCTCGCCGCCGACATCCCGCTCGCCATCGACCACTTCCGCTACTTCGCGGGCGCCCTGCGCGCCCAGGAGGGCTCGCTCAGCGAGATCGACGACGACACGATCGCGTACCACTTCCACGAGCCGCTCGGCGTCGTGGCGCAGATCATCCCGTGGAACTTCCCGATCCTGATGGCCACTTGGAAGCTGGCCCCGGCCCTCGCGGCGGGCAACGCGGTGGTCCTCAAGCCCGCGGAGCAGACCCCGGCGTCCATCCACTACTGGCTGAGCCTGGTCGCCGACCTGCTGCCGCCGGGCGTCGTGAACGTCGTCAACGGCTTCGGCGTGGAGGCAGGCAAGCCGCTCGCGTCGAGCGCGCGCGTGGCGAAGGTCGCGTTCACCGGCGAGACGACGACGGGCCGGCTGATCATGCAGTACGCGTCCGAGAACATCAAGCCGGTGACCCTCGAACTCGGTGGCAAGTCGCCGAACATCTTCTTCGACGACGTGTGGGCGAAGGACGACGACTTCCGCGACAAGGCCCTGGAGGGCTTCACGATGTTCGCCCTCAACCAGGGCGAGGTCTGCACGTGTCCCTCGCGGGCGCTGATCCAGCAGGGCCACTACAGCGAGTTCCTCGACGCGGCGATCGCGCGCACGGAGGCCATCAAGCCCGGCAACCCGCTCGACACCGACACGATGATCGGCGCCCAGGCGTCCAACGACCAGCTCCAGAAGATCCTCTCCTACCTGGACATCGGCCAGCAGGAGGGAGCGAAGGTCCTGACGGGCGGTCAGCGCATCGAATACGACGGCGAGTTGGCGGGCGGCTACTACGTCCAGCCCACGATCTTCGAGGGCAACAACCGCATGCGGATCTTCCAGGAGGAGATCTTCGGCCCGGTCGTCTCGGTCGCCTCGTTCGCCGACTACGACGACGCCATCAAGATCGCCAACGACACGCTGTACGGCCTCGGCGCGGGCGTGTGGACCCGGAACATCAACACGGCGTACCGAGCGGGCCGTTCGATCCAGGCGGGCCGCGTCTGGACGAACTGCTACCACGCGTACCCGGCGCATGCGGCCTTCGGCGGATACAAGCAGTCGGGTATCGGCCGCGAGAACCACAAGATGATGCTGGAGCACTACCAGCAGACGAAGAACCTGCTCGTCTCCTACTCAGCACAGAAGCTCGGCTTCTTCTAGAGGCCCGAGAAGAGGCGCCTGAACTGGGCTTTTGCCCGTCAGGCGCCTTCTTCTCGCCCGCCTCAGGCCGTCGGAGCCGTTCTCCACCGGGATGTTGAGCACTTCGTTGAACGCGGCCCTCTTGCGCCGCGCCGTCTTGGCAGCCGCCGCCGAGGACATCAGCTTCGCCGACCGTCCTGCCGCAGAATCCGCAGCATCGCCGAATCAAGTTCGCCCTCATTCCCTCACGCCCCACAACTGTCGAATCATATTCGGTATTGGTGCCCCATCTCTGACGATATTGCTAGCCTGACCGCTGCAAACCCAGCGATGATTCGCCGCCCACTGCCGCGCACTTCGGGCGGAGTCAAGGAGTGCGAAGCAAAGGCAGAACGTGGGACCAGGGGTGGCCGAAGGGGAGAGCAGGGTCCGACGCCTCCTTGAGCACCGAACTCCCGTTGAAACAGGGGCGGTCATCAATCAGGACGCCGGTCGGTCAACTGCGACTGAGGTGCTACTAGTGAGGTTGTCGCGATGATGAATGCCAGAGGGGAAACGACAACCGCGACCGAGCGGCTGGACGATTCCTTTTTCCAGGATCCTCAGGGCTTGTTCGCGCGGCTGCGTTCGTCCGCGCCGGTGACCCCGGTCATCACGTCCGAGGGCGTCCGGGTGTGGCTCGTCACCCGGTACGAGGACGTGCGCGCCGCGCTGGCCGACCCGCGGGTGGCCAAGGACTGGGTGACACACATGACTCCCGAAGACTTCGACATCAACGTGGACCCCGTACAGGCATATCTCGACCAGCACATGCTCAACCTCGATCCACCGGACCACACCCGGCTGCGCCGCCTGGTGGTGAAGGCGTTCACTCCGCGCCGGGTGGCCGCGCTGCGGCCACGGATCTCGGCCGTCACCGACGAGTTGCTGGACGCGATGGCGGATGGCCCCACCGAGACGGAACTGATCGAGGCGTTCGCGTTCCCGCTGTCGGTGACCGTGATCTGCGAGCTGATCGGCATCCCGGTCGGCGACCGCGACTCGTTCCGCGCATGGTCGGAGACGCTGCTTTCCTCCCAGGGGACGCGCGCGGAATCCCGCGCGGCCGCCGTCGCCATGTACGAATACTTCACGCGCCTGGTCACGGAGCGCCGCCAGGCACCGGCGGACGACCTGCTCTCGGCTCTGATCGCGGCCCGCGACTCGGGGGACTCGCTGTCGGAGCACGAGTTGCTCTCGATGATGTTCCTGCTGCTCGTCGCCGGGCACGAGACGATGCTGAACCTGATCACCAACGGAGTGCTGGCGCTGCTGACTCATCCGGCCGAACTGAAGCGACTGCGCGACGATCCCTCGCTGATGCCTTCAGCAGTCGAGGAGTTGCTGCGGTACGCGAACCCGCTGAACCACGCGACCGAACGGTTCACGCTTGAGCCGGTGACCATCGGCGACGTCAGCATCCCCGCCAAAGAATGGGTCATGCTCGCATCGGCGTCGGCGAACTGGGACACGTCCCGTTTCCCCGATGCAGACCGGCTCGACCTGGGCCGGGACATGTCGGGCCACATGGGGTTCGGGCATGGGATCCACTACTGCCTCGGTGCGCCACTGGCGCGGCTGGAGGGCGAGATCGCGTTCGGGTCGCTGCTGTCCCGGTTCCCCGAGCTGAAGCTGGCGACCCCCGCGTCCTCGCTGCGGTGGAGGCCCTCCAGCCTCATCCACGGGCTGGAGGGCCTTCCCATCAGGCTGAGTTAGCCAGCTCTCCGGATCTTGCGCCGAAGCACCTTTGTTGGCTCATCGCACATCGAAGCGGCAGAACGTGGTCAGACGGGGCGCGGCAGAGATGGCGTGGGGCCCATTGGGATGTGCCGGGTAACGATCACTCCGCTGATCCGGGGTTCTTGCGCTGGTTGGCATGGAAGCGCGCTTTCTTCTGACGGTTCCCGCACGTGTTCATGTCGCACCATTTGCGGGTGCGGCTTTGGCTGGTGTCGAAGAACGCGGCTTGGCAGGTCGGTGATGCGCACAAGGCCAGTTTTCCGTCTCGTTCGCCCGCGATGATGCTGATCGCGTCGGCGGCGATCACGCTGAGGGCATCTTCCACGCAGGAACCCGGGCTGAGCCGCCATCGCCGCTTGCCCTCGGGCGTCAGGATCGCCGCGGCCCGACCCTGAGCACTGCAGTCATTGATGACTTGGACAGCGGACCCGGGGAGAGCGTCCTGGATCGCGGCCGCTGTCGCGGCGGCGTGGATCGACTCCCTCAGTTCCCGGGCGAGGCCGAGCTGGGCAGTGGTGCAGGAGTCCACGGCGAGACCGCTCACTGCCAGCCAGTCGACGAGTCGGTGCGGCGTGGGAATGCGCTCCACAGCGTTGCCGTGACGCTCCGACAGAGTCCCCGTGAAGCTGGTCGCCAGCACGGTACCGAGGCGGAAGTCAGGGAACCCAGTAGGCATGGAACCACCTTAGCCGGTTGCACGTCGGCGTGAAGGCGCGGTAGAACCGTCTTAGCCGGTTCACTGTTGGTCGTAGCCGGTTCCGCGACGGCAAGGAGGTCTCATGCCCCGTCCAACCAGCGACGTGCAAGCATTTGAAGCCCACGCAACTGACGCCGACCTCGACGATCTGCGCGCGCGACTGACCGCGGCGCGGCTGCCGGAGGCCGAGACGGTCTGTGGCGCCGCACCCGGCCCTCGCCGATGGGAACAGGGCGTTCCTCTCGCCGACCTCGCCGATGTCGTGAACTACTGGCGCACCGGGTACGACTGGCGGCCGTTCGAAGAGCGCCTCAACCGGATCGGCCAGTTCCGCACGACCATCGACGGTCTGGGAATCCACTTTCTGCACCGCCGATCCGCGCGCGCGGATCCCACTCCCCTGCTCATGACGCACGGCTGGCCGGACAGCGTTGCCCGGTTCATCGATGTGGTGGACGAGCTGGCCGATCCGAAAGATGCGGACGCGCCGGCGTTCCACGTCGTGGTTCCGTCGCTGCCAGGCTTCGGCTACAGCGACAAACCGGCCACCACCGGGTGGGGAACCGAAAAGATCGCGGCCGCCTGGGTGGAGCTGATGGGAAGGCTCGGCTACGGCAAGTTCGCGGCCCACGGCGGCGACTGGGGAGGCAATATCACCACGGTTCTCGGCGGCAGGTTCCCGGCGCACGTTCTCGGTATCCACACCACGTTCGCGGAGGGGCCGCCCGGGCTGACAACGGACGGGCTGACGGCGGTCGAGCGCAAGTGGACCGAGGAAACCCGCGATTTCTGGCGCCACCGCGCTGCGTATGCGAAGCAGCAGGCCACCCGACCGCAGACCATCGGCTACTCGCTCGTCGACTCACCGGTCGGGCTTCTCGCCTGGATCCTGGACAAGTTCGCCGAGTGGTCGGACACCGAGGACAGCCCGTTCGAGACGATTTCCAGGGACCGCATTCTTGACGACGTCACCCTTTATTGGCTGACGCGGACCGGCGCATCGGCGGCCCGCATCTACTACGAAAGCCACAACTCGCTGGATCCCGAACTTCGGGTCGACGTCCCGTCGGCACTCACCATGTATCCCCGCGACGTCGAGAAGTGTCCACGCCCCTGGGCACAGGAGCGGTATCGGCAGATCGTCCGCTGGAGGGAGCCCGAAACCGGGGGACACTTCCCGTCGCTGGAGGTTCCGGAGTATTTCGTCAAGGATCTGCAAGAGGGCCTCGCGGCAGTCCTGGCCGCTCATCGGTGAACACGGCTGGGTGCCGGCACTCGATCACCGCCTGATCCGGCTCACGGTATTGCCCGACGGCTTCCAGGCCGCGCCTACTGCACCAGGGTGGAATCCAGAAGCGTCTTCCTGATGACCGCGGCCACACCGTCAGGCGCGTCGTGATGGTAGAAGTGGCCGCCGTCGAAGACCTCGAGTCGGAAGTCGGCCGACGTCAGGCTCTCCCACGCACTGAGCCTTTCCAGGCTGACGCCGGGGTCACGGCGACCGCCCAGTGCCGTGATCGGGACCGGCACCCGCAGGGCCGAACTCCGGCGCGGGACGTACGTCTCCCAGACCGTGAGGTCCGCGCGGAGCAAGGGAAGCAGCAACTCCACCAGCTCCGGCTGGGCGAGAACCTCCGGGGAGGTCCCTTCCAGGTCCGCGACGGCCGCGATCAGGTCGTCGTCCGTCTTTTCGTGCAGCAACGGCCCTGCAAAAGGCAGATGGGGCCCACCAAGGCCCGAGACGAACACATGGCGCGGAGGCTTGCCGAGGTCGGACAGCACATGGGCCAGTTCATAGCAGAGCAGAGCGCCCATGCTGTGCCCGAACAAGGCGAAGTCCGGCCCCGCGCGCCTCGCCAAGGGACCGCTCAGCTCGGTGATGAGCTCTGCGGCCGAAAGGCGTGCCGGTTCCCTGTGGCGACTCTCCCGTCCCGGCAACTGCACGGGTATCGCCTCGATGCCCGGAGCCAGCGATGCGGGCCAGTCCCGGTAGGCCGACGCACCTGCCCCCGCGTGAGGCAGGCAGAACAACTGGATCGCCTTCGCGTCAAGTGTCGGCGCAGGAGCGGACGCAGGCCTGCACGGAGGGAACCACGACTCGTCGGTCACCCCCGTCATGGACGCCCTTCCTCGATCTCGGGGGCTCAACTCCTCTGCTCCCGGATGTAGTTGGCAATGCCGCGCGCCGTCGGGTCCTCGAAGAACTCCGCCAGCGTCATGTTCACGTGGAAGCGCCTTCCCACCTGGGTGAGCAGCCGGATCGCGAGCATCGACTGTCCACCGGCGTCGAAGAAGTTCTCCTCACGGCCGAAGCGCGGCACGTCCAGCAGCTGTCCGATGAGGGCGGTGATCTCGTCGTCGACCTCGACGGCATCGACGGCATCGACGGCATCGACGGCATCGACGGCATCGACGGCATCGACGGCATCAGCAGCATCGGCCTGGCGTACGCCGTCATCTGCCGGAGGCGACGACTTCTCCAACGCCGGCAGCTGCGCTCGGTCGATCTTCATGTTGGCGTTCTTCGGCAGTTCGGGGAGGCAGATCAGCCTTGTCGGGACCATGTAGTCGGGTAGGCGGCCCCGTAGGAAGGCGAGCAAGTCATCTGTTTGCGGCGATACCCCGGCTGCCGCCACGTAGTAACTGATGAGTGTTTTGTCTCCGGTTCGGGCGTCAGCGTCGGCGACCGTCACCGCTTCCCCGACCTCAGGATGCTGCAACAGCGTGGCATCTACCTCATTCGTTTCGACCCGAAAGCCCCGGACCTTCACCTGGAAGTCACTCCGGCCAAGGAAATCCAGTGAGCCGTCAGGCAGTTGGCAGACTTGATCTCCTGTCGCATACATCCGCATGCCTTGCTCTGTCGCGAAGGGGTCGGGAAGGAACCGCTCGGTCGTCAGGTCCGACCGGCCGAGGTAACCGCGCGCCACGCCGTCACCGCCGATATAAAGCTGGCCAGGCACCCCAGCCGGCTGAGGCTGCAGCGCGTCGTCGAGCACGTAGCAAGTCGCGTTCGAGATGGGGCGGCCGATCGGCACGCGCAATTGCTCTGCCGGCATCGGCGTGACGTGATGCGCGGTGGCGAGGGTGGTGCATTCGGCGGGGCCGTACCCATTGAGCAGAGTGCAACCCGGCAGCGCCGCGACGGAGTTCGCCTGGCTGACCGCCATGACGTCACCACCGACGAGGACTTGGGAGACCGTGGCAAACGTCGAAGGGTCATCCGCCGCAAGCTGGTTGAAGAGCGGTGTTGCCACCACCATGGTGTCGATGCGCCGATCGCGCAGAGCGATGGCCAGACGACCGGGCGAGAGAATGGTGTCTCGGTCGAATCCGATGAGTTCGGCCCCGTTCAGCAGCGCGCCCCACACCTCGATCGTCGCGGCGTCAAAGGCTGCGTTCGAGATCTGCGCCACGCGGTCGCCCGGCTTGAAGTTGAGGTAATCGACGCCCCGGGTGCGCTGGGCAACGTTGCGGTGGGTTACACAAATACCCTTCGGCGTACCGGACGATCCCGACGTGTACACCACGTAGGCGAGGTCTTCCGGCGCGGCGGCGCCATCTACCCGGCCATCGTGTGCGGCGCTGTCCCGCACCGCTTCACCGAGGTGTTCGGCCACCGTGATCACCGGAATTCCGAGACCGCTGGGATCTTCCCCGCCGACCTCTGCCAGCAGCGCCACCGGCTTGGATTCCTCCAGGACCGTACGCAACCGGGCGGCCGGATGATCCGGATCCAGTGCCAGATAGGCGCCGCCTGCCTTGACGGTGGCCAGCATGCCTACGACGACGCTCACGCTCCGGTCGGCCTGAACAGCGACCAGTCGGTCGGTCTGCACGCCGAGTTCCCGTAGTCGGGCGGCCAGGGAATTCGTCACCCGGTCAAGCTGCCGGTAGGTCAGGGTGACAGGACCGTATGTCACGGCGGGCGCGTCAGGGCTGCGTACGACGTGCTCCGCGAAGAGATCGCCCAGCGAACTGTTGCGGGGGACATGTGTATGCCGCGACGGAGCGAGAGGCGCTGAGTCGATCTCTTCTGTCCCTATGTCAGATTTCGGCATGGGCGTGGATTCCTTTCTCGCCAGATGTTGTGTCGCCCAACTGGTCAGCGTCGACCGGGACCCAGAACGGCATGACGTTCCCGACCTTCTCGATCATCCCGTGGCAGTAGGATCCGCTGTGGTCACGGCTCTGCGTCGGCATGAAGGGATACTGCAGCCGCTTGTGCTCGACCTTGAATATGCCATTCGCCGGCATCCCCTGAATCTGGACCGAATCGGCCAGATCCGCCAAATACTCCGTAGGGACCTCTACCGTATGGCTACGGGGGCCGCTCTCCAGAACTCGGAGCTCCTGGAAGTCTTCGGCGCGCACGTCCATAGGTGTATTGCTGTACATGTACGGACGGTTCAGCGTGTCGATCTCGAACAGGGCGCGCACCTTGCCGTCGGCCCACCATTCCTGGCTCTGTGCGAAGTGCCGCACATGCTCGGCGAAAACCTCCCGATGCTCGTGCAGCACGGAGTGGATGTAGAAGCCGTAGTTGTTCACGTCGTAGTAATCCGCGTCGCGAATCGAGTTTTCCGCGTACGCGAGGATGGGGTCGTCTTCTCCTTGTTGGCGCAGGTATTCCGCGAAGGCGGCGAAGATCTCCTGATACTGCATCCCCAACTGCTTCACCAGATAGCGGCTCACCGCCCGGAGGCTGCGCGTATTGTGCAAAGCATGGAAGGCGTAGAAATAATACATACCTTCTACGAATTCCGGTACGGAAACTTCTTTCGTCCCAATGACGACCTCGGCCTCCGCGGCGCCCCCTCCGGCCGCCCGGCTCACGATCCCCATTTTCTCTGCACTGTGAAAAATGGGGGTGTTGTTGAGAAGTAGGTGAGGATACGCGATCACGGTTTGCGCCTCGTTCTCGCACAGTGTTCCGATGCCGCGCTTGAAAGATTCGAGGGTTTCACCCGGCAACGGCCAGATGAGCTCGATGTAGGAGCTGATCTGCTTTTGGCGCAGATCTTCCTGGATCTCGGCGAAGGCGCTCAGCTTGATGTTGGAGCGTGAGATCAGATCAAGGCTGTTCGGCTCAAGGGTCTGCAGCGACACGGGCTGCGAAGCGATGAGGTTGGCGTTCTGGAAAATGCTGGTGATCTTGGTGACCGCGTGCGGCTTGTTCTTCGCCGCGGAGAAGTAGACGACGTTCGGCGCCCCGTGTTCGAGTGCGCAGTCCGTGATGTGGCGAGAGATGTCGACATCCCGACTCAGCATTCCCCAGTTCGCATCGGCGATGAAGAGGAAAAGTATCTCGTTCTTGGCGATCCACTTTATCTCTTCACGGACCCGTTCCTCATCGAAACGGTGCACCCTGTCATTTGTCGCTGCGCCCCAGAAGCAGAACCCGCAGTGATAAGGGCAACCGCGATTCGTCTCCAGAATGGCGATGCTGTACGCGGAGTCGAAGACCCCTGTCAGGAAGGGGGAGGGAACGTCATTCAGGTTGCTGATCCTGGATTGCTTCGCGGTCGTCACTAATTCTCGGTCGCGGTAGAAGCTGAGCCCATCGACTTCATCGAACCGCGGACTTGATTCGGTCAGCGCACGGAGGTATTGAGTGAAGGTTATTTCCCCTTCGCCGTTGCATATGACGGTCCGCTCATCAGCGCTGTTCAAGTAACGCTGGGCCTGCGACATCACCTGCGGACCGCCAAGGATGATGTGTACATGTGGTTTTGCTTGCCTGAGGGTTTCCACAAGGGACCGCACCAGGCCCATGTTCCATACGTAGCAGCTGAACCCGTACACATCAGCGTCTGACCTGATCAGGTCTCGGGCGATATCAGCCCGAGGTGTTTTGGCCACAGTCGTGTACCGCTCGAACTGATACTCGCTGCGTACCGAAGAATCCGTTGCGGCGTACGCCTGAAGGTAACCGGAGGCCAGCGGTGTCATGCGCTCGAAAACGGACAGCTCAACGAGCAGGACCTTCTTCAATTCGCTCGCCTTTCAGGAGATGGAAAGAATCAGAGCAGTTGTACCGTCGGCGATGACCTCGCCATGAACGACCAGCAAGGCTCCGACGCCGACCAGAAGAAGCCGAGGCGAAGGGACACGGAGGATCGACGTCAGGCTAGGGGATGAACAGATCTCTCGGTGAAGGGTCGAACTTAGTTCGCCAGTTCGGGATCGAAGTTATCTTTGGGCGAACTTAATTCGCCGCCGGCACGGCTCCCTCAGAAAGATCGTCGGATTCCGCTGTTGGTCCCTCACATCCGGGACTTCAGCACGTCGACCTCACAGCCCGGCGCGGACGGGTCGAAGCCGTGCTCGATCAGCCAGCGAACCCCCAGCAGGCTGCGCAGCGACCACCACGCGCGAATCACGTCGAGGTCGACGTCGGTGCCGTAGCCCGCGATGACGTCGTCGAGGTGCTCCTCGTGTCCGAGCGTCAAGGTGGCGAGGTCGTACAGAGCATCGCCCTGGCCCGCTTCGGACCAGTCGATGATGCCCGTGATCTCGTCACCGTCGACGAATACGTGAGCGATCTGCAGGTCGCCGTGCGTGAACGCCGGAGTCCACGGCCGCAGCGCGGCCTCCGCGACCTGGCGGTTGCGGGTGACCAGGTCGGCGGGCAGAAGGCCGTTCGTCACGAGCCGTTCGCACTCGACGTCGAGTTCCGCCGCCAACTCGTCAAGGCTCCGGCCGGCCCGTCCGGACCGGGGCGGCAACGGCGCGTCGTGCAGCTTCCGGAGCGCGGCACCCGCCGCGGCCCACGCCGCCGTCGACGCAGTCGACGGCTCGCCGAGGCGGCCGAGCGCCGTCCCCGTAACCGCCGCGATCGCGAGCACGGGCGACTTGCGCCACAGGACCTCCGGGGTCGGGACCGGCGCCACGGCCATCGCGTCGACCTCGACGTCCATACGCGTCTGATCCGGGTCCACCTTCAGGAACACGTCGCCGACTCGCAGAGTTGCCCGCTCGGAATGGGCGACGACGACTTCGACCTCATCCATGGCGACCAATATCCCGGAAGACCGTCCACATCGCCGGGAATATCGCGTGCGATCGCGCGGCTCTCGCCTACGCCAACCGCCTCAAGACGCTGCCGACCCTGCTCACGCAGGCGCCCGCTCAAGGCGGCGCCGGAGAGGTCAACTGGCGTCGTCGGGAACGAGCACGAGGTCGAAGGTCATGCTCGTCCAGGCACCCTGCGGCTGTGATCCGTCAGGTGCCAGGCCTGCGGTGTGGTGGTCGGCTTCGACGACAAGGCTGTCCTTGACGCCGAACACGGCGTCGCAGCCGAGGTAGGGGTCGCCTGCCACGAAGATGTGGGTGATCAGGGTGCGATGACCTGGTGTCGTGGCCTTGAAGTGCAGGTGCGCAGGGCGCATCGGACTGCGAGCTGCGGCCGTGAGGAGATCTCCGACCGGGCCGTCGTTCGGGATCGGGTACGACGTCGGCAGGACCGTCCAGAACCGGTAGGTGCCGTCGGGAGCAGTCCGCAGCCAGCCGCGTCCGGCCGTGCGGTCGCCGGGGTACTGGACGTCGTAGAAGCCGTCCTCGTCGGCGCCCCAGATGTCGAGTCGCACGCCACCGATCGGGAATCCGTCCGCGGATCGCACCTGCCCTGACACGTAGCACGGCGTGCCGGCCGCCCCGTGTGCGATGTCATCACCGAGCGCGACCTCGGGGGCGCCGTCGACGAAGAACGGTCCGAACACCGTCGCCTGGGTCGCCCCGGGCGCCTTCGGCTCGTTGATGGCGACGGCGAGCATGGACAGTCCGAGGACGTCGGACAGCAGGACGAACTCCTGCCGGCGGTCGTCGGTGATGTGTCCCGCACGGGTGAGGAAGTCGATCGCCGTCTCCCACTCCCGCTCGGTGAGCCGGACTTCACGGGCGAAGGCGTGCAGGTGCCTGACCAGGCTCCGCATCACCTCGCGAAGGCGTGGGTCGGCGGTTTGATCGAAGCTGGCGAGTACCTCGTCGGTGACCGCCTGCTCGCGGTCGGCGGCCCCGGAATGCTCTGGACTCATGCGTTCCCCCTTGCAGGTTCGTCGCCTGCCCATGCCGCGTGCACCAGCTCTCTCAGGCCGTCACGCGTGAGGGCGCGCGGATTGTCGGCGGGCGCGAGTGCGAGGATGTCGTCGAGGACGGTGTCGATGTCGCTTTCCCGCAAGCCGAGTTCGCGCAGCCCGGCCGGTACGCCCAGCTTCGTGCCGAGTTCGTGGAGACCCCGGGCCGGGTCAGGCCGGCCGAGCGCGGCCGCGATGCGGGCGGCGGCCTCGGGCGCGTCCGGAGCGTTGAAGGCCAGCACGTGGGGCAGCACGATCGCGTGGGTCTGGGCGTGGGGCAGGTCGAACGCCCCGCCCAGTACGTGGCAGATGTTGTGATGGAGCCCGGATCCGGCGACGGCGAACGCCGAGCCCGCGAGGTAGGCGCCGAGGAGAAGATGCGTCCGGGCTTCGCCGTTGGCGGGGTCGTCTACGACGGCGGGCAGGCCGGCCGCGAGGTGCCGGACACCGTCCTCGGCGACGGCGCTGGAGAGCGGGTTGCGCCGGGGCGTCCAGAACGCCTCGACGCAGTGGGCCATGGCGTTCAGACCGCTGGCCACCGACAGTGCGGCAGGAAGTGTCAGGGTCAGGTCGGGGTCGTAGACGACGGTCCGCGGGAGCACCCGCGGATCCGTGCCGGTGGTCTTGCGAGTGCCCTCCGTCAGGCCCCACACGGGGGTCACCTCCGAGCCCGCGTAGGTGGTGGGCACGGCCAGGATGGGCAGCCCGGTGGTCAGCGCGACCGCCTTGGCAGTGCCCGTCGTCGATCCGCCGCCCACGCACAGCACCAGATCGGCCCCGGCCGCTGCTTCACGGGCGCGCTCGGCGACCCCGACCGGGACGTGCGGACGGACGTCGGTGAACGTGGCCGCGACCCGGTCCGCGAACGGGGCGCACAGGTCACGTGCCAGACCAGCCCCGGTACCGTGCGCGATGAGCAGGATCCGCCGCGCGCCGAACGCGTCGACCTCGTCCGGTAGTTGGCGGCGCGCGGCGCCGGACCCGAACACCACGCGCCCGGGCAGCGCGTCATAGGTGAACGTACGCATCAGGCCCCCTTGGGCAGGACGGTGGGCTGGTAGGCCAGCAGCAGCCAATGGTCCCTCTCTCGCACCCATACGGCCAAGGACCGGTTCGCCAGCGTCTTGCGCACTCCTCGCGCGGTGAGGTCGGCATGCATCTCGCCGACGACCACCGCGGTGTCCCCGGACACGAGGATCCGGTCCACCGGGTGTTCGATGCTGTGGTACACGTAGAATCCCGACCGGAGTTTCTCCAGGTACGAGTCCAGGGTGTCCACGGCCGCGTTCGAATGGGTGTAGGCGAGCTCGGGATGGGCGAGCGCGGCGAAGGCCTCGATGTCTCCCGCGATCACCGCTTCGTAGCGGGTGTCCTCCAGGGTGCGGATCGTCGACTCGACGTCGGCAGCGGCGGCGTGGCCGCCGTTGGTGTCGCTGCTGCTCTTTCTGCTGCTGTTGCCCTCGCTGTTGCTGGCAGTCATGGGACGCCTTCTTTCGTCTGTGACGCCTGTTCCTTATAGCCGACGCACGGCGCGCCGACCGCGCTGTCGCGCAGCACGTCGTCGAAGGGCTTGAGATCGACGTGTTCCGGCACCTCGGTCAGGAACCCCCCGCGCCCGACCGCTGACGTCAGGTCCGGGCGGGCTGGAGCGGCAGGTCCAGACGGGCCGCCAAGTCATCGGCAGTGCAACCGAAGGTCTCTCCGACAAGACCAGCGAGGAACTTCGGGAGATCGCTCCCCCGGCCGGACGTACACTCCACACATGGGTCGCAGATGTGCAGTGAGGGAGTGCCGGTTCCAGGCCACTCATGCCCTGTGTCCGTCCGTCGCACGTGCGACAGCCCTCAACCTGGTGAACATGCCGGCGGCCTGCTGCCGCGCGCTGCACGGCCACGGTTAGCGACTCCGGGCAGTTCTCGGCCCTGATCATTCCGCCTCGCTACCGGCCGGGCCTTTCCGTGCCGTCGTCTTTTTCTCCTGCGCAACCACACTGTGTTCTCCTGCGCAACCACACTGTGGCTGTCCTCGCCACAATCTCCTGCTCTGCCATTCCTCGGCGCCCTGGGCGCCCCCTGCGCGCCGACCGCCGGACGACCGGCGGCCGGTGCATCTCCGAGAGGACCCCTGTGAAGTTGAGCGAGCTGCTCGCCGGGCACGACCATGAAGTCCTTGCGGGCGATCCGGAGACGAGGATCACCGCGGGCGCGTGCTTCGACGCCCACCGCACCGTTCCGGGATCCCTGTTCATCGCGGTGCCCGGTCACCGCGAGGGCGGCCTCGAGTCCGTCGGACCGGCCGTCGCGCGCGGCGCGGTGGCGATCCTCGTCGATTCCGCAGCACCGCGGCTTCCCGCCGCGGCCTGGGCCTCGGAGGCGGGCGTGTGCGTCGTCGCGGTGCCGGATACGCGCAAGGCGGCTGCGGTCGTCGCCTCCCGGTACCACGGCGAGCCCGGGCGGCAGATGGACATGGTGGCCGTCACCGGCACCAACGGGAAGACGTCGGTCTCGTACATGGTCGAGTCGGTGCTGAGGATCGCCGAGCGCGCGAGGGTGGGGGTCATCGGGACGGCGGGCAGCCGGATCGGCGACGAGCTGATTCCGATGCCGAGGTCGGTGCTCACCACCCCGGAGTCGCCGGACTTCCAGTATCTGCTCGGGTACATGCGCGACCGTGGTGTCGCCACCGTCGTGCTGGAAGCCACGTCGATGGGTCTGCTGACGCACCGCCTGGACCACTCGTTCATCGACGTAGGCGTCTTCACCAACCTGACGCAGGATCACCTGGACGACCACGGCACCATGGAGAACTACCGGGACGCCAAACTGCGCCTGTTCCAGGGGCTGTGCCGGCGTGCGGTGGTCAACGCCGACGATCCGCTCGGAGCGGACATCGCGGCGATGATGCCCGGCGCGGTCGTCACGTACGGCATCGACGCGGAGGCGGACTACCGGGCGACCGACCTCACCATGGACGCCGTCGGCACCCGCTTCACCCTGCACCACGCCGGTCACAAGTATCCGGCGGCGATCCCCCTTCCCGGACGGTTCTCCGTCTCCAACGCACTGGCCACTGTCGCCGCCTGCCACCTCACCGGGCACAATCTGGGCGGACTGGTCGACGCGCTCGAGCAGATGCCCCCGATCCCGGGCAGGTTCGAACGTTACGAGACCCCGGACGGCACCTCCGTCATCGTGGACTACGCGCACTCCCCGGACTCGCTGGAGAAGGTGCTGACCACCATCCGCGGCTTCGCCTCGGGCCGGGTCATCACCGTCTTCGGCTGCGGCGGGGACCGGGACGTCACCAAGCGCGCCCCGATGGGCGAGATCGCCGGCACCTACTCCGATCTGTGCGTCCTGACCTCGGACAACCCCAGAAACGAAGACCCCCGAAAGATCATGGACCAGATCGTTCCGGGCCTGGTGGCGAGCGGCACCACCTTCGAGCGGTTCGCCGACCGCCGCCGCGCGATCTCCTTCGCCCTGTCCTCCGCAGGTCGCGGCGACATCGTCCTGATCGCGGGCAAGGGCAGCGAGCCCTACCAGATCGTCAACGAGGAACTGCTCCCGTTCAGCGACATGGCGACCGTTCGCGAACTCGCCACGCGGTAGGGGCAATGGCCGGCCCGACGCCCAGCGGCGGGTCGGCCGTCAGCCGCCGTCGCACGAGGCGGGAACCGTTCGGCCCAACTCCGCCTTCAGCGCGGTCACTTGCATGCCCAGCTCGAACTCGAAGCGTTCATCGAACGTCCCGGCGGTGACGTACGCGGAGGCCGCCCGCAATGCCGGGAACTCCGCGTCGTCGAACGCCGCGGCGAGGCCGGCCGCCTCCGTCGACTCCGCCTGCTGCTCCTGCGTGATGCCCAGGATCAGATAGAAAACGGTCCAGTTGGCCCAGGCCGCGGTGCGCGGCGGGAAGCCCGCGTCGAGGAGCGCCTGGATCATCGCGTCGGCGAACCGGTAGGTGTTGGCCTCCGTCGTCGCGAGTCCCGCAGCTGCCGCCGTGGCAGCCGGGCGCCCATGTCGAACTCGTGCTGCCCACCGGGATCGTGCGGCAGTACTCCCTGTGCGGATCCCCCGAGGACCGCTCGCACTATCGCATCGGGGTCCTGCGCGAACGGTCGAGCCGCGGCGGATCGGAGTACGTACACGCCTTCCTGCGGGCGGGCCAGCCGGTGCGGCTGCGCGGGCCGCTGGACAACTTCGGCTTCGAACCCGCCGATTCGTATCTGTTCATCGCGGGCGGCATCGGGATCACTCCGATCCTGGCCATGGTCGGGCGGGCCGACAGGCGGGGTGTTCCGTGGCAGCTCGTCTACGGAGGCCGTGCCGCCGAATCCATGCCTTTCCTGGACGAGTTGGCCGCCCACCCGGAGAACGTCCGGATCTACCCGGAAGACCGGGTGGGACGGATCCCTCTGGGCGAGTGGCTGGACGAGCGGCGACCCGGCACCACCATCTACGCCTGCGGACCGGAACCCCTGCTCACCGCCGTGGAGGAGGGGGCCGCGCACTGGGGTCCCGGGGCGGTGCGCCTCGAACGGTTCCGGGCGCGCCGCAATCCGGCGCTGCCGGAGAAGGAGGTCGAGGTGGTGTGCGCGCGGTCGGACCGCACGGTGACCGTTCCGGCCGGGCGGAGCATCCTGAGCGCCCTGGAGGACGCGGGCCTCCCGGTGGCCGGTTCGTGCCGCGAGGGCATCTGCCGCACGTGCGAGACCCGCGTCCTCGACGGTGAGCCCGACCACCGCGACGACATCCTCACCGCGGGCGACCGCGACGCCGGTGACCGCATGTACATCTGCGTCTCCCGGGCCCGCGGCGGGCGCCTGGTCCTTGACGTATAGGACCCGACGGACGACAGGAACTGGAGGACCGTCATGAGCCAATCCGACCACCCCGGCCACCCTGGCCAACTAGACCACCTCAGCCACCCCGGCCTCCCAGACCACCTCGACCACCTCGACCACCTCGACCACCCAAGCGCGATACCGGCGCGCACCGCCGCAGACGAGTTCCGCCCCATCGGCATGGACCGCGTGCGGGAGATCATCGGGCACCCACCGCCGTTCATCGCGGACAAGAAGGAGACCCACCTCGGCGAGTTCATCATCAGGTTCATCGCCCACAGCACCTTCTTCTGTCTGGCCACCTCGGACGACGCCGGGCAGCTCGACACCAGTCCCAAGGGCGATCCGCCGGGATCCGTACGGGTGTTGGACCCGTGGACCCTCGTACTTCCGGACCGCCCCGGCAACAAGCTCGCCGACACCTTCGAGAACCTCAGACGCAACCCGGCCGTGGGTCTGGTGTTCCTCGTGCCGGGCTTGCGTGAAGTCGTTCGCGTGAACGGGGACGCGTTCATCAGCGACGATCCGCAACTCCTGGAGATGCTGAGCGCGGACGGGAAACCAGCGGTGCTGGCGACCGTCGTACGCGTACGGGAGGTGTTCTCGCAATGCGGAAAGGCGGTGATCCGCGCCCAGTTGTGGGACGGGGATCCACACCGCCTCGCCGACGCCGTCCTGATGGGCGGCAACTTCTACACCATGCACATCGCCGAGAACGCTGCGAAGATGGCGGACAGCCTGGGCGACCAGCTCGGGAATCTCACGGCGATCGCCGAGCAGCAATACGAGAACGGGCTGTACTGATCAGACGAAGTCAGCGCCGGATGCTGGAAGAGCCCGCGGAATTCCGCGTCACGGGGGGTCGATCCGAGTGCCCGCAGTCGTCACGGCCGACTCCACAGCGGCGGGTGACGTCGTATGAGGGTGCTGCGCCGCCCGCGGATGGCGGAGCCCAAGGTCTCGGTCTCCGAACTGGAGCTGTTCGGCGGACCCTTACGGTACGACTCGGGCTGGAGCAAGCACGAGTACGCCCGCCTGGACCTCACGCTGTGGGGGGCTTTGAAGTCCCTGCCCGGCCTGGTCCGGCAGACCATTGCCCTGGCTTGGCGTACAGCATCTCGTCACCGACCCCGCTTGAAATCCGCCGACAACCCCCGGAGTTCACATGTCCGCTGAGGCGTCACGCAACGAGGAAGCCTGGACCGTCTACGGTCAACGCCAGCTCGACCACGGCTTCATGCCGCCTGTACCCGAGACGATCATGTGGGGCCCTTGGAAAGGGGTCGGTCCGGGCACCGACGTCCTCGGCGACCTCACCGGCAGGCGAGTGCTGGACATCGGTTCCGGGCCCGGCCACTATGCCGTGCACCTGGCCCGCGACCACGGCGCGCGCGTCACCGCGATCGAGCGGTCCGCGACCCAACACGCCCGCGCCACTGACCACTACGGCACCGAGCCCGGCATCGACTGGGTACACGGGGACGTCATCGAGCACCTGCGCGCGGCCGAGCCGTATGAGGCGGCGTACGCGATCGGCAGTCTCGCGTACCTCGATCCGCATGTTTCGCTTCCCGCCCTCCGCGACGGTCTGACGAGGGGGGCGCCGCTGGTCTTCTCCGTCCTCCACACAGACCTGCACGGCCGCGGCCCGTCCACCGGCGTCGCGCCGCGCGAGCAACAGGTCCTGCTGCGCAAAGAGCCGCCGATCCCCGTGGACATGTGGGTCCTCACCCCGCGCCTGTGGGAAGACCTGCTCACCTCATACGGCTTCCAGGTCGAAGCGGTGAACCTGCTGACCGCCCCCGCGGCGGACACCCCGGCCGTCCAACAACTCATCCGTGCGCGGCGCCTGCCGGATCGGCGTACCCGGATCTCCAGCAGGCCGCGCAGCCAACAACCTCCGGTCCCGCACGCGGCGATCGGTGTGGGCGCCATCGTCCTCGGCGACGAGGGTCTGCTCCTGGGGCGCCACCGCCGCGGCACCGTCGAGCTGCCCGGCGGAACCGTCGAGGCCGGCGAATCTCTGGAGGAGACCGTGGTGCGCGAACTCTCCGAAGAGACGGGGCTGACCGCCCGGCCCGAGGACGTCACCCTCCTGGGCACGCTGGTAGATCACGTCGGGGATGTCGTCCGTGTCACCGTGGGCGCCGTCGTCACTGCCTGGCAGGGCTCACCCACCACTCAGCCGGACGAGAGTGTCGGTGACTGGAACTGGTGGCCGCTCGACGCCCTGCCCTCCGAGCTGTTCGAGTGCAGCGCTCAGATTCTCGCCGCCTGGCGCCCCGACCTGCCCATCGATCACCCACCGGCCCACTTCACCCCTTACGCCCGCCGCACGACTCCTTCGACAGACCCGACAGACGCAGGGGCGTGACCCCTCCGTGAGGCCGCGACCGGCGTGGTGCGCGCATACCGCGGCGGTGGGCGCTGGGTGATCCGTCGGATGCGCATCGACAACGTCTGGTACACGGGCCACCCCGCCGCGATCTCTGCCGCCTGACCATCCCAGCGAGGAGGAACCTCATGACGACGGTCTTTCCCCGCCCGGGGCCCGCGCCGGCCCGGCTGCGCGGCATCAAGCATCGTCACGACCCGCACCACACGATCCGCAGCAACTACCCCGTCACGTCCTGGTTGCCCCATCGGGCAACCACCGACAGCGACTCTCAAGAGGAAGGCACCAGGCGCATGGCTGACGCCCGTATCCCGCTGGTCAGAGAGGCAACCACGGAGGGCTGACCGCGATGTGGGCGTTCATGGAGGGCATCGTGCGGGCCGGGGAGACCTTCTTCTGGGACCGTGAGACCACGGAGCAACAGGCGCGGGGATGTGGTTTCCACAACCGCCCGGACGCACGTTCCTCGCCGTGGGCGGCGGTGGCGAGATCCTCGGCACCGCCAACAGCGTCCGCAATCATCGCGGGGGCGCCTCGCACATCGCGAGTGCCAGTTTCATGGCGGATCCGGCCCACGCCGGGCGGGGTACGGGACGGGCACTCGGGAAACACGTGATCGAACGGCGCGGGGAGACGGGTTCCGGGCCATGCGGTTCAACGCCGTCGTCGAGACCAATACGCGGGCGGTCGCCCTCTGGCGCTCGCTCGGCATGGCGGTGGTGGGCACACTCCCGGAGGGCTTCCGCCACCCCGTGCACGGATCCGAGGGTCTGCACATCATGCCCCGCGCACTCTGAGCGCACCGTGCCCCGCCGACCGGGACGGGCCGGACTTCGGGGCCGTGACGGTCACCACTACCCGTCAGGAGACGGTCACCACTACCCGTCAGGACTCGACGCTGCAGACGGTCTTGTCGGGCCCGCGTGAGGCCTCGTCCTCGACCGGCTCGTTCAGGTTCGGGCTCGCCAGGGGGCCGCTTCACACTTGCTGACCGGCGGCATCGGTGACACTTGGGTCATGCAGCTTTCCCCGCCCGGCCCTCCCCCCTCGCCCGATGCCGCCGCTGCGCGCGGAGGCGGTACGCCCACGCTGGGTCAGGCCGTCGGTGTCGTCGGGCCGGACGTGGTCGAGGTGCTGCGGGCACCGTGCGGCACGGACGTGCCGGTGAGCGGAGCCGGGGTGTTCGACGAGGGCGAGACGCTGCAGGCACGGGGGCGAATTCTCATCGCGCCCGGCGTCGACACGTCCGCGCCGGGCGCCGCGGGTGTGCTGCGCGCGGCGGACCGCGCCGGGGCGGCGGCCTTGGTACTGCGGCGCGGCCCCCAGGGAATCGCTCCGTCGCTCGCCGAGGCGGCCGATGAGGTGTCGACCGCCCTGCTCGCGCGGGCCCCGTGGATCGAGTGGGGCGAGCTGATGGGGCTGCTGCGGGCGGCCGTCGTCCGTACCGGTACGGCGGTGCCCGAGGCATCGGCCGAGGTTCCACTCGGTGATCTGCCGGGGCTCGCCCTGACTCTGGCAGCGCTGGTGGGCGGGGCGATCACCGTCGAGGACCCCGAGTCGAACGTGCTGGCGTACTCGCCGACCGCCGACACCGCCGACCCGCTGCGCAGGCTGACGATCCTGGGCCGGCGGGTACCGAGCTGGCGGGTGGCCGAACTCGCCGAGAGCGGGTTCCTCACCATGCTGTGGGCGAGTGGCGACGTGGTGCACCGGCCCGCGGACGGGCGGTTCCCCGAACGCCTTGCCGTCGCCGTGCGCGCCGGCGACGAGATCCTCGGGTCGCTGTGGGCGGCCGCCGACGGGGAACCGCTGCCGCCCGGAGCTCGGGACGCACTGCGGCAGGCGGCCTCCATCGCCGTACCTCATCTGCTGCACCACCGGCTGCGGTCGCGGTCCGCCGCCGGCCGTCGCCGGTACGCGGTGCGGGCCCTGTTCGAGGAGCGCCCGCCGGACGTGCCCGCGGCGGCGGCCGTACTCGGGGTCGAGGCCGGACAGCCGTGCACCGTACTCACGGCCGCAGCCGCGGAGCCGGTCGCACCGGACGAACTGGACCGGGCCTTCCATCTGGCCTCCCTGCGTCTCGCCGCGCATCGCACCCCGGCCTTCGCGCACCGCGACGGCGACCGGCTCGACGTCCTGCTGGCGAGTACGGGGGCGGGGGACGGCGCGGACCGGCTGGCACGCGACCTGGCCGCCGTCCTGCGCGGCGCCGGGGTGCGGCCGTTCGTCGCGGTGGGGCACGCCGTCGGGGGCCTCGGCGACGCGGCCGCCTCCCGGGCGGGGGCCGCCGAGGTGTTGCGGGTGCTGCGCGAGCGGGGCGGGCCCGAGACCGCCGGCGCCGAGGACGTCCGGTTCGCCATGGACGCGCTCCGGGTGACCGATGCGGTCGCCGAGCACGTGCCTTCGGCCGCCGACGCGGTGGCAGCGCTCCTCGCACACGACGAGCGGCACGGCACGGACCTGCCGCGCACCGTCGCCGCGCACCTGGTGTTCTTCGGCGACGCGGCGGCCACCGCCCGCTATGTGGGGGTCCACACCAACACGCTGCGGTACCGGCTGCGCCGGGCCGCGGAGCTGTGCGGCATCGACCTCACGGATCCCGACGTACGGCTGCTGGTGGAGCTGGGGCTGCGGCGGGCCGGGCTGATCCCGCTGCCGTGAACCAGACCGGTGCGGGCGCACCACGTCGTGCGCCTCTCCTTCGTGCGGGCGCACCATGGAGATATGGACGGGGCCCGGTGCTGGTGCGCGGCCACAACGGGAACGGTGCGGACTTCGTGCCGTAGCACGCAGACAGTGCGGGACTCGAAGCCGCACAGTGGACCGGGGCGGGGCGCACGGGCGACGAGCCGGTGGCGTGGACACCGCCTGCGGTCGCCACAGTCGACGGCCCGCCTGGCGGGCGATCCGCCGGGCTCATAGCCGGCAATGTGCAGTGAGAAGGCAGGTACACCCATGACCATGGCCCCGGAATCCGTCCTCCGCAGGGAGGCGGCCGTGCGCGCAGCCGCAGAGCAGGGACTGGTTGGCGCGCAGGCGCCGGTCGTCGGGCTGCTCGACGTGGACGGGATCCGGGGCGCCGCACGCGAACTGCGCGCGGCATTCGCCTTCGACGGGGTCCCGGTGCAGCACACGTTCGCGGTGAAGGCCGCCTCGCTGGTGCCGGTCCTCGCGCTGCTGAACGCGGAGGGCATCGGTGCGGAGGTGGCCAGCGCGGGTGAGCTGCAACTGGCCCGTGCCGCGGGCGTCCCCGCCGAGCGGATCGTCTTCGACTCCCCCGCCAAGACGATGGCCGAGCTGCGCGACGCGCTCGCCCACGGCATCGCGGTCAACGCGGACAACGCGCAGGAGCTGGACCGTGTCGACGCCGTCGTCGCCGATCTCGGGGTCGGCTGCGCGCCCGTGGGGCTGCGGGTCAACCCGCAGGTCGGCAGCGGTTCGATCGGGGCGATGAGCACGGCGACGGCCACGTCCAAGTTCGGCGTGGCGCTGCGCGACGAGGGCGCGGAACAGTGGGTGCTCGACGCCTACCGGCTGCGTCCGTGGATGACCCGGCTGCACACCCACACCGGCTCCCAGGGTGTCGCCCTGGAGCTGATGGCCGAAGGCGTGCGGGCCGCGTACGAGCTGGCGGAGAAGGTGAACGCGCACGTCGGCCGGCAGCAGATCGACACCCTCGACATCGGCGGCGGCCTGCCGGTGAACTTCGCCTCGGACGAGGTGACCCCGGCCTTCGCGCAGTACGCGCGGCTGCTGCGGGAGACCGTGCCCGGCCTGTTCGACGGGCGCTACACGCTCGTCACCGAGTTCGGCCGTTCGCTGCTGGCCAAGCAGGGGCTGATCCTGGCGCTCGTCGAGTACACCAAGACCTCCGGAGGCCGGCGGATCGCCGTCACGCACGCCGGCGCGCAGGTGGCCACCCGCACCGTGTTCGTGCCCGAGTCGTGGCCGCTGCGCGTGGGTGCGTACGACGCCGACGGCCGGCCCAGGGCGACCGAGCCGCTGGTACAGGACGTCGCCGGGCCGTGCTGCTTCGCCGGGGACCTGGTGGCGCGGGAGCGGGAGCTGCCCGAGCTGGCGCCCGGTGATCTGGTCGCGCTGTACGACACCGGGGCCTACTACTTCTCGACCCATTTCCACTACAACAGCCTGCCGCGTCCCGCCGTGTACGGATACGCCGTGTCCGATGCGGGAGTGGTGACGTTCGCTCCGGTCAGGGCCGCGCAGACGGTGGCCGAGCTGGTCGCGGAGTCCGGTGCGGCGCAGGCCGGTTCGCTGGTGGGGCTGACTGACCGGCTCTCTTCGTAGGGGCGCCCCCGGCCGGGAAAGGTTGCCCCGGTAAACGGTTATAGGTGTCGTGTCGCCGCGTGATCCCGGGGCGCCTCACCGGGACACCGCGTCCCTCGCGTAGCCACAGCGCCCGAAGCACGGCGACAATCGACCTGGGAGCCCGGCCCGCCGCGGCCGGCCCCGACGCTCTCGCCCCGCACTCGGCCAACTGACGTGGAGCCGCTCATGACCACCGCACGGGACCTCGCGATCGTCGCCCTGGGCGTGCCGCCCGACCGCCCTCTGGAGCAGGGCGACCTGTCGCTGGCGCTTGCGGGGGCCGAGGTGTTCGACCTCATCGAGGCCAAGGCCCTGGTCGTGGAGGGCGACCGCATCCTGCCCAGCGCTCAGGCACCCATCGGGGACCGCCTGCTGGACGATGCCGCCACGGCTCTCGTCCGGCAGGAGCCGTACGAGTCCATCGAGGACTGGCTGTGGCGCCGGGGCCGCGGGCTCTCCTCGGCGTACGTCGACGAGCTGGAGCGGGAGGGGCTGACGAAGCGGCCGCGGGGGCTTCGGAGTCCGCTGCGGGGCGGGCGGACGGAGCCGGTCGAGTCCGCCGCCCGGCGCCGGGCGGAAGAGCGGTGGGCGCAGGACGAACCCGTACTCGTCGCCCTGGCGGCCGCCGCCGGAATCAGGGACGAGCCGGCCGAGGAGGAACCGGCCGAGGACGCGCCGGAGCTCGCCGGGGACGCCGTCGCGGCGGTGCTGGCCGCCGTCGGGAGCGCTGTCCAGGAACTGCGGGCCGTACGGCAGCGCAAGGCGATCGAGGACGCGGCGTTCGACAATATCTGGCGCGGCTACTGAGGACCGGGCCGTGGCCCAGTCCTTCGCCTGAGGCTGTGCGCTGACGACGGTGTGCCAGAGAATTCGGGACCTTCCGAGAACTTCCGAGAACTTCCCCCGACACCGCGAGCCGGATCTGCTGGTCCCGCGCCCCACACCCCGCGCCCCCGCGGCAGACGCCGAAGTCCCGACCCACTCGGACTGGGCGGCCTGGCCGGCCAGGCCCGGCGGGACCCCCCGGTTTCCTCAGAATCAGAAGTCCAGCACGTGAGGCAGGCCGAGGCGGTAGCGCATCCGGTCGGTGGCCTTGAGCGCGTCGAAGCCGGGCGGCTCGGCGCCGGTGAAGAGGCGGACCTCGTCCGCGCCGTCGGCGCCCGCGGCCGCGAGGACGCCGTTCGCGGCGCGGCGGCCCGTCTCGTTCGCGGTCTCCATGCACGTGAAGTCGGTGTTGCTGTGGGCGCGGACATGGTCCCCCGCCAGGAAGAGGTTCGGGACGGCGGTGACCGCCTCGGAGCGCAGTTCCCAGGACGAGACGTCGTTGAGGAAGTACTTGTCGTCGTTGGTGAGTCCACCGCCCTCGGCCCGGGTGACCGCCGGGTCGAGGAACCAGGAGTGCACGATGCCGTCGGGCAGGACGACGTCCCCGTTGTCCTCCAGGCCCGCCTTCATCTGCGCCCAGACCTCCTCGGCGATCTCCTTCGGCGTGCACTGCCGCGCGGGCTTCCCGTACAGGCGGCCCGGTGTCTCCCAGTCGGAGATGACGACGGACAGGGACTCGGCGGCCGTCCCGTCGCCCCAGGTTTTCGCGAACGGCTGCGTCCAGAAGCGGGACTGCGCCACCGGACACAGCGCCCAGGGCGAGTCCATGAGGCTGAGATGGGCGAGCGGCCCGTGGAAGCTCTCCTTGAGCCAGAACACGATGCCCTGGCACCAGGCGGTACGCAGCTTGTCCATCGCGGCGAGCCGCGGATCCGCCGCGCGGATCTCGTCGGACCACAACCGCCGTACCCGGTCGACCGGGAGAGCCGCGACGAACCAGTCGGCGTCGATGCGTGCGGGCCCGGCCGCCGTACGGGCGCGGGCGGCGGCGATGCGCCCGTCGGGGCCGAGTTCGAGGGACTCGACGAGATGTCCGGTCACGAACCGGACGCCGAGCGAGGTCAGATGGCGTACCCATGGGCCGATGAAGCGCTCGCTGGTGGGGCCGTCGAGGATCCGGTCGAAGGGGCCGTCGGGGCCCATGCCGAGTATCGAGTAGAGAATCTTGCTGATGCCCTGCCCGCAGGTGCGCGTGCTGGCCGTCTCGGGGCGTAGCGCCTGGATCACCTTCGCCGAGCCGCCCCACATCACCTGGTAGAAATCGGACTTGCCCGCTGCCTCGATGAACTTCAGCCAGTTCAGGTGCTCCCACTGCCCGAACTGACGGTCGTCGCAGCTCGTCATGACGACCGCGAGCTTGCGGGCGAGCAACGCGACTTCCTGCGGCAGGAGTTGGGGCATGACCCGCAGCAGGCCCTCCAGGACAGCCGGCAGCGTAACGGGGTCGAGGGTTCGGGTGCTGGGCGGCAGGGTGGGCAGGAAGAGGTCACCCTTCCCGTTCTCCCGGTTGAACGCGAAGTACGGCACGGTGGTGAGGTTGTCCCAGACACCGTGTGCCTGCCCCTCGAAGGGGATCCGGCGCATGGTGTCGGGCAGGTTGGTGTAGAAGCCGAAGAAGCCCCGGTGTCCGTGTTCCCCGGGCAGATCGCGGCGGCCACCGGAGGCCGTGCCGCTCACCGGGATGCTGCGTGCCTTGCCGCCCCACTCGGCGCGCCGGTCGTACACCGTGACGTCGAAGCCGCGCTCGGCGAGCTCGTGGGCGGCGGTGAGGCCGCCGATCCCGCCGCCGAGCACTGCCACTCTCGTACGCGCCCGCTGCGCCGCGGTCGCCCGCGAGGGCCGCAGCCCCAGTGCGCCTGCCGCCGCCATCGATCCGCCCAGGGCCAGTAACTGCCTGCGTCCCGGCATCGCGGTCCCCCATCCCGTACGACATTGGTGTCGGCGGGACGCTAGGGGCGACCACCCAAGATCGGAACGAGCGTCCCGCGACATTCGCAGCCTTCACACATGATGGGCGCCCACTGTTGCGCCACGCGCACTGCTCACTCCTGGCTCCCGAACCGCGTCCCTACGAGCTCCACGCCCGGTGCCGAGACATCCGGGCCGGTCCCGTCATGCGCCTCATCAGCGCTCTCAGCTCTGCCCCAGCCCTGCCGCGAACTCCGCGAACCAGGCCAGCATGTCGGGCCGGGTCACCGCGCCTTCCGCACTGACATCCGTGACGCGGGCGCCCTGGAGGATGCGCTTGACGGGGACCTCCAGCTTCTTGCCCGTCAGGGTGCGGGGCACGGCCTCGATGGGGACCACGGCGTCGGGGACGTGCCGGGGAGACAGGCTGTGCCTGATCGCGCCGACGATCTCGTCGCGCAGCGCGTCGTCGAACCGCTCGCCGTCCGCAGGCACCACGAACAGCGGCATGTAGTAGCGGCCGTCCGCCATTTCGGCGCCGATGACAAGGCTGTCCGCGATCCGCGGGAGCCGTTCGACGACGGCGTAGAGGTCAGCGGATCCCATGCGCACGCCCATGCGGTTGAGCGTGGAGTCGGAGCGTCCGGCCACGACGACGGACAGGTCGGAGTCCAGGGTGACCCAGTCGCCGTGCCGCCACGCGCCGGGATAGACGTCGAAGTAGCTGCTCCTGTAGCGCTCGTGGTCGGGGTCGTCGACGAAGTGGAGCGGCATCGACGGCAGGGGCGCAGTGACCACGAGTTCGCCCTGCTCCCCCACGAGCGGCTGCCCGGTGGCGTCCCAGGAGGCGAGAGCGACGCCCAGGGAGGGGCCGGAAAGCCGCCCCGTGCGCACCGGCAGCAGCGGGGAGCCTCCGGCGAGCACCGAGCAGATGTCGGTGCCGCCGCAGATCGACTGGAGCCGGGCGTCGGGGGCGAGCCGGTCGTGGACCCAGCCCCAGGTGCTGTCAGGCATCGCCGATCCCGTCTGCAGGATCGTCCGCAGCGCGCCGAGGTCCGTGTCGGCGGCCGGGTGGGCGCCCGCCTTCTCCGCCGCGATCAGGTAGGCGGCGCCGACGCCGACCGTCGTGGCGCGGGTGCGTTCGGCGATCCGCCAGAGACCGTTGATGTCGGGGTGGGTGGGGCTGCCGTCGTAGAGGACGAGCGTGCTGCCGTGCAGGAGGCCTGCGACCATGAAGTTCCACACCATCCAGCTGGTGGAGGTGTGGAAGAGGTAGCGGTCGTCGGCGCGCAGGTCCACGCCGAGCCCGAGTGCCTTGAGCAGTTCGACGACGATGCCGCCGTGGCCGTGAACGATTCCCTTCGGGATGCCGGTGGTGCCCGAGGACCAGAGGATCCACAGCGGATGGCCGAACGCCACGTCGGCGTATGCGAGTTGGGCTTCGCGGTCGGCCAGGTCGGACCAGTCGTGCTGCGTCACGTCCGGCCGCCGTGACCATGCCGGTCCCCCGGCGGACGCGTGCAGGCGGTCGACGGCGACGAGGTGGCGGACCGTGGGCAGGCCGTCCAGGATCTCGGCGATGTGCGGGCGCCTGTCGTACTCCTTGCCGCCGTGGGGGTAGCCGTCCGCGGCGACGAGGACCGTCGGCCGGGCCTGGCGCAGCCGCGCGAGGACACTGGGCGTGCCGAATTCCGGAGAGCAGACCGTCCAGGTCGCGCCGACGGCGGCGGTGGCCAGGAGGGCGATCACGGCCTGCGGAATGTTCGGCAGGTACCCGGCGACGCAGTCACCGGGGCCGACGCCCATCTCGCGCAGGGCCGCGGCCGTGCCCGCCACTTCCTGGGCGAGCCGGTCCCAGGAGATCTCCACAGCGTCGCCGGTCTCGGACACGGCGATGAGCGCGGGGCGTTCGTCGGTGGCGTGGGCGAGGCACTGCTGCGCGAAGTTGAGGCGCGCTCCGGTGAACCAGGTCGCGCCGGGCATCCTCGCGTCGGCGAGCACCTCGCCGTAGTCGCTGACCGTGTCCAGGCCGTAGAACTCCCACACGGCCGACCAGAAGCCGGGCAGGTCGTCGGTGCTCCACCGCCACAGCTCGGCGTAGTCGGTGAACGACAGTCCCCGCTCCTGTGCCAACCAGGCCAGGAACTCCGTGATGTTGGAGTTCCGCGCGCTCATGCCGACACCTTCGGGTCCGGCGTCGTACGGCAGCCGAAGGCCTGGAGGAATTCCAGGGCGCGGGGCCACTCGCCGTACCCGGAGGCGGGGTTGAGGTGTCCCACCGGGCCGAGGTCCACCAGACGGCTGCCCCACGCGTCGGCCAGTGCGGTGACCCGGTCGAAGCGGGCCAGGGGGTCGTTCGTGCTCGCCGCGACAACGCTCGGGAACCGCAGCGTGCCGCTCGGCGTCGGCAGCCAGCCGTTCTCACGCAGGGCCTGCGGTCCGGGGTAGCCGTCCGGCAGCGGGGATTCGAAGTCGGGCGGCGTCGCGAGGAGGGCGCCATGCACCGGGTGGGTGTGCCGGGCCGCCCAGTGGACGGTGGTGAGCACGCCGGCGCTGTGCGCGACGAGCACGACCGGTCCCTCGATGGCCGACACCACGTCGTTCAGAGCGGTGACCTGCGCGTCGCAGCTGAGCCTGAGGTCCGTCAGGGGCGGCACGGTCACCGAACCGGGGAGGCGGGCGGCGAGGGCCGTCTGCCAGTGGTCGGGGACGTGGTCGCGCAGGCCGGGCACGAGCACGGCCGTGGGCGCGGGAACGGGGTTCATATGGAGATCTCCGTCTTTTCGAGGGCCGGGGCCGGGGCCGGGATGAGGTCCTTGTCGTAGTGGCGTCTGCCGAGGGCGAACGCCAGGCCCGCCACGACGGCGACGAGCGGGACCAGGCGGAGTGCGCCGTCCAGGCCCACGCGGTCGGCCAGCATGCCGGTCACCGCGGGACCGGGCGCCAGGCCCAGCAGACTGTTGGCGAGGGTGAGCGTCGCCATGGCCGTCGCCGCGACGGCGGCCGGTGTCAGGCTCGCCACCATGGCGGCGGCGGGCCCCGCCGTGGCGTTGGAAAGCAGCGTCCCGGCGCCCACGAGGAGGAGTTGCGGTACGCCGGGCGGGAGTCGGAACCCGCCGGCGAGCAGGACCAGCGAACCGAAGCTGCATACGATGGCGACGGTCCACTTGAGGTGGGGGTTGTTGCGGCCGAGCCGGTCGCTGACGATGCCGCCGCCGATCATGCCGATCCCGGTGATCAGCGCGAAGCCTCCGGCGGCGAGTCCGGCCCTGCCGGGCGGCAGGCCGTAGTAGCGGTCGAGGAAGCTGGGCATCCAGGCCAGCAGCGCCATCGCGATGAACATCTGCAGGCCGCTTCCGACGTAGGCGCACAGCACGGACACCGACGAGAACAGCCGGGGCAGCAGCGTCCGTACCGGGCCTCCCGTACCCGGTGCGGGGCCGGTGCCGTAGCCGGCCGGCGCCAGTCTCCGCTCCGTCACGACGACGCCGTAGACCGCGGCCAGGACCAGCCCGAGCAGGCCCATGATTCCGAACGTCCAGCGCCAGCCGAGGTGTTGGGCCACCACACCGCCGATCGACACTCCGAGTACGGAGCCGAAGGCGCCGCCCGCGATGAAGGCGCCCGACAGCGTGGCCCGCAGGCCGACCGGGAACGCGCTCAGCACCACCGCGATGCCCACGCTCCCGTACGCCGCCTCGCCGACGCCCACCATGAAGCGGCCCAGGAACATCTGGCCGTAGCTCGCGGAGACGGCACAGCCCAGGGTGGCCACGCTCCACACCACCGCCGCGAGGACCAGGCTCCTGACCCGGCCCCAGCGGTCCGCGAGCAACGACAGCGGAAAGGTCAGCACGCCCACCATGAGGGCGACGATGCCGCTCAGCGACCCCAACTGGGTGTCGGAGAGCAGCCATTCGGCCTTCAGGAGCGGGAACACCGCGTTCAGTACCTGCCGCGACATGTAGTCGGACAGCAACAGCCCAAAACTGAGGGCGAACACCAGCCACGCGTAGCGACGGGTCATCGGCTCAGCAGGGCCTGTCACCGGCGATGCCGGCGCGCTCCATCTTGCGGACGGCGGGCCAGTAGTCCTGGACCGCGTAGTGCTGGGTGGAGCGGTTGTCCCAGAGCGCGACACTGTTCGGGGTCCAGCGCCAGCGGACCTGGTACTCGGGGACGGCCGCCTGGCTCGTGAGGTAGTTGAGCAGGTGACTCGCGCCGGGCGCGTGGTCCTGGCCGAACCGCACGTTCTCGGGGGTGTGGTAGTTGACGAAGTGGGTGGTGAACGAGTTGACGAAGAGGATCTTCTCGCCGGTCTCGGGGTGGGTGCGCACGACCGGGTGCTCGGCGTCCGGGTAGCGGGCCTTGAGCTGGTGGCGCTGTTCCGTCGGCATGACCGCGCCGAAACTCGCCTCGATGCTGTGCCGGGCGCGCAGCCCGTCGATCTGGGTGCGGATGTGCTCGGGGAGCCTGCGGTACGCCTCGGCCATGTTGACCCAGATCGTGTCGCCGCCGACCTCGGGCGTCTCGACGCAGCGGAGCAGGGCGCCCATGGGCGGGCGGTCGCGCCAGGTCGCGTCGCAGTGCAGGGCGTTCTCGTAGTGCTCGGGCTTGCTGTCCAGGTCCTTGTAGATGCGGACGAGGCCCGGGTGGTCGGGATCGCTGCCGAGGACCGGGTGGTCCTCCAGCGGGCCGAGCCGGGAGGCGAACGCGACGTGCTCGGCGCGGCTCATGTCCTGGTCGCGCAGGAACAACACCTTGTGGCGGAGCAGGAGTTCCTTGATCTTGGCGTAGAGGGCGTCGTCATGGACGGCGTCGCCGAGCTGGACGCCGTGCAGTTCGGCGCCGATGGTGCAGGTCAGCGGTTCGACCTGGATCCGGGTGCGGGCAGCGGTCCGGGGCATGGGTGCTCTCCAGGGGTACGGGGGACAGGTGGCTCAGGGGACGAGGATGGACGAGCCAGTGGTGCGGCCCGCTTCCAGCGTGCGGTGCGCGGTCACGGCGTCGTCGAGGGCGAAGCGCTGGTCGACGCGGATCCCGATGCGGCCGGCGGCGACGTGGCCGAACAGCTCTCCGGCGAGGTCGTCCCGCTCGGCCGGGTCGGCGATGTAGTCGGCAAGGGCCGGCCGGGTCACGAACAGCGAGCCGTGCCGGACCAGCTGCATCGCGTCCAGCGGCGGCACACCGGACGAGGTGCCGAAACAGACCAGGAGGCCGCGGCGGCGCAGCGAGGCCATGGACCCGGCGACTGTGTCCTTGCCGACGCTGTCGAGGACGAGCGGGACGCCGGCCCCGTCGGTCAGCTCCCGCACGCGCTCCGCGACGTCCTCCTGCCGGTAGAGGATGGTGTGATCGCAGCCGTGGGCGCGGGCGAGTACGGCCTTCTCCTCGGTGGAGACGGTGCCGATGACGGTGAGCCCGAGGAGCTTCGCCCACTGGCAGACGATCAGCCCCACGCCGCCCGCGGCGGCGTGCAGCAGGATCGTGTCCCCGGGCTTCAGCGGGTGGATACGGCGCAGCAGGTACGAGGCGGTGAGGCCGCGCATGGTCATGGCGGCCGCGGTCTCGCAGGCGATGCCGTCGGGGAGCCGGATCAGGGAGTCGGCGGGCATGACCCGTTCGGAGCTGTACGCGCCGAGCGGGCTGCCGGTGTACGTGACGCGGTCGCCCTCGCCGACGTGAGTGACGCCCTGGCCGACGGCCTCGACGACACCGGCGGCCTCGACGCCGATTCCCGCGGGCAGCGGCGCCGGGTACAGGCCGGTGCGGAAGTAGGTGTCGGCGAAGTTGAGGCCGACGGCCTCGTGCCGGACCCGGACCTCGCCGGGGCCGGGGGCGCCGACGGTGACCTGTTCGCGGCGCAGTACCTCGGGGCCGCCGGTCTCGTGGAAGCGGATGGCGTATGCCACGGGATGCTCTCTTCGTTCGGCTTGTTCAGCGTGTGCGGTGTGTGCTGCTTGTTCGGCTGCCGTCAGCGGGCGGATCCGCCGAGCATGAAGCCGCGCCGGCCCGGACGCCGGTTGGGCACCATGCCGAGCGCGGCCAGGGTCTCGTCGGTTCCGGTGTAGTACTCGCCGATGTGGTAGATCTCCTTGGCCTCCGCGCCGTTCGCGATGTCGCGGCCGAGCGTGTCGGCGATGCTGACCATCTGCTCGACCTGCTGCACGGAGCTCATGGGCTCGCCCTTGCGGGCCCACAGGTTGTCCTCGTTGCCCACGCGGACGTGGACGCCGAGGGCGATGGCGATGGCGTTCATGGGGGCGACGGCGCGCATCGAGGACTCGATGGTGAGGACGGCGCCGTCGGGAACACGGCGGACGAACTCGATGAGGTCGGCCGGGTGGCGCCCGGCGAACCCGCCACCGATGGCCACGTAGTTGAGGACCAGGGGGCCGGTGTACACGCCGCTGCGGATGAGACGCTCGACCGTCTCCAGCTGGGCCAGGGTGGCGAGCTGGAAGTGCGGCTGGATGTCGTTCGCGTGCAGACGCTTGAGGTGTTCGAGGTAGAAGTCGGGGCCTGCCTCGACGACCATGTCCCGGTAGGCCTGGTAGTAGTCGGGCTTGGCGATGGAGGTTCCGGCGAGGTCGTCGTCGGACATGATCTCGACGATGTTCATCTGGCTGGTGTTGATGGCGATCGTCACCTGGTCGGGCCGCGGGTCGAGTTCGGCCAGCAGGTGGCGGGTGTCGTAGCTGAGCCACTTCGCCTCGGCGCCCTCGTCCTCAGGGGCGAACGAGATGGAACCGCCGATCTGCAGGACCATGTCCGGCACGGCCTCGCGCAGCAGGCCGATCAGCTCGTTGAACTTGGACATCCGCTTGGAGCCGTGGCCGTCAAGCTCACGTACGTGAATGTGGAGCACGGTGGCACCGGCGTTGTAGCAGTCCACGGCGGCCTGGACATGCTCGTCCATGGTGAGGGGCAGGTCGTCGGCGTCGCCGGGGAGCCACTCGGGGCCGTAGGGGGCCGCCTGGATCACCAGCTTCTGCTGGTTCTCGGGCAGCAGGGAGTCGTCGAGGAAGTGCATGGTCATCTCCTGGTACGTGGACGCGCCGGGCGGCAGGCCTGCGTGGGCACACCGACCCAACTGATGGCTGACGCAGGGGCGTTGCCTTATCGAGCCGCGGTGGCCCCTGCGGTACGGCCACGTTAAGAGCGGGTTACGCGCGGCGCTTCACCACAGGTGACAGGAGACTTGTCAGTTGGGGACACGGCCGGTGGCCGGGTGGGACAGGGCCGGTGGTCAGTCCTGGACAGGTGCGGTGGCGGCCCGCCGAGCGCGCCATTCGCGCGCGCTGCTGCCGAATTGGTCACGGAACCAACGCGAGAAGGCGCTGGGCGCGGAGAAGCCGAGGAGCCCGGCGATCTCAGTGAGGGAACGGCTCGGGTTCGCCACGAGTTGCTCGGCCAGATGCGTGCGCGTGGCGTTGACGAGCGAGGAGAAGGTCTCGTCCGCCGCGGCGAGATGTCGGTGGACGGTCCTGCGGTCGACGCCGAGGCTGCCTGCCACCTGTTCGACGGAGCAGCGCCCCGTCGGCAGCAGGACCTCGATCAGCTCGCGCACCCGATCGAGCTCGGTGGTGTCCTCGGAGACCGCGATGGAGTCGAAGTACTGTCGGGCGTAGCCGCGCAGCAGGGGGTCCGACATCGCGTTCGGGGTGTCGAGTTCGGTCGCGTAGAAAACGATGCCGTTGAATTCCCGGTCGAATTCCACGACGGGCCCGAAGAATCGCCGGTGCGCGGAGAGGTCGGGGGGTGCGCCGTGGGAGAAGCACACGGACAGCGGCTGCCAGCGGGCGCCGAGGAACACCCGGAGAAATCCGTGGAGCACGCCGACGGCCAGTTCGACGGACTGCCGGGCCTCACGGGCCTCGCCGTCGAGGCTCACCTTCACCGTGGCGAGCCCGTTCGCCTCCGTGAGCCTGCTGCGCAGCATCTCGTTGTACATACGCTCGTGGCGCACCAGGAGCCGGAGGGCGCTGCGCGCGTCGGGCTCCTCGCGCAGGACGAGGCTGATCGGGCCGAGGTTGGAGAAACGGCGCCGCTCGGCCAGGAGCAGGCCGAAGTCCTCGCGCCGCGCGGCTGCCGCCGACAGTTCGAGCAGCTCGGCGACCGCCGCGCCAGGGATCCAGCGGTCCTGAATCGTGAGTCCGACGGGGTCGAGGCCCACGCGCTTCATGAGGGCACGTGGGTCGATGCCGAGGGACTGGCTGACCTCGATGTAGCGGCTCAGTGCCGCGTTGCGGACCAGCGGTTTCATCGGCGCGCTCCAGGGCTGTGTCCCAGATTGATAAGTCATTCGTCCCGTGACGTCAAGCGATGCCGGAGGTCGTGACTTAGCGTGGCACCACCGCGAAGGACGCACGGAATTCCGATGGAAGACACCTTGGCAAAGTATCGACCTCTTGAAAAGGGTTCGATATCGCGGCGATGGAGGCCGCGAAAGCGCCGGTCAATCCGGGTCTCGGCACCTAACCTCTCACGGAATTCCCCGGCGGAGAAAGGAGAATGTGGTGCGTGGTGAATCCCCAGAACTTCCCCGCCGCCCCTGCACCGGTCCGGCCGTGTGGCGGGGCCGGGATCTCGCAGCCTCCCGCGCCTGGGCGCTGCACCTGTCACCGGCCCGGCTCGACGAGCTGGACGCGGCCCTGCGGACGGTGCGCGCCCGTGGCACGCCTCTGTTGAAGGTGACGGCCGGCGACTTCCCGCTGCCGACCCTGGCGGACGAGCTGCACAGTGCGGCCGACGAGCTGGAGAACGGCCGGGGCTTCGTGCTGGTGCGAGGCATCCCCGTGGAGCGGTACAGCGAGGAGGAGGCCGGTGTCCTCCTGTGGGGTGTGGGACAGCACCTGGGCATCCCGGTGTCGCAGGACGCGACCGGTCACATGCTCAGACATCTGCGGGACACGACCGACGCACGGGCCGCGCTGTCGCCGCGCACCGAAGCGGCCGACGCGCTCGCGCTGCTGTGCCTGCGGACGGGCGGCACCAGCGGGCGTACGACACTCGCCGGCTCGGCGGCGGTGCACAATGCCGTGCTGGCTCGCCGGCCCGAGCTCCTGGACGGCCTGAGCCGTACACACTTCCTGGACCGCCGCGGAGAACAGCTCCCGGGCCAACTCCCCTGGCAGGCCTTGCCGCTCGCCCACCGGGACGGGGAGAGGCTCAGCCTGCGCTACGACCGCGGCCGCCTGGAGTCGGCCCAGCGGTTTCCCGAGGTGCCACGCCTGAGTTCGGCCGATCGGGAGCTTTTCGACCTGATGGACGAGGCGGCCTCATCGCCGGAGCTGCGCCTCGACATCGACCTCGCCCCCGGCGACCTGCTGCTGCTCAACAATCACGCGGTACTGCACACCCGCGCACCGCACGACGGGGACGGGCCGCAGCCCGAACAGCCGTGGAACTTGCTGCAGTTGTGGCTGACGCCCCATCAATCACGCGTCCTGCCGACGGAGTTCTGGGGCGATGAGCACTCCGGCACCGGCGGGCGCGGCGGGGTCACGCCTCGCGATGTGATCACCCCGCACACCCCGCACACCCCGACGAAAGGTAGGCAGCCACATGTCCGACCTCTGCGCAGTCCTGGCGCGTTCGGCCCGGTCCCACACTGACCGGACCGCCGTCCGTCAGGACAGCAGCGTCCTCACGTACGGGGAACTCGACGACCTGACCGCCCGGTTCGCGGCCCTGCTGCGGACCAGGGGCGTGCGCGCCGGCGACCGGGTGGCGATGGTCCTGCCCAACGTCGTGCGCTTTCCCGTCGTGTACTACGGCATCCTGCGCGCGGGCGCCGTCGTGGTCCCGATGAATCCGCTGCTGAAGTCGGACGAGATGGCGTTCGTGCTGCAGGACTGTGCCGCCCGGTTCGTGGTGGCCGCACCTTCCGCCTCCGGCGAGGCCGTTCCGGCGGCGGCGACGGCCGGCGCGGAGTGCCTGGTCGCGGACCCGATGGCCCTCGACGCGCAGCTGCGCCTGGCCGTGCCGATGACCGGAACGGCCGTGAACGCCGACGACGACACCGCGGTGATCCTCTACACCTCCGGCACGACCGGGACGCCCAAGGGTGCCGAGCTGACGCACCGCAATCTGGTGACCAACGCGCTGACGGCGGCCCGGACGCTGCTGTGCGTGGGGCCGGACGACGTCCTGTTCGGCGGGCTCCCGCTGTTCCACGCCTTCGGCCAGACCTGCGCCATGAATACTGCGGTCGCGGCGGGCGCCTGCCTGACCCTCCTGCCCCGCTTCGACGCGGCGGCGGCACTGGAGATACTGCGCCGCGACGAGGTGACCGTCTTCCTGGGCGTGCCCACGATGTACACCGCGCTGCTCCAGACCGGCGTCGGGCCGGCCCTGCCGCGGCTGCGCCTTGCGGTCTCGGGCGGCTCGTCGCTGCCCGTCGAACTGCTGCACGCCGCCGAGCGAGACCTGGGGGTCACGCTGCTGGAGGGCTACGGCCTGTCGGAGACATCACCGGTGGCCTGCTTCAACCCGCCGGACCGGCCCCGCAAGCCGGGTTCCATCGGGCTTCCCGTGCGAGGGGTCGAGTTGCGGCTCGTCGGGGATGACGGCCGCGTGGTCGGCCCCGGCGCGGTCGGCGAGCTGGCGATCCGGGGCGAGAACGTGATGAAGGGGTACTGGAACCGGCCGGACGCCACCGCGGAGGCGTTCCAGGAGGGCTGGTTCCACAGCGGCGATCTCGCCCGCGTCGACGAGGACGGCTACTACTTCGTCGTCGACCGCAAGAAGGACCTCATCATTCGCGGCGGGTACAACGTCTATCCGCGCGAGATCGAGGAGGTCCTGTACCAGCACCCGGACGTCGCGGAGGCGGCGGTGATCGGTGTGCCCGATCCGGCGCGCGGCGAGGAGGTGGCGGCCGTGGTGGTGCTCCGGCCCGGCGCAGGCACCACGACGGACGAACTGCGCGACTACGTACGGCAGCGGGTGGCGGCCTACAAATACCCGCGGATCGTGAGATTCGTCGACGCGCTCCCCAAGGGGGCGACCGGCAAGATCCTCAAGCGGGACATCGTGCTCGCCCCGCCGGCACCTTCGGGGGCCTGATCCGGCGACGCACTCGACCCCGGCCGGAACGGCCCTCTGCGCGACACGCCATCCCTCAAGTGGGTAACCAACCCCGCACGGGTGATGCGAAAAGGAGATGACGGCACCACCGCCGGAGGGCACCTGCCGCGTTCCCCGCGTCCGAACCTGTCGAGCGGAACGGGGGCAGGTGGACGAGGCTGGTGCGCAGTCCGGAGCCGGGGGCTCCCGTTGTCTCGGCCGGCGAGAGGGAGTTGTTCGGCGGACCCTTGCGCTACGACGCGGGCTGGAGCAAGCACGAGTACGCCCGCCTCGACCTCACCCTGTGGAAGGCAGTCACGCCGAGCTGTTCACCGCCGAACCCGCCAGGCGCTACGCGCGGATGTACCGCCGCCAGGCCGACCAGTCCCAACACGCACGCCCTGCCCAGCTCCCCGGCCCCACCCGGCCGCCCGCGTCCGAGCCCGCGTGACCTAGGGGCGACCGGTCCGACGCGGCCGGAGTTTCCCCACGGGGTCAGCGGCTCACCGCGGTCTCCCGGCCGAGGCGCGACAGCTTCTCGGGGTTGCGCACGGCGTAGAGCCCGGTGATGAGGCTGTTGTCGATGTGCAGCACCATGACGGTGTCGACGTCGTCGCCCTGCCGGAGAACGAGCGCCGGGTAGCCGTTTACCTGGGCCGGACGGACGGACATCGCAGCGTCGATCCTGCCCAGCACTTGGACCACCTTGTCGGCGCCCACGACGGGCGCGAGCGCGGCCCGCACCACTCCGCCGCCGTCGGTCAGCAGGACGACGTCCGGCGCGATCATGTCGAGCAGGCTCTGCAGATCGCCCGTCTCGATCGCCTGCTGGAACGCGGCCAGCGCGCCGCGGGTCTCGGCCGGGGAAATGACCTCGCGCGGGCGGCGCGCAGCCACATGGGCCCGGGCACGGTGCGCGATCTGGCGGACGGCGGCCAGGCTCTTGTCAACGGCTTCCGCGATCTCGTCGTAGCCCAGATCGAACACCTCGCGCAGCACGAACACCGCCCGTTCGGTCGGCGCGAGTGTCTCCAGGACCAGCAGCATCGCCATCGAGACGCTGTCGGCCAGCTCGACGTCCTCCGCCACGTCCGGAGCGGTCAGCAGCGGCTCGGGCAGCCAGGGCCCGACGTAGGACTCCTTGCGGCGGCGGAGCGTACGCAGTCGGCTCAGAGCCTGGCGCGTGGTGATCCGGACCAGGTAGGCGCGCTGATCCCGCACCGCTTCGAGGTCGACGGCCACCCAGCGGAGCCACGTCTCCTGAAGGACGTCCTCCGCGTCGGCCGCCGAGCCGAGCATCTCGTAGGCGACGGTGAAGAGCAGATTGCGATGGTCGACGAACGCCTCGGTGGCGGTGTCCGTACGGCCGTCACAGACGTCGTCGGCGGCCTTGTCGGCAGCCTCGCCAGCAGCCTTGTCGGTGGTTCCCTCGGTGGGCTCGCTCATGGCCGGCTCCTGCCTGTGCTCTCACGACCGCGTCACGCACAAGACGCCGCCCCTCACCGTCCTGTGACACCCAGACTCAGTGGTCTACGTCACATCGCCGCGCTGTCACAGGATCGGCGCGGGCGGCATCTCGTGTTCGTCAGGCCGCGGCGCGAAACGATGCGCACGGCACGCGATTCACGCATGAGGAGACATCGTCATGGAACTCCGTCTGAACCTGTTCGGCAGCGAGATCGGCACCAAGATCGGCAAGCGGATCTATGCCGTCAGCCAGGTGATCCAGGAGTCGCCGCTGCCGAAGACCACCCAGGAGCTGGTGCAGCTGCGCGCCAGCCAGATCAACGGCTGCGGTTTCTGCGTCGACATCCACGGTAAGGACGCCGCGGCCGGCGGCGAGACCCAGGCCCGCCTCAACCTCGTCGCCGCCTGGCGCCACTCCACCGTGTTCACGGAGGCCGAGCGGGCAGCGCTGGCGCTCACCGAAGAGGGAACGCGCATCGCCGACAACGGTCATGGCGTGTCCGACGAGACGTGGACCCAGGTGCGAAAGCACTACGACGACGACCAGGCCGTCGCACTGGTCTCCCTGATCGCCATGATCAACGCGACCAACCGGCTCGGCCTGATCCTCAACAATCAGGGCGGCTCCTACGAGCCCGGCGACCTCGCCACGATCGCGAACTGATCACCAGGTGTGTCGGGGCCGGCCCGGGGATCCTTCGCCCCGGGCCGGCCCGGCACCTGACCTCGGGTGTCCTGACACTCGGGTGCATTTGATGACGCTTAAGAGGCGCTCCGGCATCAGGCGGCCCTGCGGCTCAGCGACTCAGCTGCCGGTCGTGCCACCCGCTGAGCAGCAGCAGCGAGACCGTGGCGCCGATCAGCGCGCAGAACATGTCCCACTGGGTGTCCCACACATCGCCCTGCGTGGCCAGGAAGGCGTCCGCCGCGTGCCCGCCGATGACCGCCGCCACCCACTCGAACATCTCGAAGAGCGCGCTGAACGCCAGGCACGCGCAGACCGTGAGCGGCGCCAGCCACCGGCTGCCGCGCAGCGGAGACGTCCGGACCAGCAACTCCCGTACCAGGATGGCCGGTACGAAGCCCTGCATCAGATGTCCGAACCGGTCGTACGGGTTCCGCGACAAGCCCAGTCCGTCCTGCACCCATTCGCCCAACGGCACCTGGGCGTACGTGTAGTGCCCGCCCAGCGCGAGCACCAGCGCGTGCGCCGCGAGCAGACAGCACAGCAGGCCCGACAGCGGGAAACGCCGCCGGGTCAGGACGGCCAGCGGCAGCCCGATCAGTACCCACACCACTTCCAGCAGCCAGGTCGTCCGGTCGTGCGGCGCCCAGGCGGAGACGGCGAGCCCTGCGACCACCACAGCGACGCAGACGCGGGGCACCGCGGAGGGCGGTGCAGGGGATGTGGCCGTGGACCCGGCCGGATGGTTCTTCATCATCCGGCCACGAGCAGCTGCGGTCAGGGACATCAGGGCGCTCCTTCCTCTCGGTTGCCACATCGTGGCGGCCCCGAAGCCGGGCGGCTTGAGTACGGCTACTCAAACAGGAGGAGTAACAGACGCGTGTATGAAGGCAGTTGGTCTCACGAAAGCGAGTCAGGCCGGTCGGCGAGGAGAAGCGGGTGCCGACGTATCCGACATACCGCCACCCGCCCACCTCGGCACCGGGGACCGATGGATCTGCGCCACACGATTCCCTCGATGACGGTGGATCGTTGTACGTGAGAGGAAAGGAGATCCACCATGCCGAACCAGGGACCTGCGAAGCAGCCCACGACCGAGCTCGACGCCCGCTACAGCTCCGCGCTCCGTCCCAGCCCGAGTGCCGCCGATGTCACCGCCACTGAATGGGCCGAAGCCCAAAGGCAGTTGGAGGCCGCCGAGATCTTCTGGGTATCCACGGTGCGCCCCGACGGTCGTCTGCACGTCACGCCAGTTCTCGCCGCCTGGCACGACGGGGTGCTGTACTTCTCCACCGGCCCGGGCGAGCAGAAGGCGCGCAACCTCGCTCATGACGGGCACTGTGCGCTGACCACCGGCCGGAATTCGCTGACCGAGGGGCTCGACCTCGTGGTCGAAGGCAAGGCGGAGGCGGTTGCCGATCGCGCGGTGCTCGAGGAGGTGATCGCGGCGTACGAGGCGAAGTACGGGGCGCACATCACCTCTCCCGAGGGCACCTTCCACGGGATCGGGGACGCGTTCCGGAAGGGGGACGCGATGGTGTTCGCGGTGTCCCCGGCCACTGCGTACGGCTTCGGCCGGGACGACGGGGTCTACTCCCACACGCGCTGGGCGTTCTGAGCAGCAACCCTCACACACAATCCGATCGCCTCCGCGTCGATGCTCCCGTAGGGTGCGCTGTTTGTTGTGGCCGGGTGGTGAGGGGCGGTTTCGGACGTGGCGCTCAGAGCGGCGAAGCGGGAACAGTTGGCGGGTGCGGCAAGGGCCGCGCTGGGTGGCGGACGGCGGCTTGAGGCGGTCGAGCGGGTCGCGGGTGGCAGCAAGAAGGGCGTCTACCGTCTGGTGATGGACGACGCGACGACGGCGATCGCCTACCTGTGGGACGAATCCGAGAACTACTGGCCGGCGGCCGTGGGCGACGACGACCTCACCGACCCGTTCTCGCCCGGTCTCGGGCTCGACCTGTTCGAGGCCGCGCACGCACGGTTGGACGCGCTCGGCGTCCGCGTCCCGGCGATCCGTCTCGTCGACCGCGACGGCACCCACTGCCCGGCCGACCTGGCGATCGTCGAGGACCTCCAGGGGGAAAACCTGGAGGAGCTGCTCGCCCGCGACCCGCGCGCGGCTGAACCCGTCATGGCGAGGCTCGGGGAGGCCCTGGGGTCGATGCGGCGTCATCGAGCGTCCGCGTACGGCAAGGTGGCCGTGGTCGACGGGGGCGGCACGTCGCGCGGGACGTCGTGCGAGGGGGTCGTCCTGGAGCGTGCGCTGCGGGACCTTGCCGAGGCCGCGTCGCGTGATCCGCGGATCGCGGGGGCCCGCGAACGGCTGGAGGAGCGGTTGCTGGGCCTCGCGTCCGCGGTCCGGCCGCGCGCGGAGTACGCGGTCGTGCACGGCGAACTGGGTCCGGACCACGTGCTGGTGGACACGAGCGGGAACCCCGTGGCGATCGACATCGAGGGCTTGATGTACTTCGACGTCGAGTGGGAGCACGTCTTTCTGCGGATCCGCCTGCACGACGCCTATCGGCCTTTGCGGGTGGAGGGACTGGACGAGGACCGGCTCGCGCTCTACATGCTGGCCCAGCGGATCTCACTCACGGCGGGGCCGCTGAGGCTGCTCGACGGCGACTTCCCGAACCGGACCCTGATGGCAGCCATCGCCGAACACAACCTGACCAAGGCGCTGGAACTGGCTTGTCTTCCGTGAGCGAGCCGGACCGGTCATCCCCAAGCGGTGGCGCCCGCCCGCACCTTGGTTCAAGAACACCTGCCGAGGTCACTGAGCCGGTCGAGCTCCACGGCTCAGGAGGGGCTGGGAGCGCAGGGCAGCCAGCCGGTCTTGATCACTGGCCTCGGACAGGCTCTCGCCCAGGCCAGGAGTGACAGGAGCTGTACGGGACGCCCTACGGAAGCTGCTGCCTCCAGCTTGTGATGGCCGTCGAGCAGGAAATGCGTCAACCCCCAGTGCGTGTAGTAGTCGGTCGACCGGTCCAGGGCGGGCCGGCACACGTCCAGGGTCGACACCGCCACGGCCGGCATCGTCCCCCTCTCCATCTGCTCGGCGTACTCCGCCACCCGCTCCCGGTCGTTCCATGTCGGGGGAACCATGGGCACGACGAACTCGTAGAGATGGGCTTCGTCGTCGACCACGGTCTCGAACGTGCGGTAGTACATGGTGCGCGGGTGCTCACTCCTCCGCTTGAGCAGCGGTCCCCACGCGAAGATCTCCATACGCGCCATCGTGGCACCCACCACTGACAATCGGTCATGGCGGAATACCCGCCGGTGTGTTCACCGTTCTCTCCCGTGACCGGCGTTGAAGACTGCTTCTCGACCTGCCCGACGTGATCGACATACACGAGGAGTCGCTATGCCCCTTCCGCTCCACGAGCGCGAGGCGTTCCTGGCCGAACCCCACATCGGTGCCCTGGCCGTCGCACGTGCTCAGCCCGGCCGTGCGCCCCTGACGGTCCCCATCTGGTACTGGTACGAGCCGGGCGGCGCCTTCTGGTTCATGACCGGCCGGGATTCCGCCAAGGCGAAGGCCATCAGGGCCGCCGGACGCATCTCGCTCATGGTCGAACGCCTCGATCCCACGGTCCGCTACGTGACCGTTGAGGGCCCGGTGACGTCGGAAGTCACGTCCACGGTCCAGGAGTTGACCGATCTCGCGGCCCGCTATCTGCCCGCCGACAAGGTCGAGGGATACGTGAAGGCGGCCACCGCCGAGCATGGCGCGCAGGTCACCTTCCACATCCGCCCGGAGCACTGGCTGTCGGCCGACCTCGGCTCCGTCTGACACGACAAACGGCGACGTGCAAGCCGCCGAACCAGGCCCGCGCGGTGCGGCCCCACCGCGCGGGCCGTTGCCTCCATCAGCGGCCAGATCCAGATGGGGAAAGCTCTCCAGTCGCTGTACGCCCGGCTCCAGCGCGCCTTCGACCTCCTCGGCGGCGACCCACCGGCACACCCCAGGCGCTGCCTCTCCACCTCGCCCTGCGGCTACGGCATCACATGGGTGGAGCGACACGCGCAGCCGTCAGCCGTCAGCCGTCAGCCGTCAGCCGTCAGCCGTCAGCCGAAGACGTCGTACGACCGCCGGTAGATCCCGTCCGTGTGTTCGCGAATGTCCCGGTACACCCTGCCGAGGCGCCGATACAGGTCGTGGTTGGCCTGGTCGGGTGTGAACTCCGCGCCGGGGCGGACCATCGCGTCGATCGCCTCGTCGAACGTCTTGTACGCGCCGAGTCCGACCGCCGCGCAGATCGCGGAGCCGAGCCCGGCCGCGTTGTTGACCTCGGCGCGGTGGGCCGGGATGCCGAAGACATCGGCGTAGATCTGCATCATGAGGTCGGAGCCGGAGCCGCCGCCGGAGATGACGGTGTGCCGGTAGGTGGTGCCGAGTTCGGTGGCCATGTGGGTGCCGGTGGCGTGGATGGACAGGGCGAGCGCTTCGAGGATCGAGCGGTACATGTGGAAGCGGCCCTGGCGGCCGTCGAAGCCGAGGATCGTGCCCTTGCGGTACGGGGCGTCGGTGGGCGCCAGCCAGTCGAGCACCGTCATCAGACCGTCGCAACCGGGCGGGACTTTCGCCGCCTCGGCGTTCAGGTAGTCCTCGACGGACAGACCCGCGGCGCGCGCTCCCGCGACCGCCTCCTCGCCGAGCAGGTCGCGCAGCCAGCTCACCGTCCACATGCCGCGGCGCACGCCGAAGCTCTCGTAGAGGTAGGAGTGCGGCATGCAGGCGTAGTTGGTCCAGAAGTCGGAGGCGTCGGGCACGTTCCTGTCCCCGACGGTCATGCCGGCCACGTACGTACCGAGGGAGATGAGGAGCGTGTCGCCGGCGCGCAGCCCGCAGCCCAGGGCCTCAACTGCCTTGTCGTTGGCGGTCGCCACGACGGGCAGGCCCTCGGGGATGCCGGTGTGGCGGGCCGCGTCGGCGGTCACCGTGCCGAGGACGTCGCCCGGCATCACGAGGTCGAAGAGCATCTCCCGCGGGATGCCGGACTTGGCGAGAACGGTGTCGTCGGTCGTCCACTGCCAGGTGCCGGAGTCCAACGGCCATGAGTCGCCCGCGTAGTTGGCGGCAGTGTCCTGGAAGACGCCGGTCATGCGGTGGCTGATGTAGCCGGAGGACGTGGTGACGTACCGCGCCTCGGGGAGGGTGTGCTCGTAGGGGCGCGAGACCCGTGCGTCCATCCAGCTCATCACCGGCTGGGCGAGTGTACCGTCGGCCTTGAGGACGGCACGGCAGAAGCGGATCGTGCACAGGCCGACGCCGACGATGTCGGCCACGTCGCCGGGGAAGGCGGCCATGGCCTGGCGGCTGGCCTCTCCGATCGACGTCCACAGGTCGTCGTCCGGGTGTTCCACGACGCCGGGGCGCGGGGTGGCGTACGGACGCAGGCTCTGCCGTCCCTCGCAGACGGCCCGGCCGTGTTCGTCGAAAACGGTCACCTTCGAGCTCTGGGAGCCGTTGTCGATGCCGATGAAGTAGCGAGTCATGGCCCACTCCGGGGTGCGAGAGAGGAGGGGGCCGCCGGCCGACGGCGGCCCCCTGTACGACAGTTGGGGATCAGGCGTCGAGCGGGAAGATCGTTCCCTTGTTCATGATCCCGTTCGGGTCGAACGCCTCCTTGAGCTTGACCAGCATGTGGTACGCGCTGCCGTGCTCCTGCTTCGTCCATGCGGTGCGGTACTTGCCGACGCCGTGGTGGTGGACCATCGAGCCGCCGACGCGCAGCGCCTCCTCGACGATGATCGCGTTGAGCGGCACGTGGTACTTGTTGATCTCCTCCTCCGGCTCACAGTTGATCTTGTAGTCGTAGACGAAGTAGAGGTTCGTACCCGTCTGGTAGCTGTGCGAGGAGTGGGCGCCGAGCAGCGTGAGGTCGTCGGCGTGCGGGTACTCGGTGCGGATGCGGTTCATGACGGCGCCGTACAGCTCGGTGACCTTCGACCAGTCGCAGGAGACCTCGGTGGTGTAGCCGAGCTCGGCCTTGGCACGCATGACCTCCTTCTCCGCCTCGATCTTGTCCGGGCCCCAATTGAGGTTGTCGAACCAGGCCTCGATGAGCTTCGGGTCGACCTTCTCGTGCTCGTGCTGCCCGGCGACGCGCTCGATCTCGTCGCTGGTGGCACGCACGATGCCCTTGGGGCCCTCGGCGACGAAGACGACGACGCACTTGCCCTTCGAGAAGTGCGAGAAGTGCTGGCCGGCGTCCTCGGGCGAGTAGACACGTACCACGGACGGCTTGAAGCCGCCGACGACGACCTCGCGGATGATGGCGGTGCCCGTCGCCATGTCGTCGACGAGGTAGCCGTGGAACTCGTTGTTCTCCGGCTGGTACTTGAAGATCTTCACCGTGACCTCGGTGATGTAGCACAGGGCGCCCTCGTTGCCGATGACGATGTGCCGGATGTCCGGGCCGGTCGCGCGCCGCGGGACGTTCTTGATGCGGCTGACGGTGCCGTCGGGGAAGACCGCCTCCAGGCCGACGACCATGTCCTCGATCGCGCCGTACAGCGTGGAGAACTGGCCGATCGAGCGCGTCGAGACGAGCCCGCCCATCTGCGCGAGCGGCTTGGACTGCGGGGAGTGCCCGGTCGTGTAGCCCTTGGCGCGCAGCGTGTCCTCAAGGACCTGGAGCTGGACGCCGCACCCGGCGGTGACCTGCATGTTCTCTTCGTCGATCTTGATGATCTCGTCGAGGCCCGAGCCGTCGAGGACGATTGTGTCGGTGACGGCCGTCTCCAGGCCGCCCTCGGTGCCGGTGCGGCCGGTGCGGGCCACGATGTTGATGCGGTTCTCGTCGGCGAACGCGAGCACCTTCGACACGTCGTCCACGCTGGTGGCGTTGACGATCGCGGCGGGCGGCGGGGCGTCGTAGATGCCGTGCACCGCCTGGTACTTCTTGAAGCGGTCGACGCTCGCCTCGCGCAGCTGCTGCTCGTCGGTGACGACCGCGCCCGCGCCGACCAGGGAGGTGAGGCGGTCGACGATCTCTTCTCGGTTCAGCTTCGATGCGGACTGCACCATGTGGATCAACCTTCTTTGTACGTGGGTGTGTACGTGTGGGGGCGAGGGAGAAGTGGGTGTCGGGTCGGGGTCAGCGGACGAGATAGCCGCCGTCGACGGTCAGGACATGGCCGTTGACGTAGTCGGCGGCGCGGCTGGCGAGGAAGACGGTGGCGCCCATGAGGTCGGCGACATCGCCCCAGCGGCCGGCCGGGATGTGGTCGAGGACGCGCTGGTTGGTCTCGTGGTTGGCGCGCGTGGCTTCGGTGATCTTGGTGGCGAAGTAGCCCGGGGCGATCGCGTTGACCTGGATGTTGTGCTGGGCGAGCTCGTCGCAGTACGCCTTGGTGAAGCCGGCGATGCCGTGCTTGGTGGCGGCGTACGCGGGGGACATCTGGCCGCCCAGGAAGGAGAACAGCGAGGCGATGTTGATGATCTTCCCGGAGCGCTGCGGGATCATGAACTTCGTTGCCTCGTGGGCGAGTTCGAAGGGGGCGGTGAGGTTCACGGCCAGCATCGGGTCCCACGCGGCGCGGTCGAACTCCTCGACGGAGGCGAGATTGCAGATGCCCGCCGAGTTCACCAGGATGTCGACCGACCCGAGGGTGTCCACGCAAGTCTCGACGACCTGCCGGGGCACGCCGGCCCCCGTGATGTCGGCCTCGAGGAACTCCATGCGCCGGCCCTCGGCCTCGATCAGCTTGCGCGTCTCGCCACCGTCGTCGGCGAGCGCCGGGACGAGGACGTTGGCGCCCGCCTTGGCGAGGGCGAGGGAGAACGCCTGACCGAGGCCGGTGTTGCCCCCGGTGACGATCGCGTTCTTCCCGTCGAGGGAGAAGAAGTCCCGGGAGAAGTCCGTGATGTCCATGTGATGCCTGCCGATCTTCTTACTCTTCGTGACGCTTTACTAATCTTTGCGATGCTTGCAAGTCTTTGTATGGATACGTTCTACGCGCTCGGGGCGGCGAGTCGAAGGACCCGGCGATCACACCCCTGCCGGGACGGGGTCGCTGACGGGGGCCGTGTGCCGGGCGGCCAGTTCACGCCGGCGGGTGCGGGCGGTGAGCGTCGTCATCACCAGGCCGAGCAGTGCGGCCACGAGCAGGAAGACGAACAGCGCGCTGTAGCCGCCCCCTTGTTCGGGCACCTTCGGGCTTGCCGACGAGTCGCCGATCCACCAGGCGCACAGGGACGGCAGGAACGCGTCCGGCAGATACGCGAGCCCGGATGCCAGCCCGATGACTCCCCCGCGCTCCTGCTCCGGTACCTCCACCTCGCCGACCGTGGACCAGTAGACGCCGCGCGAGGCGAAGACCAGTGCGCACAGGACGAACATCATCACCAGCGCGAGCCAGGCGAGCGAGGCGGTGCGCGGCAGTACGAGGAAGAGGGCGGCGAGCACGGCGCTGCCGGCGAACATCCAGCGCAGGAACAACGCGCTGGAGCGGGTCACCTTGTCCACGACGACGCCGCCCGCGGGCCCGGCCACGAACTGGAAGACGTAGGACCGCACGACCCCGATGACGGCGATCATGGAGGCGGAGACGCCGTAGTTGTCCTGGAGCAGCGGCGAGAAGTAGCCGAGCGTCGTGTAGAAGCAGTACATCAGCATGGCGGTGCCGCCGATGAGCCAGGTGTACCGGTTGCAGGCCGCGGCGAGCAGCTGCTTGAGGGTGACGGTCGCCGAGTCGAGCCCGGCGAGCCTCGTCTTGTCCTCGCGGACGACGAACCACACGATCGCGGCGAAGACGAAGCTCAGCACGCCGTAGATCCGGATCAGCGTGAGGACTCCGTGCGCGGGCACGACGGAGGCGGCGACGATCGCTGTCCCGATGAAGCCGATGGCCGTCGAGACGATGCCGCGGGTGCCTTCGAGGAAGCCGAAGAGCCGGCCCTGCTCGCCGGAGTCGCCGAGCATGCTGATCGACTTCACCAGCGCGGACCAGTACAGACCCATGCCGACGACGGCCATCGCGATGTGCGCCGCCACCACTCCCCAGAAGCCTGGAACGGTGGCGAGGTAGATATCGGCGATTCCCATTCCGACGAGCGAAATGACGATGAGAAGTTTCGGCGAGAACTTGTCGGAGAACCAGCCGCCGAAGAAATACATGACGATGGCCACGGCCCCGAATGCCGAGATGATGTTCCCGTACTGCTGCGAGCTGAGATTCAGCGCCGTATAGGTAGGTTCGAGGTACACGAACCTGATGTAGGCGACCTGGAAAATGATTCCGCCGGTCATGGAGAGCGCGAAGAAGCTCAGCCACTTCTGGGCCTTGTTCATCCGGATCACCGCAGCCACCTCGTCGTGGACAGGAAATGGGCACAAAAAAAGAACAGCAAACTCCGATGTTCGGAGGTTACTGTTCTCTGGTCTCTAGTAACTGTCCCGGCGCGAGGCCGGAACCCTTATTCGATTATCGCGCCCGTGTCCAGGACATGAACTCCGGGTGCGTTCGCCATGTTAGGCAGGGCCGATCGGCAGTGTCAATGGAGTCCGGCGTCACATTCCCTTACATGGCCCAGACCTCACGATTCGACGAGGCGATGGCCGCGGCTCCCGCCTTCAGCGCGGCGAAAACGTCTTCGCGGTCACACACGAGCCCGCCCGCGATGAGGGGCACTTCGATGTCCTGGACGGCCCAGGAGATGACCCGCGGCATGCAGCCCGGCAGGATCTCCACACAGTCCGCCTTGGACTGGCGAACCTGCGGCGCGAGGTTGCGGTACGACTTCGAGTCGATGAGGAAGAACCGGTGCACGGCGAACAGGCCGACCTCGCGGGCGGCGCGCACCATGTGCGCCTTGGAGCTGAGCACCCCGTCGGCGGAGGTGTGCTCCTTCACGTACTGCACCACGATGTCCTTGCCGCTGAACCCTTCGAGCAGGTCCACGTTGACCAGGACGACCTTGCCGCTGTCCTTGAGCTGCCGCACGATCGCCGGGAGGTTCAGCAGCGACCCGTACAGCAGGAAGACGACCTTGCACTCCGAGTCCAGGACGGCGCGCAGCCCGTCGTCGTCGATGACGCTGGCGATGACCGGGTGGTCCTCCAGGAGGACCGGAAGTGATACGTCCACGAAAGACCTCCCAGGGGGTCGGCGGCCAATCTCCGCCGATCAGCGCCGCAGCGCAGGGTAACTTCCCGGCGCCGGGACCCGCCACCTCCCTCTGGACGGACCGGTGGGCACCGCGCCCCCCGGTGGCCGGGCGCCGGTGCCCATGTTCGGGCCGAGGCAGCCGACCGGTCCGTCCCCGCTCAGGCGTTGGGGTCGAAAGGTATGCCGGCCGGCTCGGCCTTCTCGAGGTGGTAGTTGAAGTTGCCGTCCTTGAGGCCGAAGACCGCGCTGCCGAAGTCGGCCTGGCTGAGCTTCTCGCGCAGGCCCTCGGGGTAACCGTTCCAGCCGACGAGGCTCGGGAACTGCCAGGTGTGGCGGTGGTTCTCCGGCGGCTCGTCGTTGGCGGTCGCGGGGCGGAAGCAGTGCGTGCCCAGGCCGTCCTTGTGGTAGACGGCCTTGGGGTGGGTGCCGTCCCAAAGGATCTGGTCACGGCTGTAGACGTTGAAGTTGCCGTGGGCCGAGGTGGAGACGTACTTGGCCTCGTTGTCCTGCACCCACACCACGACGTGTTCCCAGTCGTTGCGGTGTCCGCCGAGTCCGCTGCCCGCGACGGCCTGGTCCTTCTCGAAGTAGAGGCCATAGATGATGGCGCACCAGCCGTTGTTGCACTTGGAGCGGGCGTATCCGTTGGTGCTGTCGAGGTCCCAGGAGTCGTGGCACTGGCCGTTGACGGCCCCGGACGGGTTGAGGCCGGGGTTGATGGTGCCGTCGGGGCCGATGGCGGGCGTCGGGTAGCAGCCGTCACCGTCGTAGTCATAGGCCGGTTGGAACGTCTGCTCGAGGCCGTCCGCGTTGGCGGGCAGTGCCGGGGGCGGGTCCGCGAGCGCGATGCCGGGGAAAACGATGACCAGCGCGACAGCGCTGCCGAGGGTGAATGCCGCTCTGCGGATCCGCGGGCTCTTCTTCACTGCGTCCTCCTGGGGAACCGTGGGGGGGTGGGACACGCGCGATCGAATATGGCATGCCCTCGTCATCATCGGGGTCCCAGTTGCCCAACGAACCCCGGCAATATGGCGCAGTGATGAAGAGTCAGTGCCGTCGTCAACAGGCAGTCAGGGGCTTGGCGTTGACCGGGCCGGCCGTCTCCCGCAGGCCGCAGTAATGCATTGGTATTGGCATGGACCTGCCCATGATCCTTCGATACGCTCCCAGCGGGCATTTCCTGGGAGCGCTCCCAGGCTTTGCTGTTCCACCCCCACGAAGCTGGAACAACGAAGGGCCAACCCCATGAGACGCACGAAACCCCTGCGCATCGCCCTGTCCGCATTACTCGTCGCCGGAGTGTCGGCCGGGTTCATGCCGGCCTCGGCCGGTGCCGCCACCCCCGCGGACGAGAAGGCACCGGCCTCCGGCGCCATGCTCGCCGCGATGCAGAGCGACTTCGGCCTCACCAAGAGCCAGGCCGAGGCGCGGCTGAAAGCGGAGAAGAAGGCCACGGCCGTCGAAGGAAAGGCACGGCGGGCCGCCGGATCGTCCTACGGCGGCGCGTGGTTCACACCCGAGAGCGGCCGGCTGACCGTGGCCGTCACCGACCGGAACAAGGCCGCGGCCGTACGGTCGACGGGCGCCGAGGCCAAGCTGGTGAAGTACACCGCCAAGCAGCTCGACGCGACGAAGGAACGCATCGACGCACTCAAGGCCCCCAAGGGCGTGGCAAGTTGGCACGTCGATCCGAAGTCCAACCGGATCGTGATCGAGACCCTGGCCGGACGGCAGGGCGACAACGATGTCAGGCACTTCCTCGCGCAGGCCCGTGAGGCAGGTCCTGTCACCGTCGGGAAGACGGCCCACGCGCCCCGCACCCTCGCCGCCGGCACGGTCGGAGGGGACCCCTACTACACGGGCAACGTGCGCTGCTCGATCGGCTTCTCGGTGATCGGCGGATTCGTCACGGCCGGCCACTGCAGCGGCGCCGGCGCCGCGGTGAACGGCTGGGACGGTTCGTACATCGGCAACTTCCAGGGGTCGTCGTTCCCGGACAACGACTACGCCTGGGTCAACGTCGGCAGCGGCTGGTGGACCGTCCCCGTGGTCCTCGGCTGGGGCACCGTCCCCGACCAGCTGGTGCGCGGCTCGGCCGAGGCCCCGATCGGCGCGTCCATCTGCCGCTCGGGCTCCACCTCGCACTGGCACTGCGGCAATGTGCTGGCCAAGAACGAGACCGTGAACTACAGCCAGGGCGCGGTGCACGAGATGACCAAGACGAGCGTGTGCGCCGAACCGGGCGACTCGGGCGGCTCGTTCATCAGCGGCGACCAGGCCCAGGGAGTCACCTCGGGCGGCTGGGGCGACTGCTCCGGCGGCGGCGAGACCTGGTACCAGCCGATCAACGAGATCCTGAACAGGTACGGCCTGACACTGAACACGGCCTGACCGACTCGCTGAGAGGAGACGGGCTCGGTACGGCGTGGAAGGCGCCGCCCGCCGTACGGAGTCCCGCCTCCTCCCCCGGTCGCCATTCTTCAACTCGCCGTCACCAGAGGTGAGATGACCTGCGGCGGAGTTACCCTGACAACTCTGCGCCACGGCGTGGCCAGTGACATAATCGCGAGGTCCTTCACGGCCTGACCCAGGGGGCGCGCAGCGGTCCCGGCAAGTCGGTCAGCGATCTAGTACACGCTGGAGTCACGCATGACGGCACAGTCCTCCGGAACCCGCATCGACACGAGCAGGGCCCATCCGGCGCGTGTCTACGACTGGCTGCTGGGCGGCAAGGACAACTATCCGGTCGATCAGGAAGTCGCGGAGAAGCTGCCGCCGGAGTCGCGCCTCAGCGCCGTGCGCAACCGGGCGTTCATGCACCGCGCGGCGGCCTGGCTGGCCGGCAACGGCATCGACCAGTTCCTCGACATCGGCACGGGCATCCCGACCAAGCCGAACCTGCACCAGATCGTGCAGTCGATCGTGCCGTCGGCGCGGGTCGCGTACGCCGACAACGACCCCATCGTGCTGCGGCACGCTCAGGCCCTGCTGGTCAGCACCCCCGAGGGCGCGACCGACTACATCGAGGCGGACGTCCGGCAGCCCCAGGTCATCCTCGACCACGCGCGTACGTTCCTGGACTTCACCCGGCCCATCGCGCTGTCCATGGTCGCCCTGATGCACTTCATCACCGACGAAGAGGACCCCTACGGCCTGGCGCGGTCCGTCATCGACGCACTGCCCTCGGGCAGTTACTTCGTGCTCTCCCACGGCACCACCGATGAGCACCCGCACCTCGCGAAGACGGTGAAGAACACGTACCGGCAGGGCGAGATCCCGTTGCGGATGCGTACGCGGGCCGAGGTCGAGCCGTTCTTCGAGGGTCTGGAGCTGGTGGATCCGGGGCTGGTGACGTCGACGCGGTGGTACAAGGACTCGCCCGCGCCCGAGCCGGAGCTCAGCGGCTTCTACGTCGGGGTCGCTCGCGTGCCCTGAAGACCCATCCGGCGCGCGTACTGCGCGAGGCCGTCGGCTGTGTCGCCCACCCACCCCACGTATCCGTCGGGCCGGACGAGGTACACGCCCGTGCCGTACGCCTCGCAGGCCGGGATACGGACGGTGGGGACGCCGAGCGCGGGGAGTCCGGTGTCCGTGCCGACCGTGAGCAGCGTCCAGTGGGGGCCGCGGAAGGCGTCGAAGAGGCGGATGCCGTCCACCGTTCCGTCCGGCGCCCGGTCCCCCGCCCGCACCGGGCCCGCGGTCGTGCGGGTGTCCACCGCGAGTGACGATTCGCGGTAGCCCAGGCCGAGTTGGCGGGTCACCTCGCCGCGGCGGATCTCGCCGCGGTGCACGCCCGTCGAGATGCCTAGCATGTGCGCGGCGACCGGGCGGCGCTCCTCCTCGTACGTCTCGACGAGGGAGTCCGGGGCGCCGTCGCGCAGCACCGCGCCCAGCTTCCACCCCAGGTTGTACGCGTCCTGGACGCTGGTGTTCAGCCCCTGGCCCCCGGCCGGCGAGTGGACGTGTGCGGCGTCCCCGGCCAGGAGGACGCGCCCCGCGCGGAAGCGGTCGGCGAGCGCGGCCCGCGGCCGGAAGTCCGACGCCCAGCGCACCTCGGTCACGTCCTCGGGCGCCAGGTGGGAGCGCGCGGCGACCACCTTGCGGATGTCGTCGAGAGAGAGGCCGGGCACGGCTGCCTCGGGGAACTGCGCGGAGACCTGGAAGTCCTCGGTGCCGGCGAGCGGGCAGATCGCGAGGAAACCGTCGCTTCCCTCGCGGGCCGGGAAGACATGCCAGTTGTCGCGGTCGAGGCCGCTGATGCGCACGTCCGCCACGAGCATCGGACGCGGGTCGACGGTCTCGCCGGTCATGGCGATGCCCAGCGCGCGGCGCACGGTCGAGCGTCCGCCGTCGGCCGCGACGGCGTACCGGGCGCGGACCGCACCTCCGGCGGCGAAGTGCGCGGTCACCGTGTCCGCGTCCTGTTCCACCGCCACCAGCTCACGGCCGAACTCCACCCGGCCGCCGAGCCCCATGAGCCGCTCGAACAGGATCTGCTGCGTGCGCCACTGCGGCACCATCCACGGCTCGGCGTACGGGGAGTCGTCGCTCGCCTCCGCCGGGTCGAACATCCTGTACTCGCCGACCCGGACGCCGTCCTGCCAGATCATCCCGACGGGATAGGGGCCGCCCGCGGCGTGGATCGCGTCCAGCACGCCGAGATCGTGGAAGACCTCCCGCGTGCGCGGCTGGATCCCCTTGCCTCGCGATCCGGGGAAGAGCGCGTCCGCCCGCTCGACGACCAGGGCGTCGACGCCGCGCCGGGCCAGGTCGACAGCCAGGGCGAGGCCGGTCGGCCCGGCGCCGACGACGATGACCTCGGTCTGTGTGATCGCGTCTGTGTGCGTGATCGCGTCTGTACGTGTGTCCATGGCCAGCTCCTTAACGCCGTTAAGGCCCATGCTTCGCAGCATGCGCTTAACGGCGTTAAACTGTCAAGGTGGCTACCCGGAGATCCCCCAAGCTGGACAAGACGCAGGTCGTCGACACCGCGCTGCGCCTGCTCAACGACGTCGGCCTCGACGGCCTCACGCTCCGCGCCATCGCCAAGGAGCTGAACGTTCAGGCGCCCGCGCTCTACTGGCACTTCAAGAACAAGCAGGAGCTGCTGGACGAGATGGCGACGGAGATGTACCGCCGCATGACCGCCGACGACCCGCTCACGCCCGACGCCACCTGGCGCGAGTGCCTGCTGACGGCGAACCGCGGACTGCGCTCCGCGCTCCTGAGCCACCGCGACGGCGCCAAGGTCTTCAGTGGCTCACGCTTCACCGGCACGCTGCACGCGGTCGAGATGGAGAGGACGCTGCGGCTGTTCGCCGACGCCGGATTCACGCTCGCCCAGGCGGTGCGCGCCACCACGACCGCGTACATGTACACGCTCGGCTTCGTCACCGAGGAGCAGGGCGTCCAGCCCCTGCCGGGCGAGCGCCGCGAGGGGTACGACATCGACGAACGCGCCCGCCGGATGGCCGACTTCCCGCTGTCGGCCGCGGCGGGCGCGGAGATCTTCGAGGACTACGAGCAGCACTTCGAGGACGGTCTCGCCCTGGTGATCGCGGGGATCGAAGCGCGCTACGGGACGGGCTGAGCCACTGCTGCCGGGGACGGCTCAGCAGCGCGTCGACGCACCCGACTGGTTGGCGAGGTTGTCGTTGGACATCCAGCCCGACGTGTTCGTTCCCGCCACCCGGACGTAGGTCCAGTTGCGGCCGTGCGCGTTGACGACCGAGCGGTGGTACCAGAGCTTCGAGCCGTTCTCGGCCAGGGCGACGGAGGAGCACGTCTGGGAGGGCCCGGTCACGATGTGGTGGCTGCCGGACATGTAGCCGTACGTGCCCGGGTTCGGGTCGCGGTGGGTCCAGCCGCCGCAACTCTTCGACACCGAGCTCGGCTTGGACGTGAGAGGGGCCGGCGGCTGCGAGGCCGTGGCGCCGCCGTCGCTGCTCGGCCGCGCCGAAGATCGGACAGATCGGATGCGGACGCGTCGGTGAAGGCTCTGAGGATCTTGACGGCGACCTCTCTGTTGAGCAGTTCGTCCACCGCCCGGGCGATCACCCCCATGCCGCCGCGCCCGATCATCGAGATGACGCGGTAACGCCCCCCGAGTACCTTGCCGATCAGCTCGCCACGGTTCGTTTCCCCCGACGCCACCGCACGCGCTCCGCTCTATGACTGTCCGTCAATTCCCCTACCTGGAACGCATAACAGTAGGGGAATAAGGACAGCGGGGAACCCGCGGCCGCCCGTCGGGATCAGGTGCCCGGCTTGCGCCCGTAGACGTAGACGTCGTCGCCAGTCTTCAGCAGGGACCAGAACTTCTTCGCGGTGGTGCTGGTCATGTTGACGCAGCCGTGCGAGCCGGGCGGGTTCCACATGCTCACGCCGACCGAGTGGAAGGCCTGGCCGCCGTCGAAGAACTGGCTGTAGGGCATGGGCACGTTGTAGATGCTCGACACGTGGTCGATGTGCCGCCAGTAGATCTTCTTCAGGCCGGTGCGGGTCTCGTAGCCGTTACGGCCCGTGCGGACGGGCACCGGCCCGTAGACGAGCTTCTTGCCGTCCTGGATCCAGCTGAGCTGCAGCGTCAGGTTCACACAGGCGATGCGCCCCTTGTTGACGGGGCATTTACCGTCCTTGTTGGGGTTGCTGCCGACGGCCTTCTGCTTGTTCATGAGGTCCATGACGCCCCACGTGACAGGCCCCGCGTAGCCGATGTTCGGGGTGATCCCGTGCTTGTTCTGAAAGGCCTGGACGGCCTTGCAGTCGGCGGCGGACTGCTTTCCGTCGACCGGTCGGCCGAGGAACCGCTCCACCTGCTTCTGATAGGGACCGGTCGAGGTCGTGCAGCTCGCCGCCTGCGCGGGCGCGGCGCCCAGCGCGAGTGTCAGCGGTGCGACAAGTCCGGTGATCCCCAGTGCGACGGCTCCCCGTCTGCGTGTGTCCCCCATGGTCGGCCTTTCCTCGCAGGGCGCTCGATGCGTTCGAAGCGTTCTCTGCCAGGTAGACCGGCCACGGGTCGCTCAGGTTGCGGGGGTGCTCGGGCTGGTACCTGATGGTGACCATTCCGATGCCTATGCCGGTCCTGCGCCAGTTCTGCGCTGGTGAGGAGTATGTGGGTCGCGGGCGGTCGCGGGCGTGGCGGACCACTGGAGCAGGAAGCGCAGCGCCTCGTGCGACGGGGAGTCGGGTGGGGCGGTGTAGGCGACGAGGAACTGCTCGGGGTGGGTGTCCACGGTGAACTGCTGGACATCGAGAGTGAGGCTCCCCGCCACCGGGTGGACGTAGGTCTTGGTGAGCCGGCGCGGCCCGCGTACCTGGTGGCCGGCCCACCAGGTACGGAAGTCGGGGTCGCGGACGCTGAGCTCGCCGACCAGGGCGGCCAGCGCCGGGTCGTGAGGGGTGCGGCCCGTCTCCATGCGCAGGACGGCGACGCACTCGCGGGCGGCGCGGGGCCAATCCGCGTACAGGGCACGGAAGTCCGCGTCGAGGAAGGTCAGCCGGATCAGGTTGCGCTCGGCCGGTGCGAGGGCACCGAAGTCGGTGAGCAGCGCGGCGGCCGCGGGGTTCCACGCCAGCACGTCCATGCCGCGGTGCAGCACCATGGCGGGCACGTTGTCCATGGTGTCGAGGAGTTGCCGCAGCTCCGGTGCGACCTCCGGGCGGCCGGGCCGGCGCGCCGGTGCGGCGGGGGCCACGTCGGCGAGCGTGAAGAGGTAGGCACGCTCGTCCGGAGCGAGTTGAAGCGCGTCGGCGAGGGCGTCGAGGACGGGACGGGACACTCGTCGGGTGCGCCCCTGTTCAAGACGGACGACGTAGTCGATGCTCACGTGCGCGAGCTGGGCGAGCTCCTCCCGGCGCAGTCCCGGCACGCGGCGCAGGCGGCCGTCGTCCGGGAAGCCCGCCCGCTGCGGGTCGAGGACGGCGCGGCGGGAGCGCAGGAAGTCGCCCAGCTCATTGTCGCCGGCCGGAGTGTTCGCGGATGCCATCTCTCCAGTGTCCTCGCAGCCTCGGCCGCGTGCCTGGTACTGGCGCGCATAGGCAGAGCCCTCCCTGGCACCCCGGGAGCGGCGGGCCGATGGTGGTGACGTGGCCGAGGGAAGCCGGGGAAACCGGTGCCCACCGGGCCCGCCGCCCCATTCCCCCGAGGCCCCTCCCCCTCGACGTACGACTGGAGTGAACCACCATGCGCACCGACGTCACCTTCCCCAGCGACGGCCTGACGCTCGCCGGCCACCTCTACACCCCGGACGGCGTGGACGGCGCCCCCGGACCGGCGGTCGTCGTCGGCCACCCCGGCAGCGGCGTCAAGGAACAGACCGCGGGGCTGTACGCGCGGCGCCTCGCCGGCCAGGGCTTCATCACCCTCGCCTTCGACGCCGCCTACCAGGGCGAGAGTGCGGGCGAGCCGCGCGGCCTGGAGGACCCGGGCCACCGCGTCGAGGACCTCAAGGCGGCTGTCTCGTTCCTGACCACCCGGAACGAGGTCGACCCGGAGCGCATCGGGGTGCTGGGTGTCTGTGCCTCCGGCGGCTACGCGATCACGGCCGCCGCGAGCGACCAACGCATCAAGGCCGTCGGCACCGTCAGTGCCGTCGACATCTCCCGCCAGTTCCGGCTCGGCGCGGACGGCAGCCAGGACCCCGCCGTCTTCCAGGGCATGCTCGACGCGGCCGCGCAGGCCCGCACCGCCGAGGCGCACGGCGAGGGGGTCCAGCGCTTCGACCTCTTCCCGGCCACCGAGGAGGAGGCCCGCCGGGCAGGACCGCACGTGTTCGAGGGCTGGGACTACTACTGCACTCCGCGTGCGCGGCATCCGCGGTCCGCCAAGGCGCTGACCTGGAGCAGCGTCGACCGCATCGCGGCCTTCGACGCCTTCGCCCGCGTCGACCTGATTGCCCCGCGCCCCTTGATGATGGTCGTCGGGCGGGAGGCGGTGACCTCCTGGATGAGCGTGCACGCGTTCCAGAACGCGCGCGGCCCGAAGGAACTCGTCTGGATCGACGGCGCGGTGCACGTCGACCTGTACGACAAGGACGAGTACATGACGCCCGCGGTGGCCCGGCTGACGGACTTCTTCCACAGCCACCTGACGCCCGCCGACCACCTGACGCCCGCGCACGAGGACGACAGGCTCGCGCCGGCGGTCTGACTCGCGTGGGGTGGGCGCATGACGGCTGGTGTGGGCCCGCATCAATGGTGTCAGCTGGGAGCGATGGCCGCCTCGGCCGCCGCCTTGATCCGGGCCCCGAAGTCGTCGGCGTCCTTGCGGGCGGCGGAGAGCGCCAGGCCGACGAGGAGCTTGCCCACCCCGTGGCCTTCCAGCACGTTGAAAATGCGGACCTGGGTCCTGCCGTCGGGCAGCCCCTCCAGGTCGTAGCCGCCCTCACGGGCCATCACGCTGTTCTTCGACACCTCGGCCCACCGGATCTTCACGGGGGCGTCGAGGGCGGTGATGCGGAACTCCCTCGCGGACCTCATCCCGGCGTCCTTGACGGTGCTCCGGAAGACGGTGCCCACGTTGGTCGGGGTGTCGGGTACCCGCTCGATCTTCAGCACCCGCGGACTGAACTGCGGATCGTTGCGACCGTCGGCGAGGTACTCGAAGACCTCGTCGACGGGCCGTGCGACCACGAACGTCGCTTCGAACTGTCCTGACATGGGCACTCCCGCCTTGTCGTAGCACCGCGACCCTATGTGACGGCCCGGCGTCCCGCGCGGCGGGACGGGTCGGGGCAGGCGCCGACCGCACACTCACAGTGACCGGCGGAAGAGCGTCAGCACACGCCGACCCACTCCTCGTCGCCGTCCGAGAAGAACTGGTGCTTCCAGATCGGCACCTCGTGCTTGAGGTCCTCGACCAGGCGGGCGCAGGCGGCGAAGGCCTCCGCGCGGTGCGGACAGGAGACCGCCGCTATCACCGCGATGTCGCCGATCTCCAGACGGCCCGTCCTGTGGACGGCTGCGAGGGCGCTGACCGGGAAGTCGGCGGCGACCTTCTCGGCCACCCGGCGCAACTCTCCCCCGGCGCCGGGGTGGGCGCTGTACTCGAGGGCCTCCACCGGCCTGCCCCCGTCGTGGTTGCGCACGGTACCGACGAAGACAGCGGTACCTCCGGCGGTGTCATCGCCCACCGCCTCGCACACCTCGTCCAGGGAGAGCGGGGTGTCGCGCAGTGCGAGCAGCTGGACGGGAGGGCCGGAGAAGGCCGGACTGTGCGGCATGGTTCGATCCTGAGGTCATGGGTGCGGTGTGCGCGGGATGTATGAACTCCCGCCTGCACGTGATGGGTTGGGGTGGGTCAGCCGCCCGCGAACGGAGGCAGCACCTCGACCGTTCCCCCTTGGGCGAGGAGGACCGAAGCGTGGTCGCGCCCGCCAACCGGGCGGCCGTCCACGAGGAACGAGCAGTACCCGAGCACCCGTGCCAACCGCGGACGGTCGTCGTGCCGGGACCGTGCGTGCTCCAGCGCCTCCGCGAGCGTCGTCGCGCGATAGGGCTCCTCCACCGTGCCGGCCGCGGCCTTGGCCGCCGCCCAGTAGCGGATGGTGCCGGCGGGCGTCTCCGCATCGGTGCCCTCTGTCGTCGCGGTCACTGTCCCGGCACCTCCCACACCTTTGCGCTGCCTCCGGCAGGCACACCCCCGGGCGGGACGACCGCGAGACCGCCGGCGCATGCCAGCCCGCGCAGCATCGCCGGGCCGTCGAACGGGAGCGGCGCCACCTCGTGGTCCGCGCGCCGCACCGGCAGCAACCGGGTGTCGCGCGGGTGCCCCGGCAACGCTGCTGTGGCGCGCATCAGCCGCGGTTCCGGGTCCCCCTGCCCGACGAGGCGGCGCAGCAGCGGCGCGGCCAGTGTCAGCGTGCCGGCGACGGCGGCAAGTGGGTTGCCGGGCAGGCCGACCAGCCATCGTGCCCGGCCGTCGGCGGTGGGCGGCAGTTCGGCGAGCAGCATCGGGTGTCCGGGCCGTACGGCGACGGAGTCGACCAGCAGGTGGGCGCCCACCTCTTCGAGGGTGGCGTGCAGGAAGTCCACCGGTCCCGCGGCGGTGCTGCCGGTGGTGACGACGACATCGGCAACAGAGTCGCGTACGGCTTCCCGAAGCGCTCCCGGGTCGTCCGCGACCCGGCGGCGGCTGATCACGTCGGCGCCGTAGCTCCGCAGCCACGGCGGCAGCATGGGGCCGAGCGCGTCGCGGACCCGCCCGTGCCGGGGCAGGCCGGACTCCTGCAACTCGTCGCCGAGGACCAGGAGTTCGACGGTCGGACGGCGGTGCACGGCGAGCCGGTCGTACCCGGCCGCCGCCGCGAGGCCCAGCACGGCCGGGGTCACCGTGCCACCGGCCGGCATCAGCTCTTCACCCGCACGGCACTCCTGGCCACGCGGCCGGATGTCGCGGCCCGCAGCCACCGATCCGGGCCCGGTGGAGCACTCGCGCAGCGTGCCGCCCTCGGCATCGAACTCCCCATGTTCCCTGCGTAGTACGGCTGTTGCGCCCGTCGGCAGCCGCGCGCCGGTGGCGATGGGAACGGCGGTGCCGTAGCCGCTGAGCGGTGCCGCCCGGTCGCCGGCGAGGACGGCGGCGCCGCCCAGCAGCCACGGTCCCGGTCCGGCCACGGCCCAGCCGTCCATCGCGGACGTGTCGAACGGCGGCAGATCGGTGAGCGCCGTCAGTGGTTCGGCGAGAGCGTGGCCGAGCGTGTCCGCCAGGGGTCGGGTGACGACCGGCAGCGGCCGGCCGACGCAGTCCCTTGCTATCTGCCGGGCCTGTTCCCACGCCATGTGGGTGTCTGCCGCCACGGCCGCCCTCCCCGAGCCGTGCGGGGTGTGCGTGACTGTCGCTGTCATGCGGTGCCCGCGCTGTTCCCGGGCCCGGCCGCCCAGCGTTCGGCCGACGCCGTCGGCTTGCAGTTCGCGGCGTCAAGTTCGACGTCGAGTTCGGACTTGACGTCCTCGATCCATTTACACATCCAGCTCACCTCTCTTGTCTGCCTCTTGTTCGTTCTTGCCTCTTGCCGCCTCGGAGGCTCTCGGGGCTGGGCCCGTCAGCCGCCGATGGCCGACATCGGGCGTTCCGGGCGGCGGAACTCCGGGCTGTTGATCGCGTGGCCGGGCCCCTTCCCGCCGACCGAGGTCCGCCACGCCGCCTCCACCGTCGCGTCGTCGGCGCCACCTCGCAGCAGCGCCCGCAGGTCGGATTCCTCGGTGGCGAAGAGGCAGTTGCGCAACTGCCCGTCCGCCGTCAGCCGCACGCGGTCGCACGTTCCGCAGAACGGACGGGTGACACTGGCGATGACACCCACCAGAGCCTCCGCACCGGCGATCCGCCACTCCTCGGCGGGCGCGTTGTCCTGCCGGCCGACCGGCACGAGTTCGAAGCGCTCGCCGAGCCGGTCCAGGACCTCCGCGGCGGTGACCATCCGGTCCCGGTCCCAGGCACCCTGCGCATCGAGCGGCATCGATTCGATGAACCGCATCTGGTAGCCGTGCTCCGCCGCGAACGCGGTCAGGTCGACGATCTCGTCGTCGTTGACACCTCGCACCGGCACCGCGTTGATCTTCACCGGGTTCAGGCCTGCGTCACGGGCGGCCGAGAGTCCGGCCAGTACGTCCTTGATCCGGTCGCGCCGGGTGATCTGCGCGAACCGGTCCGGGCGGAGTGTGTCCAGACTGACGTTGACCCGGCTGAGCCCGGCCTCGCGCAGGGCCACCGCACTGCGGGCCAGGCCGATGCCGTTGGTGGTGATCGACAGTTCCGGTGCCGGGTCCAGGCCGGACAGGCGGGCCACCAGACCGGGCAGGCCACGGCGCAGCAGCGGCTCACCCCCGGTCAGCCGGACTTCGGTGATCCCGAGGCGCTCGGTGCCGATACGTACGAGGCGTACGACCTCGTCGTCGGTGAGCACTTCGGCTCGGGGCAGCCAGTCCAGCCCCTCGGCCGGCATGCAGTACGTGCACCGCAGGTTGCAGCGGTCGGTCAGCGAGACCCGCAGGTCCGTGTGGACCCGGCCGAAGCGGTCCACGAGGGGCGAGGGCGACGGAACGCCAGGAAGATGATCAAGCATGGTTGCGCCCTCCCGAGAAATACCAGAAGTCGGGGCCAGTTCGTCAAATATCAGAAGCCGGGGCTCGTGAAATAGCAAGAGCCTTGGCTGATTCCTTTTCTTCACCCCACCTTTACGCACTCGTCGATCATCATCGGAAGGTTTCTCCCTGAAGTCAAAGAGGGGTTCCCGATGGCATGATCGGTCGGGACTATCGAGCCTCAGACCTCAGGCAGGACAAGGGCAGGAGCCTTGATAAGCGGTACCTATCAGGTGATCGGAAATGCCTCTTTGACGCGCCCCACGGATTGCAGGAAGCTTCTCTCGCGGTACTGCGGCGCTGACGCGTAAACGTAACGGGCGCGCATATGTAAACCGCGTGTAAGTGATCCGCGTAAAAGTGAACACGGAGAACAGGCCGCCGTTTCCCGGGGACCCGTCCGCCCAGGTGCATGGAAGAAAGAGGCAGACCAGATCATGAGCAGCAGCATCGAGGACCCGATCGACGACCTGACCGTCACGCCCCCCAAGACCTGGGCGACGGGCCTCCCCGCCGTGACGCACGCGCTGGAGTATTCCCTCAGCCAGACGTCGCCGCGCCGCACCATGCTGACGCTGCTGAACATCAACCAGGCCAAGGGCATCGACTGCCCCGGCTGTGCCTGGCCGGAGCCCGCGCCGGGCAAGCGGCACATGAACGAGTACTGCGAGAACGGCGCCAAGCACATCAACGACGAGGCCACCTCGCGGCGCGTCACCCGTGACTTCTTCCGTGAGCACTCGATCGCCGAACTGGACGCCAAGTCGGACTACTGGCTCAACCAGCAGGGCCGGCTGACGGAGCCGATGGTCAAACGCCCCGGCGCGACCCACTACGAACCGATCGGCTGGGACGAGGCGTTCGGCATCCTCGCCAAGGAACTCAAGCAGCTCACCTCCCCCGACGAGGCCCTGTTCTACGTCTCGGGCCGCCTCAACAACGAGGCCGCGTTCCTCCTCCAGCTCTTCGCCCGCGCCTACGGCACCAACAACCTGCCGGACTGCTCCAACATGTGCCACGAGTCCAGCGGCTCCGCGATGTCGGAGACCCTCGGCATCGGCAAGGGCACGGTCTCGCTCGACGACCTGGAGAACTCCGACCTGGTCTTCGTCGTGGGCCAGAACCCGGGCACCAACCACCCGCGCATGCTGTCCTCCCTTGAGGAGACCAAGCGCAACGGCGGCAAGATCGTCGCCGTCAACACCCTCCCCGAGGCCGGCCTCCTGCGCTTCAAGCACCCGCAGCGCCCGCGCGGCATCATCGGCAAGGGCACGCAGATCGCCGACCAGTTCCTGCACATCCGGGCCGGCGGCGACCTCGCCCTGTTCCAGGCCCTGAACCTGCTGCTCCTGGAGGCCGAGGACGCCAACCCGGGCACGGTGATCGACCACGCCTTCATCGAGAAGAACACCATCGGCTACGAGGCCTTCGAGAAGCACGCGCGCCAGGTCACCTGGGAGCACATCCACGACGCGACCGGCCTGTCCCGCGAGGAGATCGACGAGGTCTTCGAGCGCGTCCTGAACGCCAAGTCGGTCATCGTGTGCTGGGCGATGGGCCTCACTCAGCACAAGCACGGTGTCCCCTCGATCCGCGAAGTCATCAACTTCCTCATGCTGCGCGGCAACATAGGCAAGCCCGGCGCGGGCGCGTGCCCGGTACGCGGCCACAGCAACGTGCAGGGCGACCGCACGATGGGCGTGTGGGAGCGGATGCCACAGAAGTTCCTGGACTCCCTGGGCAAGGAGTTCGGCTTCACGCCGCCCAGCCACCACGGCCTGGACGCCGTCGACGGCATCCGTGCCATGTACGAGAAGCGCGCCAGGTTCTTCCTCGGCGTCGCCGGCAACTTCGTGCGGGCCACCCCCGACAGCGAGGTGACCGAGCAGGCGATGCGCAACTGCAGTCTGACGGCCCACGTCTCGACGAAGCTCAACCGTTCCCACACGGTGTGCGGTGAGACCGCGCTGATCCTGCCCACGCTGGGCCGCAGCGACAAGGACTTCCAGGCCTCCGGCGAGCAGTTCATCACCGTCGAGGACTCCATGAGCGACGTGCACGCCTCCCGCGGCAAGCTGCCGCCGGCCTCCCCGCACCTGCTCAGCGAGGTCGCCATCATCAGCCGCATGGCCCTCGCGACGATCGGCGACAGGTACGGCATCCCGTGGCAGGGCTTCGAGGACGACTACGGCACGGTCCGCGACCGGATCTCCCGCGTCATCCCGGGCTTCGAGGACTTCAACGAGCGTGTCTCCGCGCCGGGTGGGTTCAACCTGCCCAACCCGGCCAACCGCGGCGTCTTCAACACCCCCAGCGGCAAGGCCGTGTTCACGCAGAACGAGTTCACGATGCCGCACGTGCCGAAGGGCCACCTGCTGCTCCAGACGCTGCGCTCGCACGACCAGTGGAACACCATCTGGTACGCGCCCAACGACCGTTACCGCGGCATCCACAACGCCCGTCGTGTCGTGATGGTGAACCCCGCCGACCTCAAACTGCTCGGCATCGAGGACGGCGACATGGTCGACCTGGTCAGCGTCTGGCACGACGAACGGGAGCGCCGCGCCGAGAACTTCAAGGTCGTCGCCTACCCGGCCAGCCCCGGCTCCGCCGCGGCCTACTACCCCGAGACGAACGTCCTGGTCCCGCTGGACAGCGTCGCCGACATCAGCAACTGCCCCACCTCCAAGGGAGTCGTGGTGCGTCTGGAGCCCGTCAGCAATTCTGGCTGACCAACTTCCGGCACTCCCCGGGAATTCGGGAGGGAGTGCCGGAACCCTCCTCGGAGCGCTCGCCACGACGGCGAGCCGAAGCGCCCGCTCGCCGCGCCGGCGGGCCGAAGCGCAGTGTCCAGTCAGAAAGGTACGTGCCTGCATGCCCGCATCTCGCGCCGCCCGCGGTTGGTTTCCGGCGGCGGCCGCGGTGTTCGCCGCCGGGTGGGGCGCGAACCAGTTCACTCCGCTCGCGGTGGTGTACCGGACCCAGGAGCACTGGCCTCCCGTCCCGGTCGCCGCGATGTTCACCACCTATCTGCTGGGTCTGCTCCCCGGCCTGCTGCTCGGCGGCCCGGCCGCGGACAGGTTCGGCCGATGCCTCACGGTCCGGCCCGCCCTGGCCCTGTCCGCCGCCGCGAGCGCCCTGCTGGCGGCGGCGCCGGTGAGCCCTGTCGCCGTCTACCTGAGCCGGCCGGCCACCGGATTCGCGGCAGGTGTCGTCCTGACCGCGGGCACCAAATGGCTTCGGGAACTGTCGGCCGGGGCCGGACGCCCGGACGCCGGTGACCGGCGCGCGACGTACGCCAGCGGTGGCGGCTTCGCGGCCGGTGCGGTGACGGCGGGCGCGCTCGCCGAGTGGCTGCCGCAGCCGATGGTGCTGCCCGGCCTCGCCCACTGTCTGCTGGTCCTGCTGGTCCTGGGCGCGACCAGGCGCGTACCGGAGACGGCGCCTACGCCCGGTGCCGCCCCGGTGACGTCCCGGGTCATGGTCCTGCACCGGGCGGTCGTCAGGAACCGGCGCTTCCTGTGGGTCGTGCTTCCCGCGAGCCCGGCGGTGTTCGGCGCCGCGACCGTGGCGTACGTCGTGCTGCCGCCGCTGGTGGCCAACCGGGTTCCCGGTTACGCGCCGCTCTTCAGCGGTCTCGTGACGGCGCTGACGCTCACCGTGGGCATCGTCGTCCAGCCCCTGGCCGTATGGCTGGACCATGCGCACAGCGCGCGGGCCACCCTGGCCGCCATGGTCACGGTGATCGGCGGACTCACGGTGGGTGCCCTCGCCGCGCACCGGAACTCCGCCGGTCTGGTGATGGCCGCGGCAGCCCTCCTCGGCGCCGGATACGGCCTCACCCTGGCGGCGGGGCTGCTGGAGATCGAACGGCTCGTGCCACCGAAAGCCCACCCCTCTACGGCGGTCCTCTACCAGGGCGCCACCTACAGCGGCTTCCTCACACCGCTGCTGCTCGCCCTCACCGCTGGTGCGGGCACCGGCACCGCCGTCTACCCGGAACTCCTGGCGGGCATGGCGGCCGTGGGCCTGCTGTGCCTGGCGGTCACGGCGAGGTACAGCCGCCTGAGTCTTCCCTGATGGCGCGGCCGCACGACGGGGTCCGCCATGCGTCATATCGTCGACAACATCGGAGTGCTGCTCCGAGGAGAGGAGCAACATCATGGGACGCGTGACCGCGCGGCGGCGGGTGCTGCGAGTTCGGGACGGGGTGTCCTCCTACCGGCCGGACACCCTGGCCGTCGAGGAGCCGATGGAGATCAGGGTGGGCGGGCGGGCGCTCACCGTGACCATGCGGACACCGGGCGACGACTTCGATCTCGCGGCCGGCTTCCTGGTGAGCGAGGGCGTGGTGCACGCCGCCGACGATGTGACGGGGATCCGTTACTGCGCGGGCGCCACGGCCGACGGCGGCAACACGTACAACGTGGTGGACGTCGCCCTGGCCCCCGGTGTGGCCGCCCCTGACGCCTCCCTGGAGCGGAACTTCTACACCACGTCCTCGTGCGGGCTGTGCGGCAAGGCCAGCCTGGACGCGGTGCGCACCTCGGCGGCGTGGACCGTCTCCGAGGATCCGCTGCGCGTCGGTCCCGAGCTGGTGACAGCCCTGCCGGACCGGCTGCGGGCGGCCCAGAAGGTCTTCGACAGCACGGGCGGCCTGCACGCGGCGGGCCTGTTCAGCGCCGACGGGGAAATGCTGTGCCTGCGCGAGGACGTCGGCCGGCACAACGCCGTCGACAAGGTGGTCGGCCACGCACTGCGCGAGGGGCTGCTGCCGCTTCGCGAGAGCGTGCTCATGGTGAGCGGCCGGGCCTCCTTCGAGCTGGTGCAGAAGGCGCTGATGGCCGGAATCCCGATGCTGGCCGCCGTCTCCGCCCCGTCCTCGCTCGCCGTGGACCTCGCCGCCGAGAACGGGCTGACCCTGATCGGCTTCCTGCGCGGCTCCTCGATGAACGTCTACACCGGTGCCGAACGGCTGGCACAGGTGCCCGTGGCCTGACGGCCCCGACCGATGATTCGCCCGCCGGCCAGCGAGCCCGATTGGCTTTCCCCCAGGTCGTCGGGTAGACCCATGGCGTGTTGTTTCGCCAGCTCGAATACCTGGTGGCCCTCTCGCGGGAGCGCCACTTCGCCCGCGCCGCCCAGGCCTGTTACGTCTCCCAGCCCGCCCTCTCGGAGGCGATCCGCAAGCTGGAGGAGGAGCTGGACGTGCCACTGGTCCGGCGCGGCCGCAAGTACGAGGGCCTCACGCCCGAAGGCGAACGCATCGTGGTGTGGGCGCAGCGGATCCTCGCCGATCGCGACGCGCTCAAGGACGAGGTCGGTGCGCTGCGCACCGGACTGAGCGGCCGGATGCGGATCGGCTCGGTCCCGACGGCGTCCGGCGCCGTCTCCCTGCTGACGAGCCCGTTCTGCGCACAGCACCCGCTGGTGACCGTGGAGGTGATAGCGGATCTCCAGTCGCGGGACATACTGCGGCAGCTGCAGAATTTCGAGCTCGACGCCGGAATCACCTATCTGCACAAGGAACTTGCGGAGAACTTCCACACCGTCCCGCTGTACGACGAGCGGTACGTGCTCCTGATCACGGCCGCCGATACCCTGGCGCATCGGACGACGGCCACGTGGACGGAGGCGTCGCGGCTGCCGCTGTGCCTGCTGACCGACTCCATGCAGGGGCGCCGGGTGCTGGACGAGGTGTTCGCCGAGGCCGGGTCCCGGCCCTCGCCCCGGGTCGAGACCGACTCGGTGGGCGCGCTGTTCGCCCATGTCAGGACGGGCCGGTGGGCCAGCATCGTGCCGCACGCGTGGCTGCACGTCTTCGGCGTCCCGCACGGCATGCGGGCGGTGCCACTCGTCGAGCCCGCCCGGACGGTGCCGGTCGGGCTCGTGGTCACGGCCCGCGAGCCGGGTTCGGTCATGGCCCGCGCGCTGGTGGAAGTCGCCCGGCACACCGACGTGGCGGCCGCGTTGGAACGTCTCCCGGGGGGTCCCGGGGGCGCGTAGACCCGGCCGGCTACGCCCCCAGCGACACGACCGTGACCGTCGCCCGCCCGGCGGGCGCGTCATAGCTGACGCTGTCACCGGCCCGGGCCCCGAGCAGCGCGCTGCCGAGCGGGCTGTCGGCGGTGACCAGCGTCTGGTCCAGCACCGCCGCCCCCTCACCGATCTGGACGGTCGCCACCGAGCCGTCCGAGTACCGCACCTCGACCGTGCTGCCCACGCCCACCACGTCCGTGCCGGGCCGGCCCGCGTCGGCGGCTGTGCGCAGGCGCACCTTGATCTCGTCGATGCGCGCATCGAGACGGTGGGTCTCGTCGGAGCGGATCAACTCATCGGCCTGGTCGGCGCGGTCGCCCACCTCGGTGGTGTCCTGCAACGTGGCGGCGTCCGCGTCGCGTTCGGCCGTCACGTCGGCGAGTTCCTTCTCGAGCGCGCGGCGCTCGGCGGCGCTCATCGGTTCGGGCTCTCCGCTCATTCCCGCGCTCCCTTCACTTGTCGTGGCCGCACTGCCGTCGTGGCCCTGGTGCGGGAAGGCCACCTGTGTCACCTGTCGTAGCGGGTCGGCGGGAAGGCCTCTCGCTCCGCGCGGGACATCTTGCCGCTCGGCAGCTCGCCGCTGTCGACCTCGCGTTCGACCTCGTTCCGGATCGCCTCGTACTGCTTCGCGGGCCGCTCGGGCTTCTTCACACGCAGCCCGACGTCCCGCAGGTCCTCCTGGGTGCGCCTTTCGAGCTGTTCCACGTTGGGGCGCAGGGGCATGCCTCGCCGGTCGTCGGGGTTGCCCTCGACGGCTCGGTTGGACTTGTGGTGATGGACCATGTGTCCTCCTTGGTTCAGGCGCCGTCAGGCGCGCCCGACCGGATCAGGCATCGGGCGTCTGCTGCGCCTCGGCCGCGGGCGGTTCCTCCGCGGACCCTTCGGCCTTCGCCTCCCCCGCGGCGTCGCCCTTTCTCACGGTGCAGTGAAGGGTGTCCTTCACCACGTCCGCGACGATGGTGTCCCCGGGCTCCGCGTCACCGCTCAGCAGGATCGACGCGATCCGGTTGTCGAGCTCGGCCTGGATCGTGCGCCGCAGCGGACGCGCACCGAACTCCGGCTGGTGCCCGTGGGCGACGAGCAGCTTCTTGGCCGCCTCGGTGACCTCCAGGGTCATGCCCTGTCCGGACACCCGGCGCTTGCTCTGGTCCAGGAGGTGGTCCACGATCTGCGACAGGTCGTCCTGGCTGAGGGCGTGGAAGATGATGATGTCGTCGATGCGGTTGAGGAACTCGGGCAGGAACCTGGCGTGCAGGTCCTCCATCAAGTCGTCCTTGATCTCGGACACATCACCGTGGTGCGCGAGGATCCGGTGGGCGCCGATGTTGGACGTCATGATGATGACGCAGTGGCGGAAGTCGACCGTGCGGCCCTGGCCGTCGGTGAGACGCCCGTCGTCGAGGATCTGCAGCAGCGTGTTGAAGACATCGGGGTGTGCCTTCTCCACCTCGTCGAACAGCACCACGCTGTACGGCTGCCGGCGGACCTTCTCGGTGAGCTGGCCGGCTTCCTCGTAACCGACGTACCCGGGAGGGGCGCCGACGAGACGGGCGACGGTGTGCTTCTCCTGGAACTCGCTCATGTCGAAGCGGATCATGTGATCCTCGTCGCCGAACAGGAGGTCGGCGAGGGTCTTCGCGAGTTCCGTCTTGCCGACGCCGGTGGGGCCGAGGAAGAGGAACGAGCCCACGGGGCGATTGGGGTCGCCCATACCCGCGCGGTTGCGCCGCACGGCCTCGGAGACCGCGGTGACCGCCTCGTCCTGGCCGACGATCCTCGCGTGCATCTCCGCCTCGAGGTTGAGGAGCTTCTCCTTCTCGCTCGCGGTGAGCTGGGAGACGGGGATGCCGGTGCGGCGGGAGACGATGTCGGCGATGTCGGCCGCGGTGACCGAGACGACGCCCTCGCGCCGCTCCTCGATGCCCGCGAGTTCGCCTTCCAGCTCGGCGATCTGCCGCTTGTACTCCGACGCCTTCTCGAAGTCCTCACCGGCCACGGCCTCTTGCTGCTCGCGCCGGAGCTTGGCGATGCGGTCCTCGCGGCTGACGACCTCGGTGGAACGACCGGCGCTGCGCAGCCGCACGCGCGCGCCCGCCTGGTCCATCAGGTCGATGGCCTTGTCGGGCAGGAACCGGTCGCTGATGTAGCGGTCGGAGAGCTCGGCCGCCGCCGCCAGGGCGCCGTCGGCGAAGCGGACCTGGTGGTGGGCCTCGTACGCGTCCCGAAGCCCTTCCAGGATCTGCACGGTCTGCTCGACGGTCGGCTCCGGAATCAGGACGGGCTGGAAACGGCGCTCCAGCGCGGCGTCCTTCTCGATGTGCTTGCGGTACTCGTCGATGGTCGTCGCGCCCACGAGCTGCAGCTCACCACGCGCGAGCGCGGGCTTCAGCATGTTGCCCGCGTCCATGGAACCCTCGCCGGTCGCTCCGGCGCCGACGACCGTGTGCAGTTCGTCGATGAACAGGATGATGTCGCCGCTGGCTTCCTGGACGTCCTCGATGACCTTCTTCAGGCGCTCCTCGAACTGGCCGCGGTACTGCGCGCCGGCGACCATGCCGGAGAGGTCGAGTGAGACAACTCGCTTGTCCCTCAAGGTGTCCGGGACTTCGCCCGCCACGATGCGCTGGGCCAGGCCCTCCACGATGGCGGTCTTTCCGACGCCGGGCTCGCCGATGAGTACGGGGTTGTTCTTGGAGCGCCGCGAGAGGATCTCGATGGTCTGCTCGATCTCGTCGGCCCGCCCCACCACCGGGTCGAGCATCCCGGCCTTCGCGTCCTCCGTCAGGTCCCGGCCGTACTCGTCGAGCGTCGTCGCCGGCTTCTTGGCCTCCGCGGCCCCGTCCGCACGCGACGCCTGGTCCGCGAGGCCCTCCAGGCGGTCCGGGCTGAAGCCCTGCGCGCGCAGCAGTCGGGCGGCGCCGCTGCCGGAGTCGCTCAGGAGTGCCGCGAGGATGTGCTCGGGGCCGATGTAAGAGGCCCCGGTCGCCTGTGAATGGGAGTAGGCGGCCTGGAGCGTGCGCTTGGCCGCCGGGGTGAGTCCGGGCTCGGCCGACGGCTGGCCGGACTCCTGCGGCAGGACAGCGGCGACTTCCGTGGACAGCGCGTCGGGGTCCACGCCGATCTGGGCGAGCAGCTTCCGGGTCGGATCGACCTTGGTGGTCGCCCACAGCAGGTGCTCGGTGTCGAGATCGGAGGTTCCGTCCTCGATCGCTCTCTGGGCGGCGAGATTGAGGAGTTCCTGCGACGAATCCGTCAAGAGCCGTCCGATCGGCACGCGTTGGACGGCCGGTGGTGACGAGGCGGGCGACATTCCGAAGAACCGGTTGAACAAGTCGCTGAAGGGGTCGGACTGGCCGAACCCTGAACCGAAGGTCATCGACATGCCTGCTCCAGGTGCCGAGAGAGATTGGTTCAACTCAAGCGCGATGTCAGCCGGGTCGCAACAGCAGCGGAATCGGCGCTTCCGAGCTCCGGAATCAAGTTAGGAGGGGTATGCAACCTAATGGCGTGGGCCTAATTGCGGGCGGGCGGCTCGGGACGCAGGCTGTCGTGAGAGAAATCCGGCGGCCGAGCGCCGCGAGGGTCGACGGAGTCGGAGAGCACATCATGGATGAACGCGCAGACGTCGCCCGGTCGAATCCGGCACGAACTGCCTGGTGGGCCGGGGCCGATCCGGCAGCGGAGCTTCAGCACCTGTGGGGCGAGGTGAGCCGTCTGCTGGAGCGTTCTTCGCAGCCGGCCGGCCCTTTGCAGCACTGGATGCCCGTGGTGGAAGAAGCGGATTCCGGTGTCGCCTACGTGGTGCGCGCGGAACTGCCCGGCGTCCGTCGTGAGCGCGTGAAGGTAGAGGTGGACGGCAGGGAACTCCACATCTCCGGTTCCGTGGACGAGACCACGGACGGAAATGCGCTGCGCCGCCGATCAGGGACCTTTTCCTATGGGGTTCGCGTTCCCGGCGACGTCGATGTCGATCGAATCCAGGCAGATATGGCGGACGGTGTCCTGACTCTGCGCCTGCCGAAAACCGCGGCGGTGACGCGGCGCACCATCGATGTCCGCGCCGACGGCAACGACAACGCCGATGGCAGCGGCAAGTAGCTGATGGCAGCAGCAACCGGGCGCTGAGAGGCGCCGTTCTCCTCCCAGTGTCCCCCGTCATTCTCCGGTCGTCCTGCCGGCAAAGGCGTCACTGTCGATGTCAGCCGGTGACGATGCCGGTGACGAGGTTGATGGTCGTGGCGAGGATGCTGGTGCCGAACACGTACGACAGGAGCGAGTGCCGCAGCACCACTGCGCGGATCGTCGAGGTCGAGACGTTGGTGTCGGACACCTGGTAGGTCATGCCGAGGTTGTAGCTGAAGTAGAGGAAGTCGCTGTACCTGGGCGGGTCGTCGTTGTTGAAGTCGATCCCACCGGAGGCCGTGTAGTACAGGTACGCGTAACGCGTGGCGTACATGAGATGGAGCGCCGCCCAGGCCATGAACACGCCGCCGAGCGCGACCGCCGCCGCGGCGTGGCCGCTGTCGGACTTGCCCAGCAGGAGTAGCAGCACGGTCGCCACCAGGCCGCACAGGGCGACGCCGACGATCACGATTTCATCGGTGACGGGCTGGAAGTCCTCACGCCGGGCGTTGGCTTTCGTGGCTTTGGCGTCCATCGGCCACAGCACTGCCCAACCCGCCAGCACGAAGATCAGTTCGGTCGCCGCGATACCGGAGAGAACACCCAGCGCCGCGTTGTTCGCCACCGCGACGATCGCTCCGACCACCGCACCGGCAACCACAGCGACCGCGAGTCGGGGAAGCGCGGACAAAGGCAGCCATGTGCTCATGGACGCCCACAGTAGTCTTTCCGCCGTCGGCCGGCCTGGCGGAGCCCGCGGCCTGGACACAGACTGGATTCAGCTGGATTCAGCTCAAAAACCCCGCTCGGAGCCGGTGGTACATACCGGATGCCTTTTACCCGCCGCCCACTCGCTGCCGTGACCAGGCACGGTTGGCGGCCTGCTGTGGCCGGCGCGATGCGTCTGCTCTCCCCGCGCGGCTCGCTCACGCTCCAGCGGGCGGACGGGGCGCTTCTCTTCGCCGCGCGCGGCGCCTTGGCGATGGCTCTGGTGGCACTGCCGGTCGCGGTCGCGGGGCGGCCCGACCTTTCCGTCTACGCCATGCTGGGCACCTTCACGACGACGTTCGGGCGCAATCTGCCCTACCCGCGCCGTGCTCGCGTGCTCGCGCTGGTGGCGGTGGCCATGACGGCCTGCGTGGGCTGCGGATCGGCTCTCGCCGCCTGGGTCCGGCCGGAGGAGGGAGGCGGGGGCGCCGCCGTCGTGGTCGCGGCGACGGCGGTGGTCGCCGGGCTGGCGAAGGTGGCGTGCGATGCGACCCGGCTGAGCGGGCTCGGGGCGGTGCTGCTGCTGTTCTCCTTCGCGGTGGCGGCCAACGGCTCCCCCTCTGCCGCCGACGTCCTGCCGCAGACGGGCCTTGCCGCGGCCGGAGCGGCGGTCGCCTGGGTGCTCGGCGTGTCCGGCCGGCTCGTGCACCCGGACCGTCCGCAGAGATTCGCCGTCGCCAGGGCCCTGCGTGAGCTCGCGGGACTGCTGACCGGGCCTGGACCGGGCGGCGACGCCCGGCAGGCGCGACACCGCACCACCGTGGCAGTGCTGCAGGCGTACCACTCCCTCGGCATCGCGCCCCCGACACAGGCGCACCAGACCGGCCGGGACGGAATCTTCGTACGCCTCACCGACCTGTCCTGGTCACTGCTGATCAGCTCCGCGCGCCGACCGCCCGACGCCCCCGCCGCGACGGCCGATCAACTGCTCCGTCAGGCCCGGATCCTCACCGAGCGGCGCCGGCGGCCGCCCGCGCTTGTGCCCGAGCTGTCCCTCCCGTCGCCGACGGCGCAGGACAGCGAGGCTCCGCCCATGGTTCCCGTCGCAGGGCCGGCCGCGGGACCGGCCCAACCTGTCGCCTGGCGCGCCACCGAGCTGCTGGTGGGGCGACGCGCGGGCGGCGCCGAGCATCGGGCCGTCCTCGCCGTTCCCGCGGTGCGGATGGTCCTGGGCACCGGGATCGCGGGCGGGCTGGCGGTGGCCGGCGGGCTGGAGCACAGCTATTGGGCGTCGATCTCCGCGGCCGCCGTGCTGCACTCGGTCAACCTCCGCACCACGGCCCAGCGCGCCGTCCAGCGAACCCTCGGCACGGTCATCGGCCTGCTTCTCGCGCTGGGTGTGCTGGCCACGGATCCGAGGCCGGTGGCACTCGCCTGCGTGATCGTGCTCCTCGAATTCCTTCTCGAATACTTCGTCCCGCGCAACTACGGGCTGGGCGTCGTCTTCCTCACCCCACTGGCCTTGCTGATGAGCGACCTGGCCGCGCCCGCCCCTGCCGGGGAGCTCGTCGCCGACCGGGTGCTGGGAAGCGTACTCGGCATCGTCGTCGGGCTCGTCTGCGCGCTCCTCGTCGTCCATGACCATGCCGCCCTGCGCGTCGAGCGTGCGCTGGCCGCCTGCACGCAGGCATCCGATCAGGCACAGCGGTTCCTGACCCGGGCCTCGGCGCCCCAGCTCCCGGTCGTCCAGGTCCAACTGGTGCTGGCGGTGGTGGAGTTGCGCGATGCCGACGACGCCGCCGCGGGAGAACTGTGGCCGGCGGGGATCGATCCCGCCGAGCTCGCGGCCGCCGAGCAACGTGCGTACCTCCTGCTGGAACGGCTCCATCACCAGCGGTAGCGGGGTCCTCGAGGGACCTTGTGGTGCGAGCGACGGCCGACGCGCCCGAGGCTCCGGCTGCGGGATCACAGGACGGCCCTTAGCGTGGGGTGATGCGCCATGAGGTGTCCGACGCCCATACCGCGATGGCGGTGGGGAGCGGTGACCTGCCCGTTCTCGCCACTCCGTGGTTGATCGCGTGGATGGAGGCGGCCACCGTGCGGGCCGCCGCGCCCTTCACCGCGCCGGGCCGCACGACGGTCGGAACCGGCGTGCGCGTCAAGCATCTTCGTGCCACACGGGTGGGCGCCTGGGTCGACGTCCTCGCGGAACCGCCGACCGAGGCGGACGGCCGGCAACTCACCTTCCTCGTGAGGGCGTTGGACAGTACGGGAGAGCTGGTGGCGACGGGCGAGATCGACCGCGCGATCGTCGACCGGCGACGCTTCCTCGCGCGGGCGTCGGCCCAGGACTCCGGGTTCAATCGGGGTGCGCGTGGGGGCCATCCCTGATGGAAGCGCGGGGCGTCGGCGGCAAGATCGACGTCATGACATTCCTCTCGCGACGTTCCCTCTTGGCAGGCAGTGCGGCAGCGGGCACGATGCCGGCCGGCACGGGGCGTGCTGCCGCACATACGCCGTCGGGCTCTGCCTCACTCGACACACGCGCCTTACAAGAAGCGATCTCCGACCTCACCCACCCACCGGCCACGTCCGCACAGTTGCTCGTCGACCGGCCGGGGCAGCGCTGGTACGGCACGGCAGGCGTGGCCGACATCAGAACCGCACGTCAGGTACGCCCTGACGACGCGTTCCGCGCGGGCAGCGTCACGAAGGCATTCGTGGCGACCGTGGTGCTGCAACTGTGGGCGCGGGGGCTCGTGGAGCTCGACGTGCCCATCGGACGGCATCTTCCCGGACTGCTTCCGGCCGAGTCCGCGCGGATCACCGTCGCGCAGTTGCTGAACCATACGAGCGGGCTCCCCGACCATCGCGGCCTGCCCGACGTCAGCACGCCGGAAGCCGTCCTGCGCCATCGGTTCGACAAGTGGACGCCACAGGAGCTGGTGCGCACGGTGACGCTCGATCCGCCGAAGTTCCGACCAGGCAGCAAACAGGAGTACCGGGGCATCAATTACGTCCTGCTCGCCCTGCTCGTCGAGGCCCTCACCGGACGCCCGTACGGCGACGTGATCAGAGAGCGGGTCGTCCGTCCGCTTGGTCTGCGAGGGACTCTGATACCGGACCGCGACCCGCGACTGCACGGCTCTCATGTGCACGGATACCTGAAGATGACCGACGGGTCGCTCCGGGACGTCACCGTGTACGACCAGTCCAGCGCCTGGGGCGAGGGAGAACTGGTGTCGACGGTCGCCGATCTCCTCCGGTTCCATCAGGCCCTGTTCTCGGGCGAGTTGCTGCCACCGCACGCGATGAACCACCTGTTCACGCTGCCACCCGACAGTGTGCGCATGCTCGACGGCAGTCCCGCCCGGTACAGCCTGGGACTGCAGCAGGCCACGGTGAACGGTGTGACGTTCTGGGGGAAGACAGGTGACACGTACGGATACCGGACACGGGTGTTCTCCACGCGCGATCAGCGGCTCCGTTGGGTTCTCGCGTACACCCAGACCCCGCCGGCGTCCGCGGAGGACATGACCAACCGGGTCGTTTCCGTCCTCACCTCGTGAACTGGTGACAGACCTTGTAGAGCTAGTGACGGACCTTGTAGAGGAGGTGCAGTACGCGGTCGCCCTGGATCACGACGTGGGGGTCCTCGAGGAGGTGCTGGGCGTCGACGGACCCGAAGTACCGCTTGCCCGAGCCGAAGACGACGGGTACGACGTCCATGGCCACCTCGTCCACCAGCCCCAGGGCAAGTGCCTGACCGCCCGTCTCGCCGGCGGCCACGCCGACGGTGCGGTCCCCCGCGAGTTCCTTGGCTTTCGCGATCGCCTCCGCCACGCCGTCCACGAAGTAGTACGACGCCTCGGGGTGCCAGTCCTCGGGCCTTGGCCGATGGGACACCACGACCACGTGCTCACCCGCCGGGGGCTGCCCCTCCCAGCCGTTGGTCACGTCGAACAAGTGCCGCCCGATCACCAGCGTCCCGATGCTCTCCCACATCGGCCGGACGTAGTCGGCCGAGGCCTTGGACACCGACACCATCCCGTTCGAACCGATCTCGACGCCGCCGTTCGCGTACCAGTCGAACAGCGGGCCGACCTGGTCCTCCGAGTCGGCGATGAAGCCGTCCACGGAAACGACGTTGTGCATGACCACTTTGCTCATCACATCTCCTGGGTGTCGTCCGTCGCGTGAAGCCGTTACATGCATAGACCGAGCAGACCCCCAGGACTCATCGCTCGACGAGAGACATACGTGGGCGGGCGCATCACCCGCGTACGTCTCGTGTACGTCTCCTGCGTCGCGGCCTGCCGCCGGGTGTCAGTCCCTTTCGACGTCGATGTTGGTCAGCCGGGCGTAGCGCTGCGGGTCCTTGTTCCGGATGCGCAGGGCGATGCCCATGCCTGCGAGCAGGACGACGGGCAGGGGTGCCAGGAGGACGGCGTTCACTGTGTCCGACGCGCCCGTCAGAAGGTCGAAGTGGAGGACCGCCAGGACGGTCAGCAGCGCGAGGCCGGCGAACGCGATCAGTGGGGACCAGACCACCCGGGCGGCCGACATGCCCCGTCGGTCCCGGCGGAAGAAGGCCCATACGGCGAGGGCCGCCAGGGCCTGCATGACCATGATGCCGAGGACGGCGATGCTGTTGGTCCAGATCAGGACCTGCGAGAACGGGTCGGCGGCGAGGGCGGCGCCGACGAGGATCACCAGGAGGTTGAAGACGGTCTGCGCACTCACCGCGACGCCGGGAGAGCCGTGCCGGGCGGAGACGACGCCCAGTCGCCGCGGCAGGAGTCCTTCGCGTCCGAGAGCGTAGAGATAGCGCGCGGCGGCGTTGTGGAAGGCGAGGGTGGCGGCGAAGGCACTGACGATGACGAGGGCGTGCATGGTGTCGGACAGCCAGGCGCCGACGTACAACTCACCTGCCCTGAAGGTGAGTTCGGGACCGGCGGCGGCGCGGGCCATGGCCACCGCCTTGTCCGTGCCGAACGCGCCCATGATGAGCCACACGCCCGCGGAGTAGAACAGGGCGAGGAACCCGATGGCGATGAAGGTGGCGCGCGGGACGGTGCGGCTCGGTTCGCGCGCCTCCTCCGCATAGATGGCGGTGGCCTCGAAACCGGTGAAGGCGCCGATCACGATGACGAACATCCCGGCGATACCGCCTGTGGCGAGTGTGCTCGGGTCGAAGGAGTGCGCGTCAAGGGCTGCCGTGCCCCGGTGGCCGAGGATGCCGCCGTCCATGATGAGCAGGGTCAGCACTTCGAGGATCAGGGCGACGCCGAGGACCTTGGCGCTGAGGGTCACTCTGAGCCAGCCGAGCACGCCGACGGCGAGGACGCAGACGCCGGAGAGCACCCACCACGGGATGTCGGCTCCGGTCGCGTCGTGCACCGACCCGGCCGCGAAGTAGCCGAAGGCCGCCGCCACTCCGGGGGTGATGAGGTTGTACGACACCACGGCTACGTAGGCGATACCGACACCGAGGGTGCGGCCGAGGCCACGAGCCACATAGGCGTAGAAGGCACCGGCGTTGCGTACATACAGGCTCATGGCCGTGAAGCCCGCGGCGAAGAGGACGAGGAGGGCTCCTGAGATCAGGTATCCCAGGGGGGCGCCCGGGCCGCCGATGGCGATGGCGATGGGCGCCACGCCGGCGAGCACGGTGAGTGGCGCGGCGGCGGCCACGACGAAGAAGACGAGATCGAAGGTGCCGATCTGTCCGGAGGAGAGGCCACCGCTCGCGTCCTGCCCGGCGACGCCGGGTCCGGGTCTGCCGACGGCTCCCGCGGGTTCGGCGGTTCCGGCGGGGTCGGCTGTGGACGGCTGGACGCTCATCGCTCCCCCTGTGGGGCAGAGGCGTCGCCGCCCGGTACGGAGAAGGTTGGCAAGTCCGGGAAGTTCGGGAAGTCCGGCTCGGGCGCGGGCCCGACGACCTGTCCGTCGTGAAGGACCAGGAGGCGTCGCGGATGGGCCGCGACCGCTTCCGCCACCCCGCCTGCCGCGATGACGACGAGGTCCGCGCGGCAGCCGGGGGCGAGGCCGTAGCCGTCGAGACGGAGGGCCGCGGCGGCCTCGTCGGTGACCATCGAGGCAGCGTGGCGCAGTTCGTCGTCGGTCATCAGGTCGCCCTGGAGGCCGATGATGGTGGCGCGTTCGAGCATGTCCGCGGTGCCATAGGGCCACCAGGTGTCGCGGATGTTGTCCGAGCCGGCGAAGACGCGGACGCCGTGGTCGCGCAGGCGCAGCACGGGCGGCATGGAGTGCCGGGGGCCGTTGGTCATGATCGCCACACCGGCCGTCGCCAGGGCGGTGGCGGTGCGGTCGAGTTCGGTGGCATCGACCTCGCCGAGGGCATAGGCGTGACTGACGGTGACGGTGCCGTCGAGGCCGAGGGCCGCTGTCCGCTCCGCGATGGCCCGTAGCTGCCGGGTGCCGGTCTCGCCTCCGTCGTGCAGATGGATGTCGACGCCCGCGCCGTGCCGCTCGGCCAGCCCGAAGACGATGTCGAGCTGGCCGTCCACGTCATGGTCGAAGCCCGCCGGATCGAGCCCGCCGATCAGGTCGGCACCCTCCGCGAGCGCCGCGTCGAGAAGGTCGGCGGCGCCCGGCGCGGTGACCACACCGCTCTGCGGGAACGCGACGATCTGGATGCCCAGCCGGTCGCGGAACTTCTCCCGCACCTCGGCCAGCGCGTGCAGACCGTCCAGACGTACGTCCGGGTCGATGTCGACGTGTGATCGCACATGGCCGGTGCCGAGGGACACCATGCGGTGTGCCAGGGCCGTGGCCCGGTCCGTCACGGATACCTCGACGGAGGAGCGCAGGGCCCGTTCGTTCGCGATGTGTTCGCGCAGCGTGGCCGAGGTGGGGTGCGGCTGCCAGAGTGCTCCGAGCAGCGTCTTGTCCAGGTGAGCGTGCCCGTCCACGAGCGCGGGCAGGACGAGAGCGCCCTCGAGGTCGATGCTGCCGCGGGCGGCGGCGGGGCCCCGGCCGACTTCGGGCCTGTGGGGGTGGTCCGGCTGGTCGACCAAAGCCGTGATCCGGCCCTCGGCGAGGTGGATGTCGGCACGTCGGCCGTCGGGCAGCGTGGCGTTCCTGAGGACCTCGGGGGCGAGCGGGATCGACGGGGTGTCGGCGGGGTGCGACACGACTTCCTCCAACTGTTCGTTCGGCGCCCGGCACGACTGACCAGCCGGTCGTGAACCGGCGGAATCGCTGCTGGTGAGCGGCGGGCAACGACAAGCTAACTGGTATACCAAATACCAGGCAATGGTCTGAGGGATCTTGTTTCCGCGGTCTGCGATGATCAGGAGCACCCCTGGCGCAGTCACGACCGCGCCCGCACGCCACCGGAGAGGACTCGATGACCACCCGCGCTGACCGCCGCCCCACGATCGGTGAGACCCACCAGTCCCTGAGAGAACGGGTCTACGTGGAACTCCGCGAGCGGATCATCGAGGGGACCTTTCCGGCGGGCATGCGACTGGTCGAACGCGAACTGGCGGACCAGCTGGGCGTCTCCCGCATCCCCTTGAGAGAAGCCATGCAGCGGCTCGAACGGGAGGGCTTCCTGACCGTGCAGGCCAGGCGCGGCTCCGTGGTCACGGACTTCGGCGCACAGGACGCCGGCTACCTCTTCGACGTCCGGGAGAACCTGGAGGGTCTGGCCGCGGGGCTCGCGGCCCGCCATGCCACGACCCTCCAACTACACACGATGGAGCGCCTGTTGGCGCGCAGCCGCAAGGCCTCCGACGCGGGGCGGCTGCGCCAGGCCGTGGCCCACAACGCGGACTTCCATCAGCAGATCGTCGAGGCCTCGGGCAACCCGCTCCTCCAGGAGCTGATGGCCCCTCTCGACGCCCGGCTGCGCCGTCTCTTCCGGCTGACCTCCGACCTCAACGACGGCGATCCGATGTGCGGGGAGCACGAGCGCCTGTACGAGGCGATCCGCGATCACGACGCGCCCCGCGCGGAGGAACTGGCCCGACACCACGTGGCCGGCACCCGCGACTCGGCGCTGCGCTACTTCTCCGACGCGACGACGCAGCTCTCCGACGGGGGCGCCGCGTAACGGGGGGGGTGGGGGCCCCGAGGCCGCCCCCCAGCCGGCTCAACCGCTGCGGCCGTTCCGACCCCGAGCGGCAAGCCGTGCCGAGCGCTGTCGGGCGGCCCATCGGGCCCGGCCGTCACCGAGGGCTTCAGGTTCTGACGGCGTTGCCGATCAGCGTCGGTCACCGTCGATCAGCTCTTCGCCGCTTCGCGCCCTCGTCGTCGCCCGTGGACCGGGGCTTCGTCACCGTGCCGCCGTCGCCGTCTCGGCCGGCCTCCCGCCCGTGCCGATGCGGGCCGCGCGCACCTTCGACGCCGGGGTGGGTGCGAGCGTCCGGTGCAGGTTGGTGCGCATGGTCGACGCGGCGTCGAGCACGTAGTTCTGCCGGACCTTCCAGGGGCTGCGGTCGCCCTGCCGGGGGAACGCGTCGATGGAGCGCTTCACGTAGCCGGCGGCGAGGTCGAGCAGCGGGCGCTCGTTCAGGGTGCCCGTCGGCCTCGGCTCCACGGCCGCGTAGTCGTGGCGGCGCATGTGGTTGAGCACCTTGCACACCAGCCGCGACGTGAGGTCGGCGCGCAGCGTCCAGGAGGCGTTGGTGTAGCCGATGCACACCGCGAAGTTGGGGACGCCGGTCATCATCGCGCCGCGCCACACGAACTGGCGGTTCAACGCGACGGGTTCACCGTCGACACGCGGCGCGATGCCGCCGAAGGCAAGGAGCTTGAGTCCGGTCGCGGACACGATGATGTCGGCCTCCACGACGCGGCCCGACCGCAACAGGATGCCCTCGGGGACGAAGCGGTCGATGTGGTCCGTGACGATCTCCGCGTCACCCGACTTGAGGGCCTTGAACAGGTCCGCGTCGGGCACCGCGCACAGCCGCTGGTCCCACGGGTCGTACGACGGCGTCAGGTGCTCGTCGACCAGCCGGTCGTCCTTGACGATGCGCTTGTTGAGCCCGGTGAGCACGCGCCGTGCCGCCTTCGGGCTGCGCCGGCAGAACTGGTAGACGCCGATGGTGAACAGGATGTTCTTGCTGCGCACCACCCGGTGGGCCACTCCCGCGGGCAGGGCCGCGCGGATGCCGTCGGCCAGTCTGTCGCGCGAGGGCAGCGAGCTGATCCAGGTCGGGGAGCGCTGGAGCATGGTGACGTGCGCGGCGCTCCGCGCCATCGCGGGGACCAGCGTGACGGCGGTGGCGCCGCTGCCGATGACGACGACGCGCTTGCCCGCGTAGTCCAGGTCCTCGGGCCAGAACTGCGGGTGCACGACCGTGCCGGAGAACGTGTCGGCGCCCTCGAATTCCGGGGTGTGCCCCTTGTCGTAGTCGTAGTAGCCCGCGCAGGAGTAGAGGAAGTCGCAGGTGACGATGGACCGTGCGCGGTGGCCGATGTTGTCGGTGCGCTCCAGCGTCAGGGTCCAGCGCGCCGTCTCGGTCGACCAGTCGGCGGCGAGCACCTTGGTGCCGTAGCGGATCCGGCGGTCGATGCCGAACTCGGCCGCCGTCTCCTTGATGTAGCTCAGGATGGACCCGCCGTCGGCGAGGACCTTGCGGTCCCGCCAGGGCTTGAACGGGTAGCCCAGCGTGAACATGTCGGAGTCCGAGCGCACGCCCGGGTAGCGGAACAGGTCCCACGTCCCGCCCATGGCCTGGCGCGCCTCGACGATCGCGTACGAGCGTTCCGGGCATTCGGTCTGGAGCCGGTACGCGGCGCCGACGCCGGACAGGCCGGCGCCCACGATCACCACGTCGATGTGCTCGGCAGGGGCCGCGGAGCCGGCGGTGCTGGTGTCTGCGGTGTGCGTCATGTTTCCCAGTGTCGGGACGCACACCCCGCAGGAATTGACCTGGGACGACAGATCTTTGACGCTGTACGACATGTCCGTGATCAGATCGGCGGGGCTGCGGGGCTTCCGCGCCACGGTGGCGGAGCTCGGCGGTGACGCCGAGTCGTACGCCCGGCAGGCCGGTTGCCCGCCGGCCGCGCTCGACGTGGACGACCTCCTGGTGCCGGAGGAGGCGATGGCGACGGTGCTCGAACTCGCCGCCGCCGACCTCGGCTGCACCGACCTCGGGCTGCGCATCGCCGCCCGGCAGGACCTGGGCATGCTCGGCGCCCTGGCCCTCGCGATCCAGAACTCCGACACCCTCGGGGACGCCCTGGAGTGCACGACCCGCTACCTCTTCGTCCATGCCCGCTCGGTGAGACTCAGCCTCGAACCCGATCCGTACGGCACTCCGGGGATGGCCGCGCTGCGCTACGGCGTGCGCGAGGGGGTGGTGGCGCCGCCGCAGGGCATCGACCTCTCCCTCGGCTTCATACACCGGGCCGTCACATATCTGGTCGGCCCGTACGGACTGGGCTCCGTGGAACTCCCCCACCCGCTGCTCGCCCCGCTCCCTGTGTACGAGGAGTTCTTCGGCGTACCCGTCAAGGTCGACCGCCCCGCGGCGCTGCTGCGCGTCCCCCTGAGCCTGGCCAACTGGCCGCTCGGCGGCAGCAACGCGCATCTGCGCCACCTCGCGCTCGCGTACCTCGACGAGCAGTTGCCGAAGGAACCGGCGGACGTCGTGGGCAGTGTCCGGGCCGTCGTCGAGCAGTCGCTCGGCACGTCGTCGCCCGAGATCTCGGCCGTCGCCGGCCTCCTCAACGTCCATCCGCGGACCCTGCAGCGGCGGCTGCGCGCCGCGGGCACGACCTTCGCCGAGGTCGTCGACGAGGAGCGCCGCACCGCCGCCCACCGCTACCTCACCGGCACCGACCTGCCCCTCGGCCAGGTCGCACTCCTTCTCGGCCTGTCCGAGCAGTCGGCCCTCAACCGCTGCTGCCGGCGCTGGTGGGGCGCCACGCCTCGCGCGATTCGCCTGGGCCGGCCCGGACAACTGAGAGACACGGACTCGGGAGCGGCCCTTGGGCCGACTGCCCCAGTGCGTCGCCCGCCGCAGCTCGGTCCGACTTATGGTGCTTCACGGGCATGATCCGGCCGTGAAGACGTAAGGACACAGGGAGTACGCATGCGGCGTCTCGCGTGGGCGCGGGCCGTACTGGCGGTCGTCATGGGGAGCGCCCTCGTCACCGCGCCGCAAGGACCCGCCGCCGCCCAGGCCGGGAGCCGCCCCGCGCAGTGCGGCACCGACGCCTACCCGTGCTCCGGGGTGAACTGGCTGTACGAGTACGACTTCGCCCTCGGACTGCATCCGTTCACCACCCCGCACGACATCCGGTCCCAGCTCACGCACCACTTCTGGCTGTTCCCCGTGGCCGGCAGCGGCTGCCTGGGGCCGGTCCGGCAGGGCGATCGGTGTTCGCTGGTGGGCGGCAACCCCGTGTCCGTCGAGCGCGTGGGGAGGACGTACTTCCAGATCACCACGCTGCCGGGACACAGCCTCGGGGACGGTCTCCACATCCGGTTCTCCTTCTCGCGGACCCTCGGCCTGCACTTCCTGACCGTGCGCGCCTGGTACGACGAGGTGACGACGTGCACCAACGGCTGCGGTGTGGTGAGCGGACTGCTCGCCCTGGCGGTGTGGCAGGTCCTTTCGGACACGCTGAAGATCTCGGCGTTCGCCGCGTGAGATCGTGGGCGACGCCCGCTCGTTGCTCACTCTCGTCGAAGGAGAACGGCCGTGACCGGTTCGGCATCGACCTCTGATCTCACCGGCTGGCAGAAGGCGCCGTTCACGGGCGCCGGACTGACCTACGACGTGTACGAGAAGGGCAGCGGACCCGGTGTCGTACTGATCCCGGAGATCCCCGGCATCACTCCCGCCGTGCTCGGCCTCGCCGACCATCTGGTCGAGCAGGGGTTCACGGTCGCGATCCCGTCCCCGTTCGGCGAGCCGGGCCGCGAGGAGTCCGCCGGCTACGTCCTCAAGGTCCTCACCCGGCTCTGCGTCGCCTCCGAGTTCCGCGCCTTCGCCACCAACGCGCGCCGGCCCATCGCGGACTATCTGCGCGCCCTTGCCCGCGATCTCGCGGCCCGCACGCCGGGGCCCGGTGTCGGCGTCATCGGCATGTGCTTCACCGGAGGCTTCGCGCTGGCCGCCGCGGTGGACGACGTGGTGCTCGCGCCGGTGCTCAGCCAGCCGTCGGTCCCCTTCCCGGTCAGCGGGGCCCGGAGGGTCGACCCGGGGCTGTCCCGGGCCGAGTTCGACACGGTGGTCAGCCGCTCCAAGGAGTCCGGTCTGTGCATGCTCGGCCTGCGCTTCAGCGAGGACAGGGCGGTGCCCGCCCAGCGTTTCCGCACCCTGCGCGAGCACCTCGGCGACGCGTTCGAGGTCGTCGAACTGGACTCGTCCCCGGGCAACGCGGGCGGCTTCGCCAGGACCGCGCACTCGGTGCTCACCGCGGAGGTCCGCGAGGAGCCGGGCAACCCGGCGCTCGCCGCCCGCGAGCGAGTCGTCTCCTTCCTGCGCGAACGGCTGGTTCCCGAGGCTTCCTAGATCCCGGGGCCTGGCGCGGGGCGCAACCTTCCTGCAACGTAGCGGAGAGTTGACTGTGGCCCCGCGACACCGCCCTATGGAAGGAGCCTGCCGTGAGTGACGAGGCCCCGCGTGTGGAGCTGACCCCGGCCGCCGCCGAGCTGGTGCGGCGGCTGCGTGCGGCCCACGGGCCCCTGATGTTCCACCAGTCCGGCGGGTGCTGCGACGGCAGTGCTCCCATGTGCTACCCGGACGGCGAGTTCCGTACGGGTGGCAGCGATGTGCGGCTCGCGTCCCTGACCGTCGAGGGTGTCGCGGAGCCGGTCGCGTTCTGGATGTCGAAGAGCCAGTTCGAGGTGTGGAGCCACACCCGGCTGATCGTCGACGTGGTCGAGGGCCGCGGCAGCGGCTTCTCCCTGGAAGCACCCGAAGGTGTACGTTTCCTGATCCGTTCCCGGCTGGTCGGCACCTAGCCATCGACGTGTCCCTCCGCGTCTGGTGAACTCCCCTGTGACAGGGGTGAGTTACGCGGACACCAGGGGGGCACGTGAGACATCGCGACGGACGCCGGCGAGACGGACGCTACAGATCGGCTCTGGCGGCCTGTGCCGCATTCGGCGCGCTGGCCGGCACCGTCCTCGCCGGGGCGGCACCGGCCAGTGGTGCGGAGAGTAGCGGCACGGAGATCGCGCCGGGTGTCACGTACGAGGAGTTCGACATCCCCGCGACGAAGGGCCTCACGCACGCCCATGTGCTGAGCGTCGATCTGCGCAACCCGCGGGTGCGGGTCGATCTGCTGCACCCGGACGCGGTCGGCGGACGGGCCACCGTCTCCTCGCTGGCCGACGCGAGCGGCGCGGTCGGCGGCGTCAACGGCGACTTCTTCAACATCACCGAGTCCCAGCACCCCGGCGTCGAGGCCACCGGCGCCTCCGTCGGTCCCGCCGTCGCCGACGGCCGGACGCTCAAGGCCGCCGTGCCGGACGGCCAGCGCTTCGGCCCCGCTCTCCCGCCCGGCACCACCACCGAGGACGTGCTCGGCGTGGGCGTGGACCGCCGGGTCCGGCTCGACCACATGGCCCTCGACGGCTCGGTCAGCGCCGACGGCCGGCGGCTGCCGCTCGGCGGCCTCAACCAGTACGCCCTGCCGGTCGGTTCGATCGGCGCGTTCACCTCCGACTGGGGCGGCGTGTCACGCGTGCGCGCCACGTGCGGCACCGACACGAACCGGGCCGCGCCGTGCAGCACGGACACGTACGAGGTGACGGTGCGCCACGGCCGCGTGGTGTCATCGGCCGACACTCCCGGCAGCGGTCCCATAGCGTCCGGCACCACTGTGCTCGTCGGGCGCGAGGCGGGCGCGCAGGAACTGCGGAAGCTGTCGGCGGGCGACCGCGTCGGGATCAGGCACCGCCTGGTGGCGGCGGCGTCCCACATTCCCTACCGGTTCGCGATCGGCGGCTACCCCGTACTGCGGGACGGCGCGCCGCTGCCCGGCCTCGACGCGAAGACGGCCGCGGTCCGCACCGCCGCAGGCGCCACGGCGGACGGCCGCCACCTCTTCCTCCTGGCCCTCGACGGCGCCCCGCAGTACCGCACCGGCCTGACCATCGCGGAAGTGGCGGACGCGATGAGCAAGTTGGGCGCGGACGACGCATTCAGCCTGGACGGCGGCGGCTCGTCGACCCTGGTGACCAGGGACCCGGGCGCCGCGGCGGTCACCGTACGAAACCACCCGACGGACGCACCGGAGCGGGCCGTGGCGAACGGGATCGGGGTGTTCTCGCGGCGCTGAACCCCACCTCCCGGCTCAACCGCCCAGGTTCTCGTCCCGCACCGCCACCAGTCCGTTGAAGGCCCCCACATACGCCGTTCCGTCCGGGCCGAGGGTGATCGGGGCCCAGTTGTTGTCGTAGGCGATGCCCGTGCCCGCCAGTTGCTTCCAGCGGGGTTCGCCCGTGCGGAAGTCGACCGCTGTGAAGTACCAGGCGTCTATGCCGAGGGGGTTGGAGTCCTTCGTGTAGAAGTACAGGAGGCCGTTCGCCGTGGAGAGTTTGGGGACGGTGGAGGGGGAGCGGACCTTGCTCTCCCAGACCGTGTCGCAGCCCGAGCCGTCCTTGCGTACGTCGACCCGGGTGACGCCGCCCACGACGGAGCGGCCGAAGGTGAGTGACGTGATGTTCTCGTAGCCGTAGTTGTTCTCGACGACGAGGCTGTTGCCGTAGCTGATCAGGGAGTTGTCCGTCGTGGAGGCGCCGGAGCCGAAGACGGGGACCTTGCAGACAAGGCGGCGGTCGTCGGGGACGTCGCGGCCGCGGCGGTAGACCAGGATGTTCATGCGGTCGTCCGCGTTGTCGGTGATCGCCACGTAGTCCTCGCCCGCGCCGAACAGGTCGGGCGTGGTGCCCGAACCCTGGTTCACCGAGCCGGGCTTGGTGCCTGTGCCGCGGTCGTACGTCTGGCGCCAGACGACCTTCGGTGTGCCGTCCGCATCCGCCTCGAAGCTGTAGAGCGCGTGGTCGGAGACGATCGAGACGCCGTCCTCGGCGACCGAGAAGGAGTTCTGGATCTCCTCCCCCGGCAGCTGGACCGACTTGATCGTCCCGTTGGCCGGGTCGACCGTGCCGACGCGCCCCTGGCGCGTCACCCACCAGATGCGACCCTCCCAGTCGGGCATCACCGACGTCACCGGGTCACACGTGCCGCTCGGGTAGAGGTTCGTCCAGCTCACGCAGTCGTGCGGCACCTGCCCCGTAAGGTCCCAGTCGTCGGTCACACGGAAGCTCCAACCGCCGTCCGCCGCCTGCTCGTGCGCGAGCCTGACGATGTGCTGGCGCGAGTCGGCGAGGACGAGCCGGTCCTCGTTGTCGAGGTACGAGTAGGCGCCGCCCGAGGTGTCCTTGAAGATCTTCGAGAAGTCGAGGCGCGTGATGGCCTCGATGGTGGACGGGCGCTGCGGGAGCTTGTACTCGGCGAGGGTCTTGAGGGTGTGCGGGTCGAGCAGCTTCACCAGGAAGCCGGTGAACGTGCCGCAGACGGTCACGATGCGGCCGTCCTTGTCGAAGGTCACCGTCGCGCACTCACCACCGAGCGCGGCCATCTTCTCGCTGCTCACGGTGGGCTTGTTCCCCAGCGGCCCGCTCCAGGGATACGTGCCGCTGCCGGCCGCGTCCGCGTGCATGCCGCTGCGCCCGTTCGCCGCGAGATACGGGTGCTGCGGCGGAGCCTGCCCCGGCACGGGGTGCGCCTCAGCGGGCGCGCCCGCGTACTGCTCCACAAGCCGGTGACCGGGGGCCTTGGGGATGTCGTCCGCCTGGGCCGGGTACGCGACCGAGGCAGCTGCGATCGTCATCGTCAGGGCGAGGGCGCGACTGAGGGCTCTGCTCGTCATGGCGCGAAGCTAGGGCCGCGCCCTTGAAGTGTCCATGCGTATACGGGTGTTGTTCATGAACCCGAAACGATCAACGGACCCGTGGGTGACGGCCGACGGATCATGGATGCAGGCTGCTCACGATCCCCGCCGTCGCCGTCAGGCCGTTCTGCAGCGTGGGCGCCATACTCGTGCCGGCCAGCAGGAACCCCAGCAGCACGCAGACCGTCGCGTGCGAGATCTTCATCGCGCCGTTGCGCAGGAAGACCACCGCCAGGATCAGAAGCAGCAGCACGACCGAAATCGACAGGGACATCGCCGAACCTCCTCCGCCACGCCAACACCGCGGCTTTCGGCCGCAAGTGTGGCGTAGCGGAGGCTGCGCCCGGGCGAGTGACGTGTCCGCCGAACGAGTGATGTGACGGCGGGCGCCTACTTCTCGTGCGCGTCGAGAAACGCTTCGAGACCCGCCAGGTCGTCCGTGTTGAGGTGGTCGACGCCGGCGGCGAGCAGTTCGCCCCACACGGCGTCGCGCTCCGGTCCCGCGACGTCGGGCGTGGCCCAGAAGCGGACGCGGCGGCCCTCACGATGGGCGGCCGACACGATGGAGCGCAGCTTCTCGCGCTCGGCGGCCGGGATCGGTCCCGCGCCCTGCCAGGTGAAGTTGTTCGCCCAGTTGTCGCTGATGAGCGGCGTGAAGGAGGCGGGCGCGGCGGCGCCGAGGTCGGTGAGGCGGCCGTCGTAGAACGCGCTGCGCGCCCGCTGCCGCTCCATGGGCTCGCGGGCGGCACGGTCGCCGGAGATCACCGCGGTCACCGCGCCGGTGCGCACCCGGCCGTGCGCGTACGTGGTGAACAAGTGACGGTAACCGTGCAGTTGGCGGTCGAGTTCGAGGTAGGTGGCCGCGCCCTCGGTCTTGATGTCGACGAGGAGCTGGACGGGGGCGCGGTAACCCCGGTACACGGAGCCGTGGTTGGCCCTCACGCGGGCCGCGAGCGGCTCCAGGTAGAGCGCCGCGAGGGTGCGCTTCGGGTCGAGGTCGACGGGGTCGTGGGCGACGAGGAGCTGACCGTCGACGAGGTAGATGTCCGCCTCGACGCTGGCGAAGCGGTGGTCGAGGGCGTCGAGGAGGGGCCGGGGGTGCTCGTAGTCGTTGTGCGCGTGGGCGCGCGCCAGGGGGCGGGGACCGCGGCCCCGCGCGGGCTCGGACGCCTGCGCGTAGCCGGGCACCGCGACGGTGGCGGTGACCGCCGCTGCGAGGGCGGTGAGGGCTCTGCGACGGGTGGGGCGGGCCATGTGTTCCTCCCGGGGAGTGCCGTACGGGACCCCAGCGAGTATGGAGTCCCGCAGGTACCGATGGGCAGGCCCGGAGCGGGAGTTGGCCGGACCGGCACTCCGCGTTCACCTGTGCGCTCAGGGTGAACGCGGGGCTGCCGGGCGGGGGTCGGCCCGCCCCTCGCTCACCCGCCACCCCCGCCCGAGCCCAGCGAGGCCCACTCCACCGTTCGGTCGCACCAGCGTTCAAGGAGACGTCGGTCGTGGCCCACGGCCAGCAGCCCCGCACCCGTTTCCTCGCGATAGACCTCCACGACGCCGACCAGGGCCGCCGTCGTGGACGCGTCGAGCATCGCCGTCATCTCGTCGCAGATCAGCCAGCGCGGGCGCAGGGCCAGGGCGCGGGCGAGGCAGGCGCGTTGCAGCTGTCCGTCGCTGACTTCGTGGGGGCGCCGTGACAGGAGGTCGGTGCCCAGGCCGACGGTCGCGGCAAGTTCGCCCACCCGGTCGTCCGGTGGACGCCCCGAGGCCCGCAGCGGTTCGGCGATGAGGTCGGCGAGGCGCAGCCGTGGGTCGGCCGACATGCGCGGCTGCTGGAAGACCACGCCGAACGCGGTGCGCTGCTCACGGGGCGCGCGGTGGCGCCAGCCGCGGGCCGGCTCCCCGTCGATGACGACGCGGCCGGAATCGGGGCGGTGGAGCAGGGCGGCGACGCGGGCGAGGGTGGATTTGCCGCAGCCGCTCGGCCCGAGGAGCCCGACGGCCTCTCCGGGGGCGATGGTCAGACCGGCGTTCCGCACTACGGGGTTGGCGCGCTCGTAGCCGGCGGTGACGGAGATCAGTTCAAGCACGCGGCGCCTCCAGCGGCATGGTCGCGGGGTGGTGGCAGGCCACGCCGTCCGCGAATGCGGGCCGGGTCGCGCAGGTGTCGGTGGCGCGGTCGCAGCGCGCGGCGAACGCGCAGCCCGCCGGGAGCGCGCCCAGTTCGGGCGGCATACCCGGGATGGGCGTGAACTCCCGGTCGGGCAGTGCGTCGAGGAGGCCACGGGCGTACGGGTGCCGGGGCCCGGGGCTGCCGAAGAAGGCGGGGGCGTCGGCGAGTTCGACGATGCGGCTCGCGTACATCACGGCAACCCGGTCGGCGATCCGCTCGGCGGCCGCGAGGTCGTGCGTGATGAGCAGGAGCGCACGCTCCGCCCCGATGTGGCGGCGCAGTTCGTCGACGGTGCGCTCCACGAGGTCGCGGTCGAGCCCGGTCGTGGGTTCGTCGGCGAGGAGTAGCGGCGCGTCGCCGACCAGGGCCAGCGCGGTCGCGGCCCGCTGCGCGAGCCCGCCGGACAGTTCGTGCGGGTGGCGGTCGAGATGCCCGGCGGGGAACGCGGCGCGCGCCGCCGCTTCCTCTGCGGCGGCCCGCAGCCGCGGCCCGCGCCGCACCCCGGTCAACTCACGTACTGTTTCCTCCAGTTGAGAGCGGACGGTTCGTACGGGCGTGAGGTGCGCGGCGGGGCTCTGCGGGACGAGGCCGACGCGGCGGCCGCGGACGGTGCGGGCCAGGGTGCGCTCGTCGGCGGCGAGCAGGTCGAGGTCCCCGGCGAACGCGGACCCGGCGGTCTCCGCGTTCCCCGGGAGGAGCCCGAGGAGGGCCGACGCGAGCACCGACTTGCCGCAGCCGCTCTCCCCGACGAGGGCGAGGCACTCGCCCGCCGCGAGGTCGAAGCGTGCGCCGCTGACGGCCTGGACGTACACACCGTCGCGCATCCGGAAGCGTACGGACAAGTCCCGCACGGAGAGGACCGGTTGGGGCCGGGTCACAGCATGAGCTCCGATCGGCGGCGCGGGTTGAGCCGTTCCCGCCAGGCGCCCGCGAGGCCCGCGATCGCCAGGGTCGGCACGATGATGAACAGGCCGGGGAAGAGCGTCGGCCACCAGTCCCCGGCGAGCAGGGAGCCGCGCGCGGACTGGACGAGGGTGCCCAGGCTCGCCTGGTGCGCGGGCAGGCCGAGGCCGAGGAACGACAGAGCGGACTCGTGCCAGATGGCGTGCGGCACCATCAGGACGGCGGCGAGTGCGGCCTGCGGCAGGACGCCCGGCAGCAGGTGGCGCACGGCGATCCGCCACCGCGACGAGCCTCCGGAGACGGCCGCGTCGATGTACGGCCGCGAGCGCAGGGAGAGCACTTCGGCACGCACGATCCGGGACGTGGACAGCCAGTGCGTGAGCGCCACGGAGACGACGACCGGCCAGACGCCCGGCCGGAACATGGCGACGATGAAGATGCCGAGGAGCAGGTGCGGCACCGACGAGAAGACGTCCACGAGCCGCATGACGACCCGGTCCGTCCAGCCGCCGGCAGCCCCCGCGAGGGCGCCCACGGCCGTGCCGATGACGGTCGCCACGACGGCGGCGACGACCCCGACGAGGAGGGAGACCCGCAGCCCGTACACGCAGCGCAGCAGCAGGTCGCGGCCCACGTCGTCGGTGCCGAACGGGTGGGCCCACGACGGTGGTCGGAGCTTGGCGGCGAGGTCGACGGCCTGTTCGTCGAGGTGCGCGAGGGGCGGGACGACGAGGACGGCGAGGACGACCGCCGCGACGAGGACGGCGGACGTGCGGACCCGCCACGCGCGCGTGGAGCGGCGCGCGCCGCCGTAGGTGCGCCAGGTGAGTTCAGCCATCGAAGCCCACTCTCGGGTCGGCGAGGCCGTACAGGAGGTCGGCGGCCAGGTTGCCGAGGAGCACGGCGAGCGTGGCGAGGACGGTCAGCGCGGCGAGCAGGGGGAAGTCGACGGACGTCGCGGCCTGGACGGTCGCCGCGGCGATGCCCGGCCAGCTGAACACGGTCTCCACCAGGAGCGCGCCGGTGATCAGTTCGGGTACGCGGGAGCCGATGAGGGTCAGTACGGGCAGCATTCCGCAGCGCAGGGCGTGGCCGAGCAGGACGGTGCGCGGGGCGAGTCCGCGTGCGCGCGCCCCGCGGACGGGGTCCTCTTCCAGCGCGTCGCCGACGCCCTGGCGTACGTACAGGACGAACCAGGGAAGTTGGGAGACGGCGAGGACGGCGGCGGGGAGCACCAGGTGCGAGGCGATCTGCCCTGCCGTGATCGTGGTGCTGCCGGTGTCGGTGAGTCCGCCGGCGGGGAGGACGCCGAGTTTCAGGGCGAACAGCCATATGGCGAGCAGGCCGAGCCAGAACGGGGGCGCGGCTTCGAGGGTGTAGGCGAGCGCGCTGACCGCTCGGTCGAGCCGGCCGCCCTGACGTCGCGCGGCGAGGACGCCGAGCGCCGTGCCGAGCAGGACGGCGGCGAGGAAAGCGGTGGCGGCGAGCAGGACGGACCAGCCGATGCGTTCGCCGACGACGTCGGCGACGGGCTGCCGCAGCACGGAGGAGTCGCCCAGGTCGCCCTGGAGCGCGGCGGTCAGCCAGTCCCACCAGCGGGTGACCAGGGGGCGGTCGACGCCGAGGTTGGCGCGGAGCTGGTCGAGGTTGTCCTGTGAGGCGGTGAGGCCGGCCGTGCCCGCGTAGGCCTTGACGGGGTCGAAGGGGGACGCGGCGGCGATGGCGAAGACGCCGAAGGTCACGGTGGCGAGGACCGGGACGGCGAACAGGATCCGCCGTCCTGTCAGGCGCGCCATCGGCCCCCAGGGGAGCCGCCGCTTCACGAGGCCGGCTGCCACTTCTCGACGTTCCACCAGGGGCCGGACGCGAGCCCGTGGTCGTGCGGCTCGACCTGGGTGGTGAGGCCGCCGAACCGGTCGCCGACGACGTAGAGGTGGTCGATGTGGGTGAGGAAGGTGTAGCCCGGGTTCTTCGCGAGTTCGCGCTGCACGGTGTCGTAGGCGGCCTTGCGCTCGGCGCGGCCGTCGGTCCTGCGGGCCGCGTCGAGTGCCTCGTCGACGCGCGCGTTGTCGTACCAGGCCATGTTGTTGAAACCGTCGCCCGCGAGGGAGGACTTGAGGAGCGTGTACTGGTCGAAGTCGGGGTCGGCCGGGGAGCCGCCGCCCGCGAGGACCGCGTCCTTGGGCATACGCGGCTCGATGACCTCCCAGGTGCCGGACTCGACCTTGATCTGGATGCCGAGCTTCTTCGCGTCGGAGGCGTAGGCGAGGGCGTGGTCCTGGCGGAGCTTGTCGCCGGTCAGGTACCAGAGCGGGAAGGCGGCGCGGACGCCGTCCTTGGCGCGGATCCCGTCCTTGCCGGCCTTCCAGCCCGCGTCGTCGAGGATCTCCCTTGCCTTCGCGAGGTCGTGGGTGCGCTCGGTGCCCTTGGTGAACCAGGGGCTGTCGGTCGGGACCGGGCCGTACGCCTCCTTGCCCGCGCCGTAGAGGATCGAGTCGACCATGGCCTTGCGGTCGACGCCGATGTCGAGCGCGCGCCGGACGGCGGTGTCACCGGTGACCTTGTTGCCGGTGGGCAGGGTCACGACGCGGTAGTCGAAGGTGCGGGCGGTGTACGTCTTCTTGTCGCCGTCGCTCTTGAAGGTCGCGGCGAGGTTGGGCGGCAGGATGGCGCCGTCGAGGTCGCCGGAGCGCAGCCGGGTGGCGCGCACGTCGTCGTCCTTGACGATGGCCATGGTGAAGTTCTTGACCTTCGGCTCGCCGCCCCAGTAGCGGGGGTTGGCCTTGAAGGTGAGCTTCTCGCCCTTGGACCACTTGACGAGCGTGTACGGCCCGGTGCCGACCGGCTTCGTGGTGAAGTCGCCGGTGTTGACGTCCTGCTTGCCCGCTATGTGCTCGGGCGCGATGGGCAGGACGGTGCGTTCGGCGAACGGGGCGTAGGGGTACTTGAGGCGGAAGACGACGGTGTCGTCACCCTCGGCCTCGATGGTGTCGACGGCGTCGAGCTCGGTCTTGGAGGCGTTGTTGGTCTTCTTGTCGAGGATCGTCTCGTAGGTGAAGACGACGTCCTCGGCAGAGAAGGGCTTGCCGTCACTGAACCGCACGCCGTCGCGCAGCTTGTACGTGTAGGTGCGGCCGTCGGCGCTCACCTTCGGCAGGGCGGCGGCGAGCGCGGGCCGCAGCTTCATGTCCGCGTCGCGGGTGAGCAGCCCGTCGAAGATCTTCGAGTTGCCGTCCTTGCCGTAGCCCAGGAGCGGGCTGAGCGTGTCCGGTTCGTAGGCGATACCCACGACGGCGCTCGACCCTGTCCGCCCCTTGCCACCTTCGCCCGACCCTCCTGGAGCCGAACAGGCCGCGGCGGTCACCGACAATGCGGCGACCGCCGCCATCGCTGTCGCACCTCGTGCCGGCCTGACCACCATGCCCACCCCTATTGAAGATCAACTCTTATTGCGAACGAGTCGCAATAATGCCATCTCGTCAAGGGAAGGTAAAACCCGGGGTCAGGCCGGGCATCGGCTCCGGCATCCGGCCCGATGTCGTGTCCGGCATCGGACCCGGCGTCAGGGTGCCCGGAGGTCGACCAGCTCGGCCAGCTCCTCCCGGTGCCTGCCCGCGGAACCCAGCGCGATCGAGTCGGCCTTGGCCCGCTTGAGGTAGAGGTGGACGGGGTGCTCCCAGGTCATGCCGATGCCACCGTGCAGCTGGAGCGCCTCCTCCGCGGCATGGACGGCCGCGGGTCCCGCGTACGCCTGGGCGACGGCCACCGCGACGTCCGCGTCGTCACTCCCGGCGGCGAGGGTGTCCGCCGCGCTGCGGGCCGCGGCGCGGACGCCGACGACCTCCAGCCAGACCTGGGCGAGCCGGTGTTTGAGCGCCTGGAAGGAACCGACGGGCCGGTTGAACTGGTGGCGCTCGCGCGTGTAGCGGACCGTCTCGGTCAAGCACCAGTCGGCGAGGCCGAGTTGCTCGGACGCGAGAAGTCCCGCTCCGGCCCGCAGCGCGCGGCGGACGGCCGGAACGGCGTTGTCGGTCAGCACGCGCGCGCGTGCGCCGGCGAAGGTCACCGTGGCGACGGGCCGGGTGGCGTCGAGGGACGTACGCGGCTCGACGGTGACGCCGTCGTCGGTGACATCGACCGCGTACAGGCCGCTGCTCGTCGGCACCACGAGCACATCGGCCGCCGCCGCGTCGGCGACGCCGGTGACCCGCCCTTCCAGCCGGCCACCCTCTTCGCGTACACCGGTGAAGGCCTGGCCGGGCGCGGCCGACAGGGGGACGGCGAGCACGCCCACCGTGCGGCCCGACGCGAGCGCGCCGAGCAGCGTGGAGGCCTCGTCGCCCGAGCAGTCGAGGAGCGCCTCGGTCGCGACGACGGCGCTGGTGAGATACGGGACGGGGGCGACGGAACGCCCCAACTCCTCCAGGACCACGGCCACTTCGCGGTGCGTGGCACCCTGACCGCCGAGTTCCTCGGGGATCAGCAGGCCCGCGAGCCCCATGCCCTCGGCGAGGGACTTCCACAGCGCGCGGTCGTGCGGCTCGTCCGTCTCGACGCGGGCGAGCACCGACGCGGCGTCGCAGTGGGCGGCGAGGAGGCCGCGCACGGCGGACCGCAGCGCGTCTTCGTCCTCCGTGTACAGCAGATCGCTCATCGCGCGAGGTCCTTCCAGGCGACGTCCTTGTCGGTGCGCGGCTCGGAGGGCAGCCCGAGGACCCGTTCGGCGACGATGTTGAGCAGGACCTCGCTCGTCCCGCCCTCGATGCTGTTGCCCTTCGCGCGCAGATAGCGGTATCCGGCGTCACGGGCCAGGAAGTCGACGACGGCAGGCCGGCGCATGGTCCAGTCGTCGTACAACAGGCCCTCGTCACCGAGGAGTTCGATCTCCAGGCCGCTGATCTCCTGGTTGAGGCGGGCGAAGCCGAGCTTCATGCCGGAGCCCTCGGGGCCCGGCTGTCCGGCGGCGAGCTGCTGGCGCAGACGCTCGCCGGTGAGGCGGGCGACCTCGGCCTCGACCCACAGCTTCAGGAGCCGCTGGTGCAGGTCGTGGGTGCGCAGCTCGGGGCGTTCGCGCCAGGTCTTCGCGACCGCGGAGATCATGCCGCCCTCGCGCGGGATGCGGGAGCCGCCGATCGACACGCGCTCGTTCATGAGCGTGGTCTGCGCGACCTTCCAGCCGTCGCCGATCTCCCCGAGGCGGCGGCTGTCCGGGATGCGGACGTCGGTGAGGAACACCTCGTTGAACTCGGCCTCGCCGGTGATCTGGCGCAGCGGCCGCACCTCGACGCCCGGGTCGCTCATGTCGCAGATGAAGTACGTGATGCCGCGGTGCTTGGGCACGTCCGGGTCGGTACGGGCGATGAGGATGGCCCAGCGGGCGGCGTGCGCGCCGGACGTCCACACCTTCTGGCCGTTGATCACCCAGTCGCCGGTGGCCTCGTCGCGCACGGCGCGGGTGCCGAGGGCCGCGAGGTCGGAGCCCGCGCCGGGCTCGCTGAACAGCTGGCACCACACCTCCTCGCCGATCCACAGCGGGCGCAGGAAGCGCTGCTTCTGCTCGTCGGTACCGAAGCCGAGCACCGTCGGGGCGGCCATGCCGAGGCCGATGCCGATGCGGCGCGGATCGTTGTCCGGGGCGTCCGCGGCGGCGAGTTCGGCGTCCACGACGGCCTGGAGCGAGCGCGGCAGACCGAGCCCGCCGAGGCCCCGCGGGTAGTGCACCCACGCGAGTCCGGCGTCGAAGCGGGCCTTGAGGAAGTCGGTACGGCCCGTGGTCGCGGGCGGATACGCGGACAGCAACTCCTGGGTGCGGCGGCGCAGTTCGGCGGCGTCCGTCATGCGCCCGCCCCCTCGCGGCCGGGCACCACTGCGACACGGCCGGTGGTGACGCCGTCGGCGACGCGCTGCACGGCAGCCGCTGCGCCGCCCAGCGGAACCCGCTCACTGATCAGCGGCTTGATCGCGCCACGCGCCGCGAGTTCGGTGAGCTGCTCGTGGCAGTGGGCGACCAGCTTCGGGTCCTTGGTGTTGTACAGGCCCCAGTGCAGGCCGAGGATCGCGTAGTTCTTCACCAGGGCGTGGTTGAGGGCCGGGCTCGGGATGGTGCCGCTCGCGAATCCGACGACGATGATCCGGCCCTCGAAGGCGACGACCTTCGTGGACTGCGTGTACGCCTCGCCGCCGACCGGGTCGTAGATGACGTCGGCGCCCCGGCCGCCGGTGGCCTCCTTCACGGCGGCGATGACGTCCTGCGCGCGACGGTCGATGACGACGTCACAGCCGAGGTCGCGGGCCGCCTTCGCCTTCTCCTCGCCGCCGACGACGCCGATGACGGTGGCGCCGGCCGCCTTGCCGAGCTGGACGGCCGCGCTGCCGACGCCGCCGGCCGCCGCGTGCACGAGGAGCGTCTCGCCCGCCTGGAGGTGCGCCCTGCGGTGCAGGCCGAACCAGCCCGTCTGGTAGCCGATGTGCAGGGCCGCGGCTTCGGCGTCGTCGAGCGCGTCCGGCGCGGGCAGCAGGGCGGCGGCGTCCGCCACGGCGTACTCGGCGAAGCCGCCGTGCGGCAGCGCCGGGTTCGCCAGCACGCGCCGGCCGTCCTCGGTCTCGCCGCAGATCTCCACGCCGGGCGTGAACGGCATCGGCGGCCGCACCTGGTACTGGCCGCGGCACATCAGCGCGTCGGGAAAGTTGATGTTCGCCGCGCGCACCCTGAGCAGGACCTGGCCGTCGCCGGGGACGGGCCGCTCGACGTCGGCGAGCTCCATCACCTCGCTCGGCTCGCCGTTCCGGTGCACTTGCCATGCCTGCATGCGGGGCCTCCACGGGACTGCTTCGTCTGACCGGGCTCGTTCGCATACTAAGCGGTCGCTTGGAGATCTGGGAACAGGCGGGCGACCCTTTTTCGCGCCTGCCGTCGCAGGCATGGAGCTTTCGGCGTCCACGCGGTATCGATACGGCATGACGGACTCGACCGGCCCCGCCCGTGCGACCACACCGCGGGGACTGCCCGCCCCTCCCCCGGCCGGCACGACGGCGCTGCTCCCGGGAACGTACCGGGGAAGCCTGGTCCTGGTCACCGGTGGCGGGACCGGGCTCGGGAAGGCCGTCGCCGCCGAGTTCGCACGGCTCGGCGCGGACGTGGTGATCGTGAGCCGCCGGGCCGCGCATCTGGAGCCCGCACTGGAGGAACTGGCGCGCGTGAGCCGGGACGGCGGCACAGTGACGGCCGCGGTCTGTGACATCAGGGACCCGGACCGCATCGCCGAGGTCTTCGACGCGGCGGAGGCCGCGCACGGGCGCACACCCGACGTCCTCGTCAACAACGCGGCCGCCAACTTCCCCGTGCCCGCCGAGGACATGAGCCCGAACGCCTGGCGCACCGTCGTCGACATCACCCTCAACGGCACCTTCTACATGACGCGCGAGTTCGGCCGCAGACACCTCGCGGAGGGCACGCCGGGATCGGTGATCGCCGTCGGCGCCTCGTACGCATGGACGGGCGGCCCCGGCTTCGCCCACAGCGCGGCGGCCAAGGCGGGCGTGAAGAACCTGGTGGAGACGCTGGCCGTGGAGTGGGGCCCGTACGGCATCCAGGTCAACGGCCTCGTGCCGGGGCTCATGCCGCACGAGGACATGACGGGCGACATCCGCGCCAACCTCGAGAGAGGCGGCCCCAGAGAGGAGGGCATCGAGAGGGACGACGCCGGCCACGACGCCCGGCAGCCCGCCCTGCGCGTCGGCGCACCCCGCGAGCTGGGCTGGGCCGCCACCTTCCTCGCCTCCCCCTACGCCCGCTTCATCAGCGGCCACACACTCGTCGTGGACGGGGCGAACTGGCAGCGGCGCGGGCTGGTGAGCCCGCCCGTGGTGACCGTGCGGGAGCAGATGGGGAGGGGGTTGTTCGAGTAGTGACCGTGTAGGACACGGGCACCGCGGGCCCTACTTCCCCTCGAACCGCGGCGCGCGCCGCTCCGCCTTCGCCGTGTACCCCTCCCTGATGTCCTCCGACGTGAGTGTGAGGGCCGCGCTCATCGCCACCCGGTCGAGCGCGGCCTCTAGGCCCGCGTCCGCGAAGGCGTCGATGTCACGCTTGATGGACTGCGTGGCGAGCGGCGCGTTCGCCGCGATCTCCGCGGCGACCATACGAGCCGCATCGTCCAACTCGCCTGCTGCGGTGACCTGTTGGACGAGGTTCAGCCGGTGCGCCGCCCCCGCGTCGATGCGGCGGCCCGTCAGCGCGAGGAACTTGGCCCACCCCGCGCCCGCCTCGCGCGCGATCCGCAGATCGCCGCCCGCGTCGACCGCGACCCCGAGCCGCGCCTCCGGCAGCGCGAACACCGCGTCGTCGGCCGCGATCCGCACATCGGCCATCAGGGCCAGCTCGAACCCGACGCCGAGGCAGTAGCCCTGTACGGCCGCGACGACGGGCTGCGGCAGGCCGGCGAACGCGCGGAACCGCTCGTGGACCCAGCGGATGCCCTCGTAGTAGTTGCGCGTCCGCTCGGACCCGGTGCTGCCGGTGATCGCGCCGCCGGGCGCCTTGATGTCGATGCCCGCGCAGAAGGCCCGCCCCTCGGCCCGCAGCAGCACCACCCGGATCGTGTCGTCGAAGCGGATCCGGTCGGCGAGCAGCCCGAGCTGGCGGCTCGACTCCCAGCTCCAGGCGTTCAGCTTCTCCGGCCGGCACAGGGTGAGGACGCCGATGCCGCCGTCCTCCACGTCCAGCCGGAGCCGCCGTTCGCTGTCTTTGTCGTCGGGGAGTTCATTGCCTGTCGTGTCGATCATCCCGCCACCACCCACCCTTTCTGACGTGTCATCAGACGTGTCATCAGATGGGGCAGAGTAGGTGACAGGCCCTACCGACTGAAGGGTTCGAACGCTACGGCCGGTACGCCTCCGAAGCGGGGCGCCATCGCTTCGACGTTTCCGGTGCGGAACGAGCGGCACCAGGCCTCGGGGTCCTCGTCCGCGAGTCTCACTCAAAGACTCTGGGCCACCCCCCACACACAGACACGCCGACGGCCCGTCTTCGCCACCGGCGCAGGTTCGCGGTGTGGCTGCGCGGGATCCGCGCCGGGCTGCCGCGCAGAAGCGCCCGGTCGAGTGAGGCGGGCGCGATTGAGCGCCTCCCGACGAGCGGTGCATCGATTCCTGCGAGATCTTGAGGAGGAGTGCGCCCGACAGTGGCGACACATATCCAGGGTGACACCCGCACCCAGCGAGGAAGGCGGGCTGTGGTGAGCGATTCGGATACGGGCGCCGCAGGGCGGAGCCAGGGCGAGACGGCCCAGCTCTCGGCGATCGAGTTGAACGTCAACGATCAGGTGCGACGACTGGAGGTGGATCCACGGACCTCACTGCTCGACGCGCTGCGCGAGCACCTGCGCCTGAGCGGGACCAAGAAGGGGTGTGATCACGGGCAGTGCGGTGCCTGCACGGTGCTGATCAACGGCCGGCGCGTCAACTCCTGTCTGACGCTCGCCGTGATGCACGAGGACGACGAGGTCGTGACGATCGAAGGCCTGGGCGATCCCGATGACCTGCACCCCATGCAACGTGCCTTCGTCGAGCGTGACGGCTTCCAATGCGGCTACTGCACTCCCGGCCAGATCTGTTCGGCTGTCGGCATGCTCACCGAGGTGGAGGCGGGCTGGCCCAGCCACGCCACCGCTGACGTGACCTCGCCGCGGATCGCGTTGACCGATGCGGAGATCCGCGAGCGGATGAGCGGCAACATCTGTCGGTGCGCCGCCTATCCGAACATCGTCGCGGCCATCCGCGGCATCGCGGTGGGAGACCCGGAATGAGAGCGTTCACGTACGAGCGAGCGAGCGACGCGCAGGCCGCCGTCTCAGCGGTGTCCAGAACCGGCGCGAAGTTCATCAGCGGCGGCACCAACCTGCTCGACCTGATGAAGCTCGACATCGAGAAGCCCAGCCATCTGGTCGACATCAGTCGGCTTCCGTTGCGGGACATCGAGGAGCTCCCGGACGGCGGACTGCGCATCGGGGCCCAGGCGGCAAATTCCGATGTGGCCGCCGATACCCGAGTGCGTACCCGCTACCCGGTGCTGTCGGAGGCACTGGTGGCCGGAGCCTCGGGACAGCTGCGCAACAAGGCGTCCACCGGGGGGAATCTGTTGCAGCGCACTCGCTGCCCCTACTTCTACGACACCGCTGCGGGCTGCAACAAACGGGATCCCGGTTCCGGATGCTCGGCGATCGGCGGGTTCAACCGGATTCACGCCGTCCTCGGGGCCAGCGGCTCCTGCATCGCCACCCATCCCTCGGACATGGCCGTCGCGATGACCGCGCTGGAGGCGGAGATCGAGCTGCTCGACGCCGACGGGTCGGTACGCCGCGTCGCCATCTCGGACTTCTACCGGCTGCCGGGCGATACGCCGCACATCGAGACCGTGCTGCGTCCCGGCGAGATGATCACGAGCGTGCTCCTTCCCCCGCCCCCGCCGGGCCGGCAGATCTACCGCAAGGTGCGAGACCGGGCGTCGTACGAGTTCGCGCTGGTCTCCGTGGCGACCGTCGTCTCGACCGATCAGGGATCGATCAGTGACGCGCGGGTGGCTTTCGGCGGTGTGGCGCACAAGCCCTGGCGGTCCATCGAGGCCGAGGCCGCGTTGACCGGCCGTCCCGCCACGATGGCCACCTATCGCGCCGCCGCCGAGGCCGCGATGCGCGACGCCGTGGGACAGGGGCAGAACGACTTCAAGATCGAGCTGGCCAGGCGCACGCTGTGCCGCACGCTGGCGCAAGCGGCTCGGGCGAGCTGAGGAGACGAGATGATCGGGCAAGCGCTGAACCGTGTCGACGGCCCGTTGAAGGTCGCCGGCCGGGCCACATACGCCTACGAGCAGTGGGGGGCCGGCCAGCCTCTCTACGGGTTCATCGTCGGCGCGACGATCGGCAAAGGCCGCATCACCCGGATCGACACCGAGAACGCCGAACGCGCACCTGGCGTAAAGATGGTGATGACCTATCACAATGCCCCCGCACAGGGTGTCCGTGACGAGTCCGTTCCGTCCGAGTACTGGCGCGCCCAGCCGGTGCTGACCGGCCCCGACGTCCACTATTTCGGCGAGCCGGTGGCATTCGTCGTCGCCGCGACCCTCGAACAGGCCCGAGGGGCGGCCGATCTGGTCGACGTCGAATACGCCGACGGGCACGGACGTTTCAACTTTGCCGAGCAGGAAGACGAGGTGTACATCCCGAAAGTGGTCAACGCCGGTCTCCCCACCGACACTGCGGTCGGCGATTTCGATGCCGGGTTCGACAGCGCGGCGGTCAAGGTCGACCAGCTGTACACGACGCCGTACGAACTCTCGATGCCGATGGAACCGCACGCGTGTCTGGTGGAACCGCGCGACGAGGACCTGGTCGTCTACGTCAGCTGCCAGATCGTCGACGCGGCGCGGGCCTCGGTCGCCGGCACGCTCCGGCTCGACCCGGAGCGGATTCACATCGTCACCCCCTTCGTCGGCGGGGGGTTCGGCTCCAAGCTGGGCATCCATTCCGAGACGATCCTGGCGGCGCTCGCCGCTCGCGAGTTGCGCCAACCGGTCAAGGTCGCGATGACCAGGCAGCAGATCTTCCAGCTCGTCGGCAACCGTTCCACAACCAGCCAGCGGGTCCGACTGGGCGCGGAGCAGGACGGACGGCTGAACGCGATCGCCCATGACGTCACCATGCACACCAACCCCGACGTGGAGTACGCCGAGCAGACCGCCGCCACGACCCGCAGTCTCTACGCCGCGCCCCACCGGTTGACCAGCCACCGTCTTGCGCCGCTCGATCTGCCGCCCGGGACGGACGTACGCGCGCCGGGCGAAGCGCCGGGCATGCTGGCGGTCGAGTCGGCGATGGACGAGCTGGCCCAAGCGCTCGGGATGGACCCGGTCGAGCTGCGGATCCTCAACGAGCCCACCGTCGATCCCGAGCGAGGCGTGCCGTACAGCGACCGGCACCTGGTGGAGTGCCTGCGCGAGGGCGCGCGCCGGTTCGGCTGGGAGCGCCGCCCCGCCACGCCGGCGAGTGTGCGCGACGGGCGGTGGCTGGTCGGATACGGCATGTCGGCCGCCATCCGCGGGCACTTCCAAGGGCCGACAGCTGTGCGAGTGCGGTTGGAGGCTGACGGCACCGCCGTCGTCCGGACGGACATGACCGATCTCGGCACGGGCACGTACACCGTCCTGACCCAGGTCGCGGCCGAGGGGCTCGGGCTGCCGCCCGACCGGGTGCGGATCGAGCTCGGGCGTTCCGACTTTCCCACCAGCTGGGGATCCGGCGGCTCGTGGGGCGCCGCCAGCTCGAGCAATGCGGTGCATGGTGCGTGTATGACCCTGCGCGAGCAGCTCCTGGCCGCGGCGCGCGACGACACCCGCTCCCCGCTGCACGGCCTGGACCCGGCAGACGCCGTGTTCTCCGATGGCAACGTGGGCATCGGCGGCGCGTCCGAGGCGCTGAGCGAGATCGTCGCACGCAGCCGTCCGGAAGGGTTCGAGGCGGAGGGCGGTACCCGCTTCATGGGCGATGATCCGAACTACACGGACTACTCGATCAACACCTACGGGGCCCATTTCGCCGAAGTGGGGGTCGACGCGGACACCGCCGAGATCCGTCTGCGGCGGATGCTCGGCGTGTTCTCGGTCGGCCGCGTGCTCAACGCGAAGACGGCTCGCTCGCAGCTGATCGGCGGCATGATCTGGGGAGCCGGCGCGGCCCTCGAAGAGGAGGCCGTGGTCGACCTGCGATCCGGCGCCTTCGTCAACCGGGACTTCGCGCAGTACCTGGTGCCGGTGCACGCCGACATCCCCGACGTCGACGCGGTCATCCTTGACGGGTACGACGACAAGGCCAATGCCCTGGGCGCGAAGGGCGTCGGCGAGCTGGGCATCTGCGGGGCCGGTGCGTCGATCGCGAACGCGGTGTTCAACGCCACCGGCGTGCGCGTGCGCGACTTCCCCATCACCATCGAGAAGGTGCTGCCCGGTCTGCCACTGATGGATACGTGAATCCGTGTGGATTCCTGAATCCGTGACGACGGTTCCGGTTCGCCGGCCGGTGGGCGTGAGCCGGCGAAACCGGGACCGCGCCGAGCACCTGGGGCAGCTCCCGCCGCCCTGTGTCAGATGTCGCCGTGCAGCATGGCGAGCAGCCGGTCGAGGACGCGAGGCGCTCCGGCCCGCAGTCCGTCGTGCTCGAACTCGTCGGTGACCCACGTGCGCAGGCCCTTGATGGCGCGGGCCGTGCTCAGGGCGTGGGCGCTGTCGACGTACATGTCGTCGTGGTAGACAGCGGCGACGACCGGCACCTCGTTGGCTGCCAGGCGCGCGGGGTCGTACAGCGGGGCCCAGTCGGTGCGGGCGGCGAGGAGTTCGGCGGTCTCGCGCAGGGGGCGCAGGGCCGGGTCGCAGTCGAACATCCACGGGTGCACGGACTCGCCCGTGAAGAGCAGGGGCCCGTCACCGGCGAGCGTCTTCGCGGCGTCGAACTGCGGGAACTCCCCGCGTACGCGCTCGGCCGACCAGTTCGTGGGGCGGGCGTCCTGTCCGTAGATGGCCTCGTGCACGAGCGCGTACAGCGGGTGTCCGGCGTAGGAGAGCGCGGCCTGTACGTCCTCCTGGAAGGCGTCGGACAGTTCGACGCCGCCCGGGGTGCGCACGAAGGCGTCCTCCAGGAGGTAGTGCAGGCGGTCGCTGCCGCCGGTCCCGCCGAGCAGGATGCCGAGGGACTGGAACGCCTCGACGGTCAGCTTGTAGCCGCCGTTCAGTGCGGGCTCGTGCTCGGCGAGGTGTTCGGCGATGCGGCGGGCGCGCTCGACGTCCTGCGGGTAGCGCGCGTAGTGGGCGGCGACCTTGCGTTCGATGCGCGGGTACGCGGCGCGGTAGACGTCGTCCGCGTGACCGTCGAGAGTGGGCAGGCCGCCGGTGATGACGGCGGCGGTGAGGCCCTCGGGGGCCGTCGACAGATAGTGCGTGGCGCAGAACCCGCCGAAGCTCTGGCCGAGGACCGTCCAGGGGGCGCCGCCGGTCACCTCGCCGCGGATCGCCTCGCAGTCGCGGACGATCGAGTCGGCGCGGAAGTGCGTGAGGTAGTCGGCCTGTTCGCGCGGGCCGCCGCGCAGCGGGAGCGTCTGCCGGTTGGCCGGGGTCGAGCTGCCGGTGCCGCGCTGGTCGAGGAGGAGCACCCGGTGGTCCTGGAGCGCCGTGCCGAGCCAGGCCTGCTTGCCGGAGAACCGGTTGGCGCCGAATCCGGGGCCGCCCTGGAGGTAGAGGAGCCACGGGAGGTTCGCGTGTTCCTTGCCGACGGCCACCGCCTCGCGGGCGAACAGCTCGATGCGCTCGCCCTCGGGGTGGTCGTGGTCGAGCGGCACGGAGAAGCGGCGGTCGGTGAGGACGACTCCGGGCTGGCGGTAGGTGACGGTCGACAAGGAGGCTCCTGGGCGGCGTTCGGAATGCGGTGCGTGCTGTCCGCCCAGTTGAGCACATGTCAGCGCGAGCCCAGACTCGACCCCCGTACGACCAGCTCGGGCTGGAGGACGACCCTGCGGTGGTGGTGGGGTTCGCCGCTCGCGGGTTCCGTCTCCTCCAGGAGGAGTTCGGCGGCCATCGCTCCCATGGTGACGGCGGGCTGGCGTACGGAGGTCAGGGGCACCGTGGCGGCCGACGCGAACTCGATGTCGTCGTAGCCGACGATCGCTATGTCCTCGGGGACCCGTACACCGGCCGCGTACATCGCCTGGAGGACGCCGAGTGCGAGCAGGTCGTTGGCACAGAACGCGGCGGTGGGGCGGTCGGCGAGGCCGAGCAGGCGGGCCCCGGCGTCGCGTCCCGCAGCGACGTCGAGCCGCTCGGTGGGCAGTTCGCGCAGCGCTCCGGCCGGGAGGCCCGCCTCGGCGAGGGCCTGGAGGGCGCCGGTGCGGCGGTCCTTGACCTGGTTGAGCGCGGGCGGTCCGCTGACGTAGGCGATGCTGCGGTGTCCGGCGTCCACGAGGTGGCGCACGGCGAGGGCGCCGCCGGTGACGTCGTCCACGGACACGGAGCACTCCGAGGTGCCCTCGGCGACACGGTCGACGAGCACGAACGGGATGCCGTGCCTCCGGAAGCTCTCGATGTTGCGGCCGCTCGCCTCGGCCGGCGTGAGGAGCACGCCCCGCACGCGCTGCTCGGCGAAGAGGGAGAGGTACTCGGCCTCCTCGGAGGGGTTCTGCGCGCTGTTGCACACCATCACGCCGAGCCCCGCGTCGCGCGCGGCACGCTCGGCGCCGCGCGCGACGTCCACGAAGAACGGGTTGCCCATGTCGAGGACGAGCAGCCCCATGATGCGGCTGCGGCCGGCGCGCAGTTGGCGCGCCGACTCGCTGCGTACGTAGCCGAGCCGGTCGATGGCGGACAGCACCCGGACCCTGGTGTCGGAGGCGACGGAGTCCGGGCGGTTGATGACGTTCGAAACCGTGCCGACGGAGACTCCGGCGGCGCGGGCGACGTCCTTGATACCCACCGACTGGGCCATCGGGCGGGGACCTCCATGGGGCGATGAGCGACGGGAATGGTTCAGATTACCCGTGAATGCGCTGGTGGCTGTGGAGACGGTGGACTCGCAGGTCCGGGACTCAGAAGTGGTAGTCGTCGATGTTCTTCCGGTCGAAGACGGTGGGCTTGCCGAGGTCGATCACGCCGTCCTTGCCGATGGTGAAGGTGCCCATGCCGCCGGCCTCGAAGGTCTCGCCCTCCTTGCCGGTGATCTGCCCGGAGGACAGCGCGACGGCGGTGCGGGCGGCGAGCTCGCCGAGCTTGGCCGGGTCCCACAGCTCGAAGCCCTCGACCGTGCCGTTCTTGACGTACTTGCGCATGTCGTTGGGGGTGCCGAGGCCGGTCAGCTTGACCTTGCCCTTGTACTTGGAGCCGGACAGGTACTGGGCGGCGGCCTTGATGCCGACGGTGGTCGGGGAGATGATCCCTGCGAGCTCGGGGTGTTCCTGGAGGAGGCCCTGGGTCTGCTGGAAGGACTGCTGGGCGTCGTCGTTGCCGTACGCGACCTTCACCAGCTTCATATCCTTGTACTTGGGCTTCTTCAGCTCGTCCTTCATGAAGTCGATCCAGGTGTTCTGGTTCGTCGCGGTCTGTGCGGCGGACAGGATCGCGATCTCGCCCTTGTAGCCGGTCTGTTCGCCCAGGAGCTGGACCTGGGTGCGGCCGAGGGCCTCGGCACTGGCCTGCGAGACGAAGGCGTTGCGGCACTCGGGCTTGGTGTCCGAGTCGTAGGTGACGACCTTGATGCCGTTCTTCATGGCCTGCTTGAGGGCGGTGCACAGGGCGCCGGGGTCCTGCGCCGAGACGGCCATGGCGTCGACCTGCTGCTGGGTGAGCGTGTTGACGTAACTGACCTGCCCGCTGGTGTCGGTGGCGCTGTTGGGGCCGGTCTCCTTGTACGTCGAGCCGAGCTCGGTGACGGCCTTCTCGCCGCCCTTGTCGGCGGTCGTGAAGTACGGGTTGTTGACCTGCTTGGGCAGGAAGGCGACCTTCAGGCCCTTCTTGGTGGCGGCCCCCGGATCGGCCTTGGCATGGGAGGACGTGCCGGCGTCGTCGTCCTTCGCCGAGTCCTTGGTGGTGCCGCCGCACGCGGTGGCGGCGAGCGCGAGCGAGGTGACGGCGGCGAGCGCCAGGCAGGCGCGGCGGAGTGCGGGTGCGGACATCATGAGCCCCTTTCGGGCGGTACGTGAGGTCAGGGCGAGGGGGTGGCGGCCTGGCGGCCCGCTCGTGCGGTGGCGACCTGTCGGGCGACGCGGGGTCCGAGCACGGAGACGACGAGCAGGACGCCGGTGACGACGATCTGCGACTGGGCGGAGACGTTGAGCAGGCTCATCGCGTTCTGGAGGGCGCCGAGCAGGAACACTCCGGCGATCGCGCCGCCGAGTGTGCCCTTGCCGCCGTCGAAGTCGATGCCGCCGAGCAACACGGCGGCGACGACGGACAGTTCGAGCCCGGTGGCGTTGTCGTAGCGGGCGCTGGCGTAGTGCAGGGCCCAGAAGACGCCGGTCAGGGAGGCCATGAGGCCGGTGGCGACGAACAGCCACAGCTTGTGGCGCCGGACGCGGATCCCGGCGAAGCGCGCCGCCTCCTCGTTGGCGCCGATCGCGAAGAGGGATCGGCCGAACGGCGTCGCGTGCAGGATGACGACCGCGATCGCGAGCAGCGCCAGGAACGGCAGGAACGCGTACGGCAGGAAGGTGTCGCCGATGCGTCCCGCCGCGAAGTCCAGGTACTGCGACGGGAAGTCGGTGACCGCGTCCGAGCCGAGGATGATCTGGGCGATGCCGCGGTAGGCGGCCATGGTGCCGATGGTGACGGCGAGGGAGGGCAGCCCGAGGCGGGTCACCAGAAGGCCGTTGACGAGTCCGCAGACGACGCCGAGGACGAGGCACAGCGGGATGATCGTCTCGATGGCCATGCCCGCGTTCCACAGGGAGCCCATCACGGCCCCGGACAGGCCGGCCGTCGAGGCGACGGAGAGGTCGATCTCGCCGGCGACCACCAGGAGGGTCATCGGGAGCGCGATCAGCGCGATGGGCAGGGTGTTGCCGAGCAGGAACGACAGGTTGAGCGCGTTGCCGAAGCCGTCGACGAACGAGAACGACGCCAGGAGGAGCACCACCAGGAGGGCGCCCACCACGGTGTCCCACCGGACGGCACGGGCGAGGGGGAGATCAGCCATGGCTGCCGCTCCTTCTGTTGGCTGCGGCCCTCTTCTTCAGTGCCTGGGCGACGCGCAGGGCGACGACCCGGTCGACGGCGATGGCGAGGACCAGCAGGACGCCGTTGATCGCGAGCACCCACACCGAGCTGACGCCGAGAGCGGGCAGCACGCTGTTGATGGAGGTCAGCAGGAGCGCGCCGAGGGCCGCGCCGTAGACGCTGCCGGAGCCGCCGGTGAAGGCGACGCCGCCGACCACGACGGCGCTGACGACGGTGAGTTCGTAGCCGTTGCCGGTGGCGGAGTCGACGTTGCCGAAGCGGGCCAGGTACAGGGCGCCCGCGAGCCCGGCGAGCGCCCCGCACGCGGTGTACGCGGCGAGGATCCGGCGGCGCACGGGGATGCCGGCGAGGCGGGCGGCCTCCGGGTTGGAGCCGAGTGCGTACAGCTCGCGCCCGCCGCCGAAGTGCCGCAGGTAGTACGCGACCGCGATGAGGACGGCGAGGGCGATCAGCGCGAGATACGGCACGGCGGAGATGCCGCCGGAGCCGAAGTCGACGTATCCGCCCGGCAGATCGGACGCGGTGATCTGCCGCGAGCCGACCCAGATGGAGTCGATGCCGCGGATGACGTAGAGCGTGCCGAGGGTGACGACGAGGGCCGGTACCTGGCCGAGGCTGACGAGGGCGCCGTTGAGGAGCCCGCAGCCGACGCCGAGGGCGACGGCCAGCACGATCGCGACGATGGAGTTGCCGCCGCCGTGGAGGTAGTCACCGGCGGCGAAGGCGCTGATGCCGAGGGTCGAGCCGACGGACAGGTCGACGTTCCGCGTGATGACGACCAGCGCCTGACCGGTGGCGACGAGGACGAGGATGGTGGCGTTGAGAAGCAGGTCCTTGATGCCCTGCTCCGAGAGGAACTCGCTGTTGCCGGCCTGGGTGATGCCGATCATCACCAGGAAGACGAGCAGGATGGCGAGTTCACGCATCTTGAAGACCCGGTCGACGAGCCGGGTGCCGCCGGCCTTGTCGGGATCGACGGCGGGCGCGGGGGGCTGTGCGGTGACGGTCATGGGGTCCTCCTTCCGGGGTGCGTTTCGTTCGGGCCGCGCATCAAGCAGCCCTCCCTGTCGCCGCCGCCATCACGGACTCCTCCGTCGCCTCGTTGCGCGGGATCTCCGCCGTGAGGCGCCCCTCGTGCATGACGAGGACGCGGTCGGCCATGCCGAGGATCTCCGGAAGGTCGGACGAGATCATCAGGACCGCGACGCCGTCCGCGGCGAGTCCGGAAAGCAGCCGGTGCACCTCGGCCTTGGTGCCGACGTCGATGCCGCGGGTCGGCTCGTCGACGATCAGCACGCGGGGGCCGGTGGCGAGCCACTTGGCGAGGACGACCTTCTGCTGGTTGCCGCCGGACAGCGTGCCGACCGCGTCGGCGATCCGCGCGTACTTGACCTGGAGCTTCATGGCCCAGTCCAGTGAGCGGCTGCGCTCGGCCCCACGGTCCATGAGTCCGGCCCGCGCGGTCGTGCGCAACCCCGTGAGCCCTATATTGCGTTCGATCGACATGCCCATCACGAGGCCCTGGGCGCGCCGGTCCTCGGGTACGAGGGCGAGTCCGGCGGCCATGGCGGTGCTGGGGGCGCCGTTGACCAGCGCACGGCCGTCGATCTCGACGGTGCCCGCGTCCCGGCGGTCGATGCCGAAGACCGCCCGCGCGACCTCGCTGCGACCGGCCCCGACGAGCCCCGCGAGGCCGACGATCTCGCCGCGCCGCACGTCGAACGACACGTCGGTGAAGACCCCTTCGCGGGTCAGGCGGCGCACGCTCAGGGCGACCGCGCCGATGTCGGTGGCCTGCTTGGGGTAGAGCTCGTCGAGGTCACGGCCGACCATCCGGCGTACGAGGTCGTCCTCGGTGAGGCCCTCGACGGGTTCGCTCGCGATCAGGGTGCCGTCGCGCAGCGTCGTGACGCGCTGACACAGCCCGAAGATCTCCTCCAGGCGGTGCGAGATGAAGAGGATGGCGGAGCCTTGTTCGCGCAGGGTGCGCACCACGGCGAAGAGGCGGGCCACTTCGCTGCCGGTGAGCGCGGCGGTCGGCTCGTCCATGATCAGGACCCGGGCGTCGAAGGAGAGCGCCTTGGCGATCTCGACGATCTGCTGGTCGGCGATGGACAGGCCGCGCGCGGGCTGCTCGGGGGCGAGGTCGACGCCGAGGCGTGCGAAGAGCGCGGCGGCCGCGGCGTTGACCGCCTTGTGGTCGATCCGGCCGAGGGAGCGGCGGGGCTGGCGCCCCATGAAGATGTTCTCGGCGACGGACAGGTCCGGAAAGAGCGTGGGCTCCTGGTAGATGACCGCGATCCCGGCGTCGCGGGCGTCGGCGGGTCCGTGCAGGGTGACGGGTTCGCCGTCGATGAGCACGGTGCCGGCGTCGGGCCGGTGGACCCCGGCGAGCGTCTTGATGAGGGTGGACTTCCCCGCGCCGTTCTCTCCGGCGAGGGCGTGCGCCTCTCCGGCGTGGAGCTGCAGGGACACGCCGTGGAGGGCGCGCACGGCACCGAAGGACTTGTCGAGTCCCTCTACGGCCAGGACGGGGGGCTCTCTCATGGGATGGCACCGATCGGGTCTGAAGGGCTTGACTATGAAAGGTTTCAAACAGATTGCACGGAAGCTAGTCCCGCACCAACAGCGGCGTCAATGGTGAGACTTGGAAATCTCCCAGAGCAGGCTCTCAACCCTTCGCAGCGCTGCGGCAAACCCTTGACAGGCCACATTCGTCACTCTAGCTTCCCTCCCTGAAACGATTCATAGCCGAGTCGTATGGAGCCGAGTGTGATCAGCAGAAGACGACTGCTCAGCACGACCGCGACAGCCGCCCTGGGGACGGCCGTCGCCTCCGCCGCGCCGGGAGCCGCGCAGGCCGCGCCCGCCTCGGGAGCCGCCGCAGGAGCTCGGGCCGCGAAGGCCGTGCGCGTGAACGCACCCACCGTCGAGTACGTGAGGCACCCGCTCGGCCTCGACGTGCCGCATCCCAGGCTGAGTTGGCCTCTGGAGTCGGACGAGCCCGGCCGGGCGCAGAGCGCCTGTCAGATACGCGTGGCCACCGCCGCGAGCCGCCTCACCGACCCCGACGTGTGGGACAGCGGCAAGGTCGACTCCACCGAGTCCACCCTCGTCCCCTACGCGGGACCCGCCCTGACCGCGCGTACCCGCTACTACTGGTCCGTCCGGGTCTGGGACACCACCGGCCGGGCCTCCGAGTGGAGCGAGCCGTCCTGGTGGGAGACCGGTCTGACCGCCGCGTCGGACTGGTCGGCCCGGTGGATCGGCGCGCCCGCGGCGCTGATCGGGGCGCCCGCGCTCGACGACGCCTCCTGGATCTGGTTCCCCGAGGGTGACCCGGCCGCCGGCGCCCCGGCGGGAACCCGCTACTTCCGCGGCCGGGCCGACATCCCGGAAGGGCTGACCCGGGCCCGCCTGGTGATGACCGCCGACGACGGCTACACCGCGTACGTGAACGGCACCGAGGTGGCGCACGCCGACCCGGACGGCCCGGCGGAGAACTGGCGCCGCCCGGCAGTCGTCGACGTGACGGCCCAACTCCACGCCGGAACAGCCACGCTGGCAGTCGCCGCCGTCAACGCCACGGACAGCCCCGCCGGTCTCCTCGGTCTCCTGGAGCTGACGACGGCGGACGGGGTGAAGACCTTCGCCACTGGCGCCGACTGGAAGGCCGCCGACCAGGAGCCCGCCGGTGACTGGAGGTCGGCCGGGTTCGACGACACTTCGTGGAAGGCGGCGAAGGCGCTCGCGAAGTGGGGCTCGGGCCCTTGGGGCAAGGTCGCTCCGTCGCACTCCCCCGCCGCCCAGCTGCGTCACGAGTTCCGGCTCAAGGGCAGGTCCGTCGCCCGGGCGCGCCTGTACGCCTCGGCGCTCGGCCTGTACGAGGCCCACATCAACGGCGAGCGGGTCGGCGAGGACCGGCTCGCGCCGGGCTGGACGGACTACCGCAAGCGGGTCCAGTACCAGACCTACGACGTGACGAAGCTGGTGAAGTCCGGGGCCAACGCACTCGGGGCGACGGTCGCCGCGGGCTGGTACGCCGGGAACATCGCCTGGTTCGGACCGCATCAGTACGGCGAACGGCCCGCGTTCCTGGCCCAGTTGGAGGTCACGTACACCGACGGTTCGACCGAGCGGGTGCTGTCCGGCACGGACTGGCGCGCCTCGACCGGTCCCGTCACCGAGGCCGACCTGATGGCGGGCGAGGAGTACGACGCACGCCTGGAGACCGACGGCTGGACGCGGGCCGGGTTCGACGACTCCGGCTGGGTCGCGGCCACCGTCGTCGACAAGGTGAGCGCCGCCCTCGTGGCCGAGGCGGGCGGCCCCACCCGTCTCGAACGCGAGCTGCCCGCACGGAAGCTGACCGAGCCGAAGCCCGGCGTGTTCGTCTACGACCTCGGCCAGAACATGGTCGGCGCGGTCAGGCTCACCGTCGCCGGGAAGGCCGGCACCACCGTGCGGCTGCGGCACGCCGAGGTACTGAACCCGGACGGCACGATCTACACCGCCAACCTCCGGACGGCGAAGGCCACGGACACCTACACCCTCAAGGGCGGCGGCAAGGAGACGTACGAGCCGCGGTTCACCTTCCACGGTTTCCGTTACGTCGAGGTGACCGGCTACCCCGGCAAGCCGCCGCTGAACGCCGTCGTGGGGCGGGTCATCCACACGTCGGCGCCGTTCACCATGGACTTCTCGACGAACGTGCCGATGCTCAACCAACTGCACCAGAACATCACTTGGGGGCAGCGCGGCAACTTCGTCTCCATCCCCACCGACACCCCGGCGCGCGACGAGAGGCTCGGCTGGACCGGCGACATCAACGTCTTCGCGCCGACGGCCGCCTACAACATGGAGTCGGCCCGCTTCCTCACCAAGTGGCTCGGCGACCTGCGCGACGGCCAGACCGACGAGGGCGCCTTCACGAACGTGGCGCCCGACATGCCCGGAGTCGGCGACGGCGTCGCGGGCTGGGGCGACGCGGGCGTGACCGTCCCCTGGGCGCTGTACCAGGCGTACGGCGACACCCGCGTCCTCGAAGAGTCCTGGGCGTCGATGCTGAAGTGGCTCGACTACCTGGAGAAGCACAGCAGCGGTTTCCTGCGTCCGGCCGAGGGCTTCGGCGACTGGCTCAACCTCCAGGACGAGACGCCCAAGGACGTCATCGGGACGGCCTGCTTCGCCCACGCCGCCGACCTCGTGGCGCGGGCGGCGAAGGCGCTGGGCAAGGACCCGGCGCCGTACACCTCGCTGTTCGGCAGTGTGCGCGACGCGTTCCGCGCGGCGTACGTCTCGGACGGCGGCAAGGTGAAGGGCGACACGCAGACCGCGTACGTGCTCGCGCTGTCGATGGACCTGCTCCCGGAGGCCGACCGGGGTCCGGCCGCCGACCGGCTCGTGGCGCTCATCAAGGCGAAGGACTGGCACCTGTCGACGGGGTTCCTCGGCACTCCGCGCCTGCTGCCGGTCCTCACCGCGGCCGGTCACACCGATGTCGCCTACCGGCTGCTCGTCCAGCGGTCCTTCCCCAGCTGGGGCTACCAGATCGACAAGGGCGCGACGACGATGTGGGAGCGCTGGGACTCCATCAGGCCGGACGGCAGCTTCCAGGACGCCGGGATGAACTCGTTCAACCACTACGCGTACGGCTCGGTCGGCGAGTGGATGTACGCGAACATCGCCGGGATCGCGCCGGCCGAGCCGGGCTTCCGCAAGATCCTCGTGCGGCCGCGGCCCGGTGGCGGGATCACGCGAGCGGAGGGGCGCTACGACTCCGTCCAGGGGCCGATCAGCACGAAGTGGTCGGTGGATTCGGACGGGTTCAAGCTCACGATCGGCGTGCCGGCCAACACCACGGCCGAGGTGTGGATCCCCGCGTCCGAGGCGGCACAGGTCGACCACGGGGCGGCGAAGTTCCTCCGCATGGACGACGGCTGCGCCGTCTTCTCCGCGGCGTCCGGTACCCACCGCTTCTCCAACTGACGTATCGCGAGGCCCAGATGAGCCCACGCCTAAATCGATTCACTCCCGCCCGGTCCCGGAGCGGGCGGACGGAGGCACACAGACGTGACGGATGACGTGAAGTCAGCACAGGGGCCCGACCGGCGCGCCGTACTCGGAGCGGGTGTGGGCGGGGCGGTGCTGGCCGCGGCCGGGCTGCCCCTCCTGGGCTCGAGAACGGCCGCGGCAGCGACGCCGGTTCAGGGACCGGCAGCCGGACCGGTCGCCGATACGGCCTGGCACCGCTACGTCCAGGCGCCGTCCAGCCGTACGGTGCGACCGGTACGGATCGTCCGGTCCGCCGGTGACGTGACGCGCCCCGACGCCCTCCTCGAACCCGGCGGCCAGGTCACCGTCCTGCGCCGCCCCGAGCCTCCCGCGCCGCCGCGCTGGCCCGACGGAACCACCGCGGAAGGCTCCACCACGCACGCCGGCAACAACGGAGGGGACGGCCAACCGCGCACGTACGACGCGCAGCACGCCGTCGACGGCGACCTCGACACCTTCTGGAACGACGACACCGAGCGCGTCTTCCCCGACACCCTGACGGTGACGGCGCCCGATGCGCTCACGCTGTCGGGCCTGACCGTGGTGTCCGACACGGACGGCGTTCCCACCGACTTCAGCGTGGACGCCTGGGTCGACTCGGACTGGCGGAAGGTCGCCGCCGTCACCGGCAACAGCGCGGTGCAGCGCGCCGTCCGCTTCGACGGGCCGGTGTCCACGGCGCGGGTCCGGATCACGGTCGCCTCGGCCCAGGACCTCGGGCAGGGCGTGTTCACGCGGATCAACGAGGTCTGGCCCGAGGCCGTGGACCCGGTGGTGGCGCCGAGCGTCACCCTCGACTTCGGCAAGGTCGTCGTCGGCTACCCGAAGGTCGACTTCGCCTGGGCCTCCGACAACCACCCCGGGGTGCGCCTGGCCTTCTCCGAAACGCTCCAGTTCCTCACCGACCGCTCCGACTTCACCCGCAACGACCAGGCTGGCGGCGCCTCGAAGGGAACGGACCAGTACGCCGTCCCCAAGGGCGGCGCCAAGTGGACGGACAAGAAGGGCTACGCCTCGGGCGGCGACAAGGTGTACGCGGACGGCCTGCACGGCTTCCGCTATCTCAAGATCACGCTGGACGCGCTGCCGTCCGACGCGCCCGCCGCGCAGCCGTGGGGCACCGTGGCCGTGGACTCCGTGTCGCTCGACTTCACGGCGTATCTCGGCACACCGCAGTCGTACCGGGGCTGGTTCCTGTGCTCCGACGAGGAGTTGAACCGCTACTGGTACGGCGCCTCGTACACGAACGAGCTGGTCGTCGACACCTTCCGCGAGGACGACGTGGACCCGCGCGACGCCTTCACCTCGTCGCTCGACGGGAAGCTCGTCCTGCACGACGGCGCGAAGCGGGACCGCGATCCGTACGTCGGTGACGTGGCGGTGGCGGGGCGCACGCTCTATCTCACGCACGACGACGCGGCCGAGGCCGCGCGCAACGTGCTCGCGGATCTGGCCGAGCACCAGAGGGCCGACGGCTGGATCCCGCCGGCGTCCATCAACCACTACACGCTCCCGCTGTTCGACTACCCGCTGTGGTGGGTGACGTGCAGCTGGGACTACGTCCTGTACACGGGCGACACGGACTACGCCGAGCGCTACTACCCGCAGCTCGTCAAGGTTCTCGACACCTGGTACCCGAGCGTGACGGACGACGCGGGCCTGCTGAGCAAGGGCCTCAACGGCACGTCCGGGTACGGGGATTACGCGTTCCTCGGGCGCACGGGCCGCATCACGTACTACAACGCCAACTATGTGCAGGCGCTGAGGGACGCGGCCCGGATCGCGGATCACGTGGGCCGTGACGCGGACGCGGGGCGTTGGCGGGAGCGGGCGGACAAGGTCGCTCAGGCGGTCAACACGCATCTGTGGGACGAGGCGGCGGGCGCCTATCTGGACTCCGCGGCCGGCGCCGTCCGGCACGCGCAGGACGGCAACGCGATCGCCATCACGTCAGGTGTCGCGGACGCGGACCGGGCGGCCTCGGCGCTCGCCCACCTCGACGCGACGACGAAACGCCGGTACGGCAACGCCTTCATGGACAACGACACCCTCTTCGGCGGTGCCTCCCAGCGCGTGTACGCCTTCACCTCGTACCCGGAGTTCGTGGCGCGCTTCGAGAGCGGTCTGGCCGACTCGGCGATCGACCAGATCAAGCGCACCTACGGGTGGATGGAGAGCCACGACCCCGGGATCACGCACTGGGAGGGCATCGGCCCGAACGGGTCGCTGTACGAGGGCGCCTACACGAGCATGGCGCACGGGTGGTCCACCGGAGTCCTGCCGGCGCTCACGCATCAACTGCTCGGCGCGAAGCCGACGTCGCCGGGGTACGCCGACTGGGAGGTGCGTCCGTTCACCGGCTCGGTGCGCTGGGCGCGGGGTGAACTGCCCACACCACACGGCCCGTTGAGCGTGGAGTGGGGGCATGAGGGTGACACGTTCACGTTGACCGTGCAGGCGCCGCGGCGCACCCGGGGGGTCGTCTCGCTGCCCACGGACGGGCGGGGCGCGACCGTGCGCTCCGGTGGGCGGACGCTGTGGCGGGGCGGCAGATCCGCGGCGCCCGGGGTGCGCCTGGACTCCGGCCGTGTGACGGTCTCCGGTCTCGCGCCGGGAACCCACCGCTTCACCGTGACGCACGAGGGGTGAACTGCGCCCGCGGCCCGGGAGATCGGGCCGCGGGCGCAGTCACGGACCAGGCCGTGCGGGGCCGTTGACACACCCCGCACGGCCCTTTAGCGTCAGGCTTTGAATCGTTTCACAACGATCGTTCGTTCACAGGAGAGACATGACCGGGTCCACAGCACACGAGGCACGGACGGCGGCCGCCAAGGCCGTCCTGAAGCGCCAGTCGATCGAGACACCGTCCTGGGCTTACGGAAACTCGGGCACCCGCTTCAAGGTGTTCGCCCAGGCCGGCGTGCCCCGCACCCCGCGGGAGAAGCTCGACGACGCCGCGCAGGTCCACGCGTTCACGGGGGCCGCGCCGACCGTGGCGCTGCACATACCGTGGGACCGGGTCGAGGGCGGACCCGAGGGGTACGCGAAGCTCGCCGCGTACGCCGAGGAGCGCGGCGTGAAGCTGGGCGCGGTCAACTCCAACGTCTTCCAGGACGACGACTACAAGCTGGGCAGCGTCACCAACCCGGATCCCGCCGTGCGCCGCAAGGCCGTCGGCCACCTCCTGGAATGCGTCGACATCATGGACGCCACCGGCTCGCGCGACCTGAAGCTGTGGTTCTCCGACGGCACCAACTACCCGGGCCAGGACGACCTCCGGGACCGCCAGGACCGGCTCGAAGAGGCGCTGCGGACCGTGTACGACCGGCTCGGCGACGACCAGCGGATGGTGCTCGAGTACAAGCTCTTCGAGCCCGCCTTCTACGCCACCGACGTGCCGGACTGGGGCACCTCGTACGCCCACTGCCTCAAGCTCGGCGAGAAGGCTCAGGTATGTGTGGACACCGGGCATCACGCGCCGGGCACCAACATCGAGTTCATCGTCGCGTTCCTGCTGCGGGAGGGCCGGCTCGGCGCCTTCGACTTCAACTCGCGCTTCTACGCGGACGACGACCTGATGGTCGGCGCGGCGGACCCCTTCCAGCTGTTCCGCATCCTGTACGAGGTGCGGCGCGGCGGCGGTCTGGAGGCGGACTCCGGGATCGCGTTCATGCTCGACCAGTGCCACAACATCGAGGCCAAGATCCCCGCGATCATCCGCTCGGTGATGAACGTCCAGGAGGCGACGGCCAAGGCGCTGCTCGTCGACGCCGAGGCGCTCGCGGCGGCGCAGCGGGAGGGCGATGTGCTGGCGGCCAACGGCGTGCTGATGGACGCGTACAACACGGACGTGCGTCCCCTACTGGAGGAGGTCAGGGAAGAGCTGGGGCTCGACCCGGATCCCATGGGGGCCTACCGGCGGTCAGGATGGCAGGAGCGGATCGTCAAGGACCGCGTCGGAGGCGTACAGGCCGGATGGGGGGCATGAGCGACATGACGGAGCAGCACGCGGTGGTGGCCGAACTCCTGGACCGTTCGCACCGGTTGGGCGCGGATCCGCGCAATACGAACTACGCGGGGGGCAACACATCGGCGAAGGGCACGTCGAGCGACCCGGTGACCGGTGGTGACGTCGAGCTGATGTGGGTCAAGGGCTCGGGCGGTGACCTGGGGACGCTCACGGCCGACGGGCTCGCGGTCCTGCGCCTGGACCGGCTGCGCGCGCTGGCGGGCATCTATCCGGGGGTGGAGCGCGAGGACGAGATGGTCGCCGCGTTCGACTACTGCCTGCACGGCAAGGGCGGCGCCGCGCCGTCCATCGACACCGCGATGCACGGCCTGGTGGACGCCGCGCACGTGGACCATCTGCACCCCGACTCCGGCATCGCGCTGGCCTGCGCGGCGGACGGCGAGAAGCTGACCGCCGAGTGCTTCGGCGACACGGTGGTGTGGGTGCCGTGGCGCAGGCCGGGATTCCAGCTCGGCCTGGACATCGCCGCGGTCAAGGAGGCCAACCCGCGGGCCATCGGCTGCGTGCTCGGCGGTCACGGCATCACGGCGTGGGGCGACTCGCCGGACGAGTGCGAGCGGCGCTCCCTGCACATCATCCGTACCGCGGAGGCGTTCCTCGCCGAGCGGGGAAGGTCCGAGCCGTTCGGCCCGCTGCTCGCGGGGTACACCGCCGCGGGACCGGCGGCGCGCAGGGAGCGAGCCGCCGCGCTCGCCCCGTTCATCAGGGCACTCGCCTCGCAGGACCGCCCCCAGGTGGGCCACTTCGACGACTCCGACGTCGTCCTCGACTTCCTGTCGCGCACCGAGCACCCGCGTCTCGCGGCCCTCGGCACGTCCTGCCCCGACCACTTCCTCCGCACGAAGGTCAGGCCCCTGGTCCTCGACCTGCCGCCGACCGCTCCGCTGGACGAGGCGGTCGCGCGCCTGAAGGAGCTGCACGCCGAGTACCGCGAGGAGTACGCGGCCTACTACGCGCGGCACGCGGGCCCGGACTCGCCGGCGATGCGGGGCGCCGATCCGGCGATCGTGCTCGTCCCCGGAGTCGGCATGTTCAGCTTCGGCAAGGACAAGCAGACGGCGCGCGTCGCGGGCGAGTTCTACGTCAACGCGATCAACGTGATGCGCGGTGCCGAGGCCGTGTCGGCCTACGCGCCGATCGAGGAGTCGGAGAAGTTCCGCATCGAGTACTGGTCCCTGGAGGAGGCCAAGCTCCGGCGGATGCCGAAGCCCAGGCCGCTCGCCACGCGGGTCGCGCTCGTGACGGGCGCGGGCAGCGGGATCGGAAAGGCGATCGCGCGCAGGCTCGTGGCGGAGGGCGCGTGCGTGGTGGTCGCGGATCTGAACGGGGAGAACGCGGCTGCGGTGGCCGAGGAGTTGGGCGGTCCCGACAAGGCGGTGGCCGTCACCGTGGACGTGACGTCGGAGGAGCAGATCGCCGACGCGTTCGTGGCGGCGGTCCTGGCGTTCGGCGGGGTCGACCTGGTGGTGAACAACGCGGGCATCTCCATCTCCAAGCCGCTCCTGGAGACCACGGCCCGGGACTGGGACCTCCAGCACGACATCATGGCGCGCGGCTCCTTCCTCGTCTCGCGCGAGGCCGCCCGGGTCATGCGGGCGCAGGGGCTCGGCGGAGACATCGTGTACATCACCTCGAAGAACGCGGTGTTCGCGGGCCCGAACAACGTGGCGTACTCCGCGACCAAGGCCGATCAGGCACACCAAGTGCGGCTCCTGGCCGCCGAGTTGGGCGAGTACGGCATCAGGGTCAACGGCGTGAATCCGGACGGCGTGGTGCGCGGCTCCGGGATCTTCGCGGGCGGCTGGGGCGCTCAGCGCGCGGCGACGTACGGGATCGAGGAGGACAAGCTCGGCGAGTTCTACGCGCAGCGGACCATCCTCAAGCGTGAGGTGCTGCCGGAGCATGTCGCGAACGCGGTGTTCGCCCTGACGGGCGGGGACCTCACGCACACGACGGGGCTGCACATACCCGTGGACGCCGGCGTCGCCGCGGCCTTCCTGCGGTGAGCGGGGTGGCGAGCGGTACGGCGGGGGCGCGCGAGGGAGCGTTCGCCGCGGTCGATCTGGGGGCCTCCAGCGGGCGCGTCATGATCGGCCGGGTCGGCCCCGGCAGCCTCGGCCTGGTGGAGGCCCACCGTTTCCCCAACCGGCCGGTGCGGCTTCCGGAGGGGCTGCGCTGGGACGTGCTCGGCCTGTACGCGGGTGTGCTCGACGGGCTGCGGGCCGCCGGTGCCACAGCGGGCGGGCGGATCGCGTCGGTCGGCATCGACAGCTGGGCCGTGGACTACGGCCTCCTCGACGCGGACGGGACACTGCTGGGTCACCCCGTGCACTACCGCGACGGGCGCACCGAGGGCGTGGCGGAGAAGGTGTGGGCGAGCGTGCCGGCGGCGGATCTGTACGCGGCGACGGGACTGCAGTATGCGCCGTTCAACACGCTCTACCAGCTCGTGGCGGCACAGGGCAGTGCTCAACTGGCAGCCGCCCGCAGTCTGTTGCTGATTCCTGATCTGATCTCGTACTGGCTGACCGGTGAGCAGGGCACGGAGGTGACCAATGCCTCGACCACTCAGTTGATCGACCCGCGCGCCGGTGACTGGGCGTCCTCGGTCGCCGAGCGCGTCGGGGTCGATCTCGGGCTGTTCGCGCCGCTGCGGCGGCCCGGGGACCCGGCGGGGCGGCTGTTGCCGGAGGTGCTGGAGGAGACGGGGCTGGCGGGTCCCGTTCCCGTGACGGCCGTCGGCTCGCACGACACGGCGTCCGCGGTGGCCGCCGTCCCGGCCGCGTCCGGCGAGCGGTTCGCCTACATCTGCACCGGCACCTGGTCGCTGGCCGGACTCGAACTCGACGCCCCTGTCCTGAGCGAGGCGAGCCGCGCCGCGAACTTCACGAACGAGCTGGGCCTGGACGGCACGGTCCGCTATCTGCGCAACATCATGGGCCTGTGGCTGCTTCAGGAGTGCCTGCGCGCCTGGGGTGATCCCGAACTGGGGCCGCTGCTGAGGGAGGCGGGGGACGTCGCGCCGCTGCGGTCGGTGGTGGACGCGGGCGACGCCGCGTTCCTCGCCCCGGGCCGGATGCCCGAGCGCGTCGCCGAGGCCTGCCGGGCCACGGGCGAGCTTGTGCCGCGCAGCCGGGCCGAGACGACCCGGTGCATCCTCGATTCCCTGGCGCTCGCGCACCGGCGGGCGGTCGCCGACGCGGCGCGCCTCGCCGATCACCCGGTTGACACCGTGCACATCGTGGGCGGCGGCGCCCGCAACGCACTGCTGTGCCAGCTGACGGCCGACGCCTGCGGCCTCCCCGTCGTGGCGGGCCCCGCCGAGGCGGCGGCCCTGGGCAACGTACTCGTGCAGGCGCGCGCCCACGGCCTCGTCGGCGACCGGGCCGCGATACGTGAACTCGTCGCCGGCACCCAGCCCCTGACCCGGTACGAACCGCGCGGGAACCACACGGCGTGGCGGGCCGCCGAGCGGCGCCTCGCCGAACAGTGACGCCAGGTGTCTCCCCTCGGGGCCGCCTGCCGCGTACCCTGCACCCATCCGATGATCGATACGAAGGGGCCGCGATGCGCGTCGCACTGTTCCTGACGTGTGTCAACGACACGCTCTATCCGGACACCGGCCGCGCGGTGGTGAAACTGCTGACCAGGCTGGGTGTCGACATCGACTTCCCGATGGGGCAGACCTGTTGCGGGCAGGCGCACTACAACACCGGCTATCGCCATGAGGCGGAGCCGCTCGCCCGGAAGTTCTCCGATGTATTCGGTGAATACGACGCGATCGTGACGCCGTCGGGGTCATGCGGGGCGATGGTGCGCGAGCTGTACCCGCGGATGGGTGAGCGGGCGCGCGCCGAGGGCCGCGGCGACGGGCTCGCGGCCACGCTCGCGCCGGTCGTGCCCAAGACGTACGAGCTCACCGAGTTCCTGGTGGACGTGCTCGGTGTGACGGATGTGGGCGCGTACTACCCGCACACGGTGACGTACCACCCGACGTGCCACGGTCTGCGCTCACTCGGGCTCGGCGACCGGCCCTACCAACTGCTCAAGGCGGTCAAGGGACTTGACCTCAAGGAGCTGCCGGGTGCGCAGGAGTGCTGCGGCTTCGGCGGCACCTTCGCCGTGAAGAACTCCGATGTCTCGGCGGCGATGGGCGAGGACAAGGTCCGCAATGCCACCTCGACCGGCGCCGACGTCCTGTGCGCGGCGGACAACTCCTGCCTGATGCACCTCGGCGGCACGATGTCCCGACTGCACACCGCGATGCGCCCCGTCCACATCGCGGAGATCCTGGCGAGCACGGAAGAGGAGCCCCTGTCATGAGCGGTAGCACCTTCGTCGGCATGCCCGCGTTCCCGGAGGCCGCCCATGAGGCCGTCGGTGACAAGACCCTGCGCGCCAACCTCCGGCATGCCACGCACACGATCCGCGACAAGCGGGCGAAGGCCGTCGCGGAGCTCGACGACTGGGCGCTCCTGCGCGAGGCCGGCAAGCAGATCAAGGACCACACGCTCCGCCACCTCGACACCTACCTCGTACAGTTGGAGGACTCGGTCACCGCGGCGGGCGGCGTCGTCCACTGGGCCACCGACGCCGACGAGGCCAACCGGATCGTGACGCGCCTGGTGAAGGAGACCGGCGAGCCCGAGGTCGTCAAGGTCAAGTCGATGGCCACCCAGGAGATCGGGCTCAACGAAGCGCTCGAAGAAGCCGGGATCGCCGCCTACGAGACCGACCTCGCCGAGCTGATCGTGCAGCTCGGCCACGACCGCCCCTCCCATATCCTCGTCCCGGCCATCCACCGCAACCGCGGCGAGATCCGCGACATCTTCACCAAGGAGATGGGCGAATGGGGCCGCCCGGCCCCCGAGGGTCTGACGGACACCCCCGCGGAGCTCGCCGAGGCCGCGCGCCTCCACCTGCGCGAGAAGTTCCTGCGCGCCAAGGTCGGCATCTCGGGGGCGAACTTCATGGTCGCCGAGACGGGCACCCTGGTCGTCGTCGAGTCCGAGGGCAACGGCCGCATGTGCCTCACCCTCCCCGAGACCCTGATCTCCGTCGTCGGCATCGAGAAGATCGTCCCCACCTGGCGCGACCTGGAGGTCTTCCTCCAGACGCTCCCCCGCTCCTCGACGGCCGAGCGCATGAACCCGTACACGTCGATGTGGACCGGCACCAGTGACAGCGACGGCCCGCAGACGTTCCATCTGGTGCTGATCGACAATGGCCGCACCGACACCCTCGCCGACGAGGTCGGCCGCCAGGCCCTGCGCTGCATCCGCTGCTCGGCCTGCCTGAACGTGTGCCCGGTCTACGAGAGGGCGGGCGGCCACGCGTACGGCTCCGTCTACCCCGGCCCCATCGGCGCGATCCTCAGCCCTCAACTGCGGGGCACCGCAAGCGAGATCGACGCCTCGCTCCCCTACGCCTCCAGCCTGTGCGGCGCCTGTTACGAGGTGTGCCCGGTCGCCATCGACATCCCCGAGGTCCTCGTCCATCTGCGCGAGCGGATCGTGCAGGGCGGGCCGGCCACCCGGCACGGCAACAGGGTGGTCCTGAAGCCGGCGAAGGGGCATGCGGCCGAGCGGGCGGCGATGCGCGCGGCCGGCTGGGCGTTCACCCACCCGGGAGCGCTGCGCGCCGGCCAGCGGGTGGCCTCGCGCACGCGCCGCTTCCATCCCCGTACGCTCCCCGGTCCCGGCCGGGCCTGGAGCGCCACGCGTGATCTGCCGAAGGTGCCGGCGGAGCCGTTCAGGGACTGGTGGCAGCGCACGCACGGCAACAAGGAGAGCGGCAAGTGAGCAGCAGGGACATCATCCTGGGCCGGGTGCGGCGCGCGCTGGGCGATGCGCCGCGGGGCGATGCGTGGGAGTCGTACGAGACGGCCGTGGACCGGGAGTACCGGCGCGAGCACGGCACCCGGACCAGCGAGGAGACCGTCGACCTGCTGGCGGAGAACCTGGCGGACTACCGGGCGATCGTGCACCGCTGCCCGGACGAGGAGGAGCTCCCGTATCTGATCATGAGGCTGCTCGCGGCGCGGGGACCGCAGTACGTGCTCGTGCCCCCGGGCCTGCCGCCCGAGTGGATGTCCGCGGCCGATCCGACCCGGGTGCACGACCGTGCCGTGAGCACCACGCAGGACCTGGACAAGGTGGGAAGCGTGGTCACCGGCTGCGCGGTCGCCATCGCCGAGACCGGCACCATCGTCCTCGACGGCTCGCCCGACCAGGGCCGCCGCCGCATCACGCTGATCCCCGACCACCACATCTGCGTCGTCCGCGTCCCGGACCAGGTCGTCTCCTCCGTCCCGCAGGCCCTCGAACGGCTCGACCCCACGCGTCCCCTCACGTGGATCTCCGGTCCGTCCGCCACGAGCGACATCGAACTCGACCGGGTCGAGGGCGTGCACGGCCCGCGCACCCTGGAGGTGGTGCTGGTGAGCGGGGAGTGACGGACGCGGTTACGTTGAGGAAATGATCCGGTTCGACCAAGTCACCAAGCGGTACGCGGACGGCACGACGGCCGTGGACGACCTGTCCTTCGAGGTCGGCGAGGGCGAACTGGTCACCCTGGTCGGCCCGTCGGGCTGCGGCAAGACCACCACGATGATGATGGTCAACCGGCTCATCGAGCCCACGTCCGGCCGGATCTTCGTCGACGGCGAGGACATCTCGAAGGCCGACCCCGTCAAGCTGCGCCGCCGCATCGGGTACGTCATCCAGCAGGTCGGCCTCTTCCCGCACCGCACGATCCTCGACAACACGGCGACCGTGCCCGCGCTGATCGGCTGGAAGAAGTCCAAGGCACGCGCCAGGGCCGCCGAACTGCTCGACCTCGTCGGACTCGACCCGAAGCAGTACGGATCCCGCTACCCGGAACAGCTGTCGGGCGGCCAGCGCCAGCGCGTCGGCGTGGCCCGCGCCCTCGCCGCCGACCCGCCGGTGCTCCTGATGGACGAGCCGTTCGGCGCTGTCGACCCGGTGGTCCGCGAGCAGTTGCAGGACGAGTTCCTGCGGATGCAGGCCGCCGTGCGCAAGACGGTGCTGCTGGTCACGCACGACATCGAGGAGGCTGTCCGACTCGGTGACCGGATCGCCGTGTACGGGCAGGGCCGTATCGAGCAGTTCGACACGCCGGGCGCGGTGCTCGGCACACCCGCGACGCCGTACGTCGCCGAGTTCGTCGGCGCCGACCGTGGTCTGAAGCGGCTCTCCGTGACCGAGATCCAGCCGGACGACTTGGAGCAGCCCGCCGTGACCCGCGTCGGCGAGTCCGCCCGCCACGCCGCCGCCCGGCTGCGTGACGAGGACGCGCGCTGGGCCGTCGTCCTCGACGCGGACGGCGATCTGCACGGCTGGATCGGCATCGACGAGGTGTCGCTCGCGGGCGAGGACGGGGTGGTCGGCGAACTGGCCCACCGCATGAACGCCTGGGTCCCGGTCGGCGCCCCCCTCAAGCAGGCGTTCGGTGAGATGCTCCAGCACGACGCGGGCTGGGTCGCGGTCCTCGACGGCGCCCGCTTCCTCGGCGTACTGACCCCGGCCAAGCTCCATGAGGCGCTGCGCCGCTCGGTGGACGCGGACGCTTTGGGCGTGGCGCGGGACGAGGTGGATTTCGACTCGGTCGCCGACGCGTGAGCGACCCGCCCCCGTGGCGGGGGTTCAGCTCTTGAGCAGCCCTTTCGACTCCAGATAGGAGCGCGCCACGTCCTGCGGGAGCCTGCGCCAGCTGTCCACCTGCTCGTTCATGGACGCCAGGTCCTGGGTCGTCAGTACGGAGTTCAGCGCGCCGAGGATCTTGACGACGCGCTCGCTGCCCGCCCGCGACCGATTGACGACCGGCACTATGAAGTCGGCGTTCTGCAGGTGCTTGTCGTCGGCGAGCAGCACGAGGCCGAAGTCGGACAGGGTCGCGTCGGTCGTCGTGGTGAGCACCAGCTGGTCCTTGCCGTCCTGGACCGCCTTCTTCGACTGGGTGGTGCCGACGCCCTTGGGGTCGACGGCGGTGACGTCGATGCCGTACGTCTTCTTCAGGCCCGGTTCGCAGTACGGCCGTTGGACGCACTCGTCGCCCGCGGCGAGCCGTACCTTCAGGCCGGACGCGCCGAGGTCGCTGAGGGTCTTGAGGCGGTGCTGCTTCGCGTAGGCGGCGGTCACGGCGAAGGCGTTCTGGTCGACGGCCCTGCCCGGGTCGAGGACGGTGAGCCCGCGCGGGGCGGCGAGGCCGCGCAGGGCCTTCATGGTGGCGTCGAGGTCGGGCGATCCGACGGGCGGAGCCTTGGCGCCGTTCGTCTTGGCGTTGAGCCAGTCGGCGAAGGTCGCCGCGTACTCGGGCACGACGTCGATCTGGCCGGATTCCAGGGCGGGTTCGTACAGTTCGCGGTTGGCGACGGACAGGATCTTGGTGCTGTATCCGGCCTGTTTCAGGAGCAGGGCGTACATCTGGGCGAGCACGTCGCTCTCGGTGAAGCCGGCTGTGCCGATGGTCAGGTGCTTGCTGTCGCCGGGCGGGGCGGTGACCGCGCCCTGGTTCTCCAGGGAGGGTCCGCCGGAGCATGCGCCGACCAGGAAGAGAGGGAGGAGCGGGAAGAGTACGGCTGTTGCTGCGGCCCGTCGCCGTAAGGCCCTCATCAGGCCCGCCTGCGCGCGAGGGAGGGCGCGAACCGTTCGGCGAGCTCGAAGACCGCCTCGACGAGGAGGGCGAAGACGGCGACGAGGACGGCGCCCGCGACGACCTGTGGGGTGCTCGCCAGGTTGAACCCGGCGGTGATGATGCGGCCGAGGCCGCCGCCGCCCGCGAGGGCCGCGATCGTCGCCGTGGCGACGAGTTGCACGGCGGCGATGCGCACCCCGTTCATGATCATCGGGAGGGCGAGGGGCACCTCCACCTGGAACAGCATCTGTCGTCCCGTCATCCCCATGCCCCGGGCGGCCTGGACGATGTCACGGTCGACGCCGCGCATCCCGACGTAGGCGTTCGTGAGCAGCGGCGGAACCGCGAAGAGGACCAGGGCGACGACGGTGGGCCCCTCGCCGTACTTGCCGAGCGGGGTGAGCAGGAGCAGGACGAGGACCGCGAAGGTGGGGACGGCGCGGCCGACGTTGGAGATGTTCACGGCGAGCGCGCCGCCCTTGCCGAGGTGGCCGAGGACGAGGGCGACGGGCAGGGCGATCAGGCAGCTGATGACGAGGCAGACGACGGTCAGGACGAGGTGCTGGGCGAGGCGGTGCCAGATGCCGTCGTCGCCGGACCAGTGCGAGGAGTCGGCGAGCCAGTTCCAGGCGTCGGTGAGGGTCTTCACGTGCGGCTCGCTCTCGTCCAGGGAGTGAGGATCCGCTGCACCCCGAGCAGCAGCAGGTCGGCGGCGACCGCGATGACGACGCACAGCACGGACGCGGTGAGGACCTGGGCCTTGAAGAACGTGTTCATGCCCGCGTAGATGAGGTTGCCGAGGCCCCCGTATCCGACGATGGCGCCCACCGTGACGAGGGAGACGGCGGAGACCGTGGCGATGCGCAGGCCCGCCATCGCGGCCGGCAGGGCGAGGGGCAGCTCCACGGTGAGCAGCAGCCTGACCGGGCCGTATCCCATGCCTCGCGCGGCCTGCCGGGTGTCTTCGGGGACCGCGCGCAGGCCCGTGAGGATGTTCCGTACGAGGAGGGTGAGCGAGTACAGGACGAGGCCCGCGACGACGAGGGACGCCGACAGGCCGTACGCGGGCAGCAGCAGGGAGAACATCGCGAGCGACGGGATCGTGTAGAGGATCGTCGTCAGCGCGAGGACGGGGCCTGCCGCGAGGGACCAGCGGCGCGCGAGGACGGCGAGCGGCACGGCGATCACCAGCGCGATCAGGACGGCGAGCGCGGTGAGCTGGAGGTGCTGGACGACCGCGTCGAGCAGGATGTGACGGCGGGTGCTCAGGTACTCGCCGCAGATCCAGTCGTTGTTCGCCAGACAGTCGTCGGGCGGCGCGCTGCCGGGGCTCGGGGTCAGGGGTCCGCTCCATGGGGGCACTCGTCCATTCCAGTGGCAGGCGCGGACGACGGCGCGCTGGGGTGACCCGTACGGCGTACGGCCGCGGGTGTGCCGAAGCCTGCTGGGTCGGGCGTTGTCGCACCGGAGTGCGCCCCGGTCAGGTGTCCTTGAAGCCGATCGAGGCGTGGGTGCCGTCGCAGAACGGCTTGTTGCGCGAGGCGCCGCAGCGGCACAGGGTCACGCGGTTGCGGACCTCGTACGGCGTGCCGTCGGCGGCGGTCACCGGGATGCCACCGCGCACCCAGATCCCTCCGCTGACGCCTTCCTGGGGGTCCTCGATGATGCCGATCGAGGGCGGGAGGTCGGGCTCGACGGGGCGGCGCTCGGCGCGGTTCCAGGCAACGAGGCGCCCTGAGGGACAGTCACCCGTCTCCCGTTCCACCACGTCGGCGGTGCCCTTCTCCTCGACGAGGTTCCACACCTGCCCGTCCGCGTCGCAGAACCGGGCGAAGGCGCACAGTGGCTGGGCGTCCGTGAGGGTGAGTTCGGGGCCGACCTGCTCGTCGGCCTGCTCCAGATAGGGCAGGCGGCGCGCGGTCTCGGTGCCGTCGAACCCGGCCCGCTCATGGCTCCGGTCACAGAACGGCTTGTTCGCGGACTGCCCGCACCGGCACAGCTCGTACGTCTCCTCGGTGTCGTACGTGCGCTGCCGCCACCACTCGACGGACTGGCCCCGAGCGTCGGTGACGATCACCAGCTGGATGAGGGGGACGCCTCCGGTGACGAGGTACGGCCCGTTCTCCGAGACGCGTACGCCGCGCGCCGAGGCGGTGTGCGGGGCGGGGTCCTGCGCGTCCGGCATGGGGGCCCTTCCTGATCCTGCGTGCGGCGGCCCCCTGGTCCAGCCTTGCGGAGGGGGTCGCGGGGCGCCACAGGAGAGGGTCCGCGCGGAGGGCCGGAGCCGCCCGAGGGCTGGGAGCGGCCCACCCCCCTCGGACCCGCGAAACCGCTTCCCGGCGCCGGGCGTCCATGGCCCGGCGCCGGGCGCGGTTCGCTCAGCGTCCGGCCTGGAGCGGGTAGTGGTCCGACAGGTTGTCGTAGGTGTAGCTCGTGCCCCAACTGCTCACGGTCCAGGGCGCGGTGGTCTCCTTGACGACGTTGTTGACCCACCCCGTCGGCCGCGCGTGGCCCTGGACGTGCAGGACGTAGTCCAGGTCCTCCTTGGGCTCACCCGGGTAGCGGTAGCTAGCGATCGAGTTCGTCTCGGTGTCGAACGAGTACGGGTGCCCGGTCCGTGAGTCGGCGCCGACGAGCCCGCCGTCGGTGAGCATGGAGGCGTACTCCGTGCCGTGCGAGTCGACGTTGAGGTCGCCCGCGACCATGACCTGCTCGTCGGCCGGGATGTGCTTGGCGTCGAGGAAGGACCTGATGGCCTTGAACTGGAGGCTGCGGTCCTTGACCGCCTCGCCGGCCCCGCACCCGGAGTCGGTGGACTGGGTGTGCGTCCCGACCACGTGCACCTTCGCGCCGTTGACGTCGAGGACGGCGTAGACGAAGCCCTTGTTGGACCACCAGTCGGAGCCGCACGCGTCCTTGTAGACGTACTGCTCCTTGTGCACGATCGGCCACTTGCTGAGCAGCGTCACACCGCCGTCCTCGGGCGTCGTGGCCGAATACGAGCCGCCGGTGGCGTCCCAGCCGTCCTTCGACCGCCCCACGACCGGGGTCTGGTACGGGTACTGGGCCGCCGCGTTGCTCTTCAGCGCGTCCGACGTCGTGTTGTCGAAGGCCTCCTGAAGCACGACGACGTCGTTGCCCTGGAAGAACGGCGCGGCCGGGATGGCCGCCGCCCGGTGCGCCTGGCCCCAGTTGGGATAGAGGTTCGTGCTCATCAGGAACGTGTTGTACGTCAGGACCTTGAGCCTCGGCGTATCGGCGGACGTCGCCGCCGACGCCTGCGGGGCGGTCAGGACCGCGGAGGCGGCGGCCAGGGTGACGGCGAGGGCGGAACCGGTCGTGCGGCGGACAACGCGGGACACGTGGTCTCCCGTTTCTTGTGGGGGAGTTGTGCGGACATGAGCACGCCACATCAAAGCAGCCACAGTTACTTCCGGGTAACCACCGGGTGGCTATTTTCTGCTTTCCGCCGATCCCTTTACCTCCGCGGGCTAGCCGACGCGCCGCAGCCGTGCCGACAGGTGGTGCTGGAGTGGCATGCCGACGGCCGCGAGGTCATGGGTGAACGTGAGCGTGCCGTCGTCGGTCAGCGCGTAGCGGCGGCGCGTGGCCTTGACCTCCTTGGCGGTGGGGGTGAGCGCCACCTGGTCGGTGGTGAGGTCGACCGTGTTGCCGTCCGCGGTGCCGACGGCGATCTCCGCGATGCCGGTCGGCTGCGTGATCAGTGACTCCACCCGGCCCTCGGGCTGCAGCCGCCACCAGCCGCCCTCCCGCGCCGACGGCCGCAGCGGCGCACCGTCGGCGTCGAGCAGCCAGGCCCGCGCCTCGAAGCGGAGGAACGGCCGCCCGTCGTGGCTGAAGGTGACCTCCTGCCCGTACCTGAAGTCCCCGGCGAGCGTGGGATACCCGCCGTCGCCGAGGCCGCGCCAGGTGCCCAGGAGGCCCAGCACGGGCGCCAGCAGTGGGTGCGGGGCGGGGGCCTCGTCCGGGAGGGTGCTGTCGGGATACGGAAGGGCTGTTGCGGGGTCGTACACGGTGCGCGCTCCTGAGGTCGTGGCCTGTGCCTCGCGAAGCCTAGGGCCTCTCGTTCGGATCAGGCCGGGCTCGCGGGGCCCGGCACGCACATCCGCCTCGCCTCAGGTGACACCCGGACCTGTCCGTCCTCCCCCGTCCACGCCGTCGCGGCCCGCTGGGGGGGGTCCCCGCGCGGCCGCCTTCAGCCGCGCGTTCCGCAGGGCGTACGACATCAAGCCGAACGAGTGCCGCAGCCGGGCCGCCGCAGCGGACAAGTTACGGCGCTGCTGAGCGAGTCCTCCTCACTCCTTGTCGCCGGGTCGACCGTGCGCGCTCGACGTAATCGCCCGCGCACCCTGTTCGGGCCGCCCCGCTCCAGGCATGATCGTCACCGTCGCCCACCGTCGGCGCCGCCCTGGGCCGACTGGATTCCCGGACCCGGAGCCCGTCTTGCGCCAGCCCAATGTCGTACTGATCTGTGTGGACCAGTGGAGGGGCGACTGCCTCTCCGCCGCGGGCCATCCCGATGTGCACACCCCTCACCTGGACGAACTCGCGGGCGAGGGCGTGCGGTTCGACCGCGCCTACTCCGCGACTCCGACCTGCGTTCCCGCCCGCGTGGCCCTCTTCACGGGCCAGTCGCAGGAGCGGCACGGCCGGGTCGGATACCGCGAGGGTGTGCCCTTCGAGCAGGTCCACCCGGTGACGCTGCCCGGCGAGTTCCGCCGCGGCGGCTACCAGACCCAGGCCGTCGGCAAGATGCACGTCTTCCCGGAGCGCGCACGCCTGGGCTTCGACGACGTACGGTTGCATGACGGCTATCTGCACCACGCGCGCCGGCGTCACAGCCGAAACTTCGAGTTCTTCGACGACTACGTGCCCTGGCTGCGCCGCCAGCCCGGGATGACGCCCGCCGCCGACTACGCGGACCACGGGGTCAGCTGCAACTCCATCGTCGCCCGCCCCTGGGACAAGCCCGAGGCACTCCATCCGACGACGTGGGCTGTGACCGAGGCGATCGAGTGGCTGCCGCGCCGCGACCCCACCAAGCCGTTCTTCCTCTACCTGTCCTTCCACCGGCCGCACCATCCGTACGACCCGCCCGAGTGGGCCTTCGACCAGTACATGGCGCTCGACCCGTACGAACCCGTTGTCGGTGACTGGGTCGACGACTACGCGCCGTACCGCAAGGACGGCTACCACGAGGCGGCCGTCGGCGTGCTCGATCCGCGGCTGGTCCACCGGGCGCGGGCGGGCTACTACGGGCACATGGCGCACATCGATCTGCAGATCAAGCGGTTCCGCGAGGCGCTGGTCGAGGCGGGCCTGGGTGACGACACGATGTTCTGCTTCGTGTCGGACCACGGCGAGATGATGGGCGATCACCACATGTTCCGTAAGGGACTCGGCTTCGAGGGCTCGGCGCGGGTGCCGATCCTGATGAACCTCGCGCCTTCGATGCGCGGCGACGCGGCAGGTTCGGTGGCCGAGGAGGTCGTGGAGCTGCGCGACGTGATGCCGACGCTGCTCGAGGCGGCGGGGCTTTTGGTGCCGGACAGTGTCGACGGGCGCAGCCTGCTGCCGTTCCTGCGCGGTGAACGCCCGGACGACTGGCGGGAGTATCTGCACGGCGAGCACACGTATCTGGGGCAGTCGCTGCAGTGGGTGACCGACGGGCGGCACAAGTATCTGTGGATGTCGGGCGACGGACACGAGCAGCTCTTCGATCTGGCCGAGGATCCACGGGAGTTGGTGAACCTGGCGCGGCTGCCCGAGCACGCCGGGCTGCTCGATCGCTGGCGCGGACGGCTGATCGACTCACTGCGGGACCGCGAGGAGGGCTTCGTGGACGGCGGCGAACTGGTGACGGGCCGGCCGGTGGTCACCGAGCTGCGGCACACGCGGGAGCGCATCGCTGCCGCGAGCGGGGCCGGCTGACACGAGGACTTCTGGTGAGGGTGATCAGGCGAACCGCACTCCGAGCCCGCCGTCCACGGCCCACTCCGCGCCAGTGACGAAGGACGCCGCGTCGGAGGCGAGGAAGCAGACCACTTCGGCGACCTCTTCGGGGGTGCCGATCCGGCCCAGCGGATGGACGTCGAGCGCCTTGCGCTCGGCGTCCCGGTCCGGGTGCCGGTCGAAGAACTCGTCGACCAGGGCCGTCCTGATGTAGCCGGGGCTGACCGCGTTGACCCGTACGCCGTGCGGCGCGACCTCCAGGGCCATCGAGCGGGTCAGCCCGACGAGACCGGACTTGGCCGCCGCGTACGGGTACATGCCGGCGCAGGTCAGCTTCGCGTGCAGGGACGCGATGTTCACGATCGCCCCGCTGCCGCGCTCGATCATCGCCGGCAGCGCGTGCTTCGCGCACAGGAACGCCGCCTTCAGGTCGACGTCGAAGACCTGGTCCCACTCGGCCTCGGTCATCGCGACCGGGTCGGCGTAGACGTTGCGCCCGGCGTTGTTGACCAGGACGCCGACCGGTCCGAGCGTGGCGCTCACGTCGTCCAGGGCCTGGGCGACCGCCGGCTCGTCCGTGACGTCGACCCGGCGGAAGGCCACGCGGGCGCCCCTCGTGGTGAGTTCGTCGTGCAGCGCCGCTCCGGCCTCCTCGTCCAGGTCGAAGAACGCCACGGCCGCGCCCTCGCGCACGGCCGTCTCGACGACCGCCCGGCCGATGCCGCGCGCCCCGCCCGTCACCAGGACCACCCGGTCCGCCAACCGCCCCATCGCCACTCCTCGCTCACTCCTCTTGCCGACCCGTTACGACTCTCTGCGGCCCTTTCCGGCCCTTGACAGCTTAGCTGCTAAGTGGCGACTCTGACTGTCGCCCCGCTCCCCCGCCGGGCCCCGAGACCGAAGGTGCGAACGAGTGACCTCACGCTATGTGCTCCGCCTCCAGGTGGATCCGGCCGACGATCCGACGCAGGCCGGCGACAGGCTGCTGGCCCTGGCGCGGGCGGCGCGGGCCGAGGAGATCTGCGTGTTCCTCTTCGGCATGGAGTTCAACGACGGCCATGACAGCCTCGACCGTGTCGCGCACTGGCTGGCGGCCACGCGCCCGTGGCGCACCCGGCTCCGCGCCGAAGGCATCGCCGTGAGCCTCAACCCCGGCCACACGGTGGGCCACAGCGACTGGGCCCGCTCACTCAAGCCCGGCCAGACCTGGCAGACGATGACCGACCAGCACGGTCGGGCAGCCGCCGTGCAGGCGTGCCCGCTGGACCCGGACTGGCGCGCGTACTACGCCCAGACCCTGCGTCTCTACGCCGCCGAGGACGTCGACGCGGTGTGGATCGAGGACGACATCCGGCTGCACAATCACCGCCCGCTGGACTGGGGCGGCTGCTTCTGCCCCCTGCACCTGGCCGAGTTCGCCCGCCGCACCGGGATCGAAACGACGCGGGAGGAGCTGGTCGCGGCCTGCACCGCACCGGGCGACCCGCATCCCTGGCGGGAGCGGTGGCTGGACTTCTGGGATGCCACCCAGCGCGAACTCCTCGCGTCCTGGCGGGAGATACTCGGCGACCGGCTCGGCCTGATGTCCTCGCGAACGGACTCCCACGCCGCCGAGGGCCGCGACTGGTCGGCCTGGCTCGACCTCCCCGCCCTGCACCGCCCGCACTTCTGGGGCTACTCCGACGGCGCCGGTCCCGAACTCCCCCGCGCGATACAGCAGTTGGACATGCAGCGCGCGGTGCAGCCCGGTAGGCTGCGCAGCTACCCCGAGATCGAGTGCTGGCCCTACGGACAGTGGAACAAGTCCTTCCGTCAGACGGGCGCCCAGATGTCCCTGGCCCACGTCCTGGGCTGCGACGGCCTCGCGGTCAGCCTCTACGACTTCCTCGGCAACCACCCGGACGACGAGCCCCGCCGCGCCTCCTTCCTCGCACAGTGGCGGGACACCTTCGACTGGCTGTCGGAGTCCTTCCCCAAGACCCTGCGGACCGTCGGCGTCGGGCTGCCCTGGTCCGCGCACACCGGACGGCGCACCCGCACCCAGCGCGCGGGCTGGCAGTCGCTCGTCGTCCCGCACGGATCCTGGGCCGGACTGCTCGGCGCCGCGGGCCACGCGGTGACCGCCCGAGGCGGTGCGAGCGTCAACGCCCTTTCCGGAGAGGCCACTTGGGCCTTCGAGGACACCGAGCTGCGCGAGTGGCTGAGCCAGGGGCTGCTGCTCGACTCGGTGGCGGCCCGGATCCTCTTCGAGCGCGGCTACGGGCCGCTGATCGGCGTGACCGGGGCGAGGCCGTCTCCCGAGGGCCACGCCCGCGAGATCTGCACCGACCCCGATTTCTCCCTGCGCCCCGGCTGCGCGATCTCCCTGGACACCGAGAGCTACGACCGCTCCGCCGTGGTCGCGTTCGACCCCGCGCCGGACGCGCGCGTGGCGAGCGTGGTCCGCGATCAGCTCGACGCCGAGAGGGGCAGTGGACTCGTCCTCTACGAGAACGCGCTCGGCGGCCGGGTCGCGGTCACCCCCTGGCCGGCGCACACCCCCGGCATGACCCTGATGAACGCGCAGCGCGAGGCCCAGTTGGGCGCCGTACTCGACTGGCTGTCCCGGGGTGCGCACGCGCGGGCCACGGGTCATCCGTGGCTCGTCACGCAGGCGTTGACGGACGGCGCGGACTGGCGAGTCGTGGTGTGGAACGCCTCGCCGGACGAGGCCGACGACTTCCGGCTCCGGCTGCCGCACGGCATGCCGGTACCACGCTCGGTGGTCCAGGTGACGGCCCGCGGCGAACGCCTCTCCGCCGCCTGGCGCGACGGCCGCCCGCTGCTGTCGCGCCCGCTCGGGCAGTGGGAGTACGTGGTGCTGAGCAGCGCACATGCCTGATTCCCGCCGTGCCGCCGACGGTACGCTGGGGCCCGCCCGGCACGTCCCCCGAAGGAGTTCCCACGTGGCAGTGCGCCGCACCACGCTGTTCGATCAGGTCGCCGGCGAGATCGTCGCACTGATCGAGGAGTCCGGGCTCGAACCCGGCGACGACGTGCCGCCGGAGGGCGAACTCGCGGCCAGGTTTGGGGTCAACCGGCTCGCGGTGCGTGAGGCGATCCGGGTACTGTCCGCCCGCGAGATCCTGGTGTCGAGCCAGGGCCGGCCGGCCAGGGTCAACGTCCCGTCGGCGCGGGTGTTCGGCCAGATCCTCCAATTCCGGCTGCGTCAGCAGTCGTTGGACTTCGCCGACGTCCTGGACGCGCGCGGCGCGATCGAGGGCGCGCTGGCATCCCGCGCAGCGGCGCGGGTCGCGTCCGGCCAGGCGTCACCCGACGCGGCGGGCGCGCTGCTGGACGAGATGGAGGGCGCCGTCGAGGACCGCGACCGCTTCGTGGCCCTCGACCTCGCCTTCCACCACGAGATCGCCCGCATGGCCGGGAACGGCATGCTGGAACTCGTCCTGGAGTCGCTCTCGGACATCCTCACCGCGCACCGGCTCGCCAGCTACGAGGGGCGGTCCCGCCGGGGCGACAGCCAGCGGGCGACGATCACGGCCCACCGGCGGATCCTGAACGCCATCGCGTCGGGAACACCGCAGGCGGCGGTCGCCGCGATGGCGGCTCACCTCGACGAGACCGGCGAGGATCTCGCCGTGCCGTAGGCACGACCGCCAGGCGGATCCGACTACGGCTTGGACTCCGGCTCGGACTGCAATTCCGACTCCGCGAACTCGCACCACACCGCCTTGCCTTCTCCTCGTGGTTCGACGCCCCAGCAGTCGGCGACCGCGTCGACCAGGAGCAGCCCGCGCCCCGACGTCGCGGCCTCGCCCGGTGTGCGGCGGCGCGGGAACTCGCTCGACCGGTCCTTGACCCAGAGCGGGATGCGCCGCACCGGACCCGGCAGCACTTCGAGGGTGATGACGGCGCCCCCGTCCGTGTGCAGGAGCGCGTTCACCATCAGCTCACCGGCGGCGACCTCCACGTTGTCCTCCACCGCGGCGAATCCCCAGTCCCCCAGAGCCTCCCGCAGGGCCGTGCGGGTCTCGGCGAGTCCTTGGGGGTCCGCCGGGTGGAGGTACTGGTGGATGCGCGGCGCGAGCGGGGTGCCCGGGTCGAGGTCCCGGCGCAGGACGAGCAGCGCCACGTCGTCGGCGGTCGGCCTGACTTTCGGCACCTGCTCCGACAGATACTCGGCGATCGCGCGCGCCTGGACGGGCCCGTTGCGCACCGCTTCGGTCAGCACCTTCACACCGGCCGTGATGTCGCGCCCCGGATGCTCGACCAGGCCGTCGGTGAACAGGACGAACGTCTCGCCGGGCAGCAGGTCGAGCCGCGTCTCGGGGTATTCCTCCTGCTCGAACTCCGTGGCCAGGCCCAGCGGGAGCCCGCCTCGCAGCGGCGGGGTGCTGACGCGGCCGTCCGCGTGCCGGAGCACCGGTTCCATGTGCCCGGCCCTGATGGCCCGTACGTCTCCGGTGTCGGGGTCGACCTGGGCGTACGTGCACGTGGCGAAGCGGTCGGTGTCGAGTTCCGCGAGGAAGCGCGAGGCACGCGCGATGACCGTGGACGGCGCGTGGCCCTCCCCCGCGAAGGCACGCAGGGCGATACGCAACTGGCCCATGACGGCCGCGGCTTGGGTGTCGTGCCCCTCGACGTCACCGACGACGATCCCGACCCTGCGTCGGGGCAGCGGGATCACGTCGTACCAGTCGCCGCCCACTTCCCGGCCGCGGCCCGCCGCGTGGTAGCGGGCGGCGATCTCGATGCCCGGGAACTTGGGGATGTGCCGGGGCAGCATGGCCGACTGCAGGCCCGTGGCGATGCCGCGTTCGCCGTCGAAGAGGATGGCCCGCTGAAGGGACTGGGCGACGATGCCCGCGAGGCCGAGGCACAGGTCGCGGTCCTCCGCCGTGAACTCGTCGCGCCCCCGGAAGAGCAGCACGAGGCCTCCCACGGAGCGGGCCTGGGCGACCAGCGGCAGGAAGGCGGCCGCGTCCAGCTCAAGGCGTTTCGCGTATGGGCCGAGGCGCGGGAAGGTGTCCGCGAGTGCGCGCAGGGAGGTGACGAAGCGGGGTCGCTGGGTGATCACCGCCTCGGCGAGGGGCATTGACTCGTCGAGGCGGCGCAGCTTGAGTTCGTCGAGCATGGACGCCGATTCGCCTGCCAGGGCGACGAGTTGGAGCACGTCGCCCTCGACGAGGCCGAGGACGAGTCCGTCCGCGCCGAAGCGTTCGAGCCCGCCCGGACCGGTGAGGACGGCGGTCACGTCGGCCACCGTCATGGCCCGGGACAGGGCGTCGGCGGTCCCCTGGAGGACGGTGGTCATCCGCTGCCACCCAGCGAGCTGTACGGGGCTGGTCATGGCGAGCTGGGCGCGGTCCCCGTCGGCGTCGCGCACGATGCCGACCACACGCAGCGGGGTGCCGCTCTCGTCCCTGAGGACCCGGCCGCGCAGTTGCGTCCATCGCTGTTCGCCGTCGCGGCGCCGTACGCGGAAGTACGCGCCGTAGGAGGAGCGTCCCGTGTGGATCGCCGTCATCGCGGCGGCGCCGAGCCGGGCGCCGTCCTCGGGAGCGACCCGCGACAGCAGGAACTCGGGCCGGCCGTCGTATGCGTCGGGCGCGATGTCGAACACGGCGAGGGCAGCCGCGTCCAGGTCCAGGGTCTCCTCCGCCAGGTCCCACTCGAAGGTGCCCACGCGGTTCAGGGCGAGGCGCTCCCCGAGGCCTGTCTCCGTCCTGCGCCGTCCTGCCATGCGTTCGCTCCGGAGGGGTGAGCCGGAAAACCCCGGGCCGGCCGGGGCCGGGCCTGTAGCCTCGCGCGCTCCGTCCAGCCCCGCGCCGTCAACGCCGGGAACCCTCCGAGCATAGCTTTGGGGCCTTTGTCACGCATTTCTACGGCTCCTGCGCTCAGGCCTCGCGCGGGGCGAGGTCCTGACGCAGGACGCGCTTGAGGATCTTCCCACTGGGGTTGCGGGGCAGCTCCGCCACGAAGTGGACGATCCGCGGCTTCTTGTACGAGGCGATGCGCTCGCGCGTGAACTCGACGAGGTCCTGCCCGGTGACGGGGCCCGCCCCCGGCCGCAGCACGACAGCGGCGGTGACGGCCTCGCCCCACAGCTCGTCGGGGGTGCCGAAGACAGCGACGTCCAGGACCGCGGGGTGCTCGGCGAGCACGGACTCGACCTCGATCGGGTACACGTTCTCGCCGCCCGTGATCACCATGTCCTTCATCCGGTCGGTGATGAACAGGTAGCCGTCCTTGTCGAGATAGCCCGCGTCGCCGGTCCTGAGCCAGCCGTCCGCGGTGAACAGCGCCTCGTTCTCCTCGGGCCGCTTCCAGTAACCCGGGGTGACGTGGTGGGAGCGGGTGAGGATCTCGCCCACGGCTCCCGGCTGAACGTGATCGCCGGTGACCGGGTCGGCGATGGCGACCTCGACCTCGGGCCACGTGTTGCCCGCCGAACGCAGCAGCGCGGAGCGCGGTCCGTCCACGACGTGGTCCTCGGGCAGCAGCCGCGCGGCGGAGCCGGTCGTCTCGGTCAGGCCGTACCTCTGGTAGAAGCCGCAGCCGAAGGCTTCCATGGACCGGCGCAGCAGGGCGGGCGTGATGGGCGAGGCGCCGTAGACGATCAACCGGAGCGCGGAGAAGTCGCGTTCGTGGATGTCCGGCAGCGACGTGAGGAGATGGAGCATGGCGGGCACGAAGAACGCGTGCGTGACCCGTCGGCGCTCCATGAGCTCGACCACGGCGGCCGGCGCGAGCTCGGGGAGCAGTACCGTGTGGGCGCCCGCGGCGAGCGCGTTCACGAGCCAGCCCGTCCCGGCGATGTGGAAGACGGGCATGACGTTCAGGGAGACGGACTCCGTCGTCCAGTTCATCTCGCGCAGCTGGGCCTCGCCCGCGGTGAGGTTGTTCAGCGTGAGCTGGACCCCCTTGGGCTGCCCGGTGGTGCCGGAGGTGTACAGCTGGAGGAAGACCGCGTCCTCGCTCCCGGCCCCGGGGTCCACGTCGCCCGCCGCGTCCAGCCACGTCTCGTACGTGTGCTCACCCGCGTCCGCCTCGCTCTCGGCGACGAGGGTGATCCCGGGCAGCGCGGCGCGCACGGCTCGGGCGCCCGGCAGGAACTCGGTCTGGGTGATGACGATGCCGAGTTCGGCGTCCTGGGCGACCGCGACGAGTTCGGGTTCGGCCAGGCGCCAGTTCAGCGGGGTGGCGACGAGCCCCGCCTTGGCGCACCCCATGAGGAGTTCGGCGGAGAGGACTCCGGGACGTACGAGGTAGCCGACGTGGGTGCCCTGGGGCAGTCCCGCGGCGAGGAGGGCCTGCGCGACGCGATTGCCGCGCCGGTCGAGTTCGGCGTAGGTCAGCGTCCGTGAGCCTTCGGTGACGGCGGGGGAGCCGGGGTTCAGTGCGGCGTGCTGTCGTACGGCCTCGGGCAGGAACGGGCCCATGCGGGAGTCCTCCATCGGCGTCGGCGAGGGGGCGAGAGAGCGGGGCGGACCGTGAGCATCCCGGCCCGGCGGCACGTCGTCAATGCGTCGACCGGACAATTCAGACCAGCCTCGAACGAACGTCAAGTGATGCCGTGAGGCTCCGGTATCCGCAGCAGTGCCTCCTGGACCACCGAGGCGACGAGCTGCCCGTCCCGGTCCCAGAACTCCCCGTACGCCAGGGTGCGCCCGTCACCCGCCAGGCGGCTCCGGCAGGCGTACAGGAGCCAGGTGTCGGCACGGAACGGGCGGTGGAACCACATCGCGTGGTCGAGCGACGCGAGGACGATGCCGGCCGGGCGCGGTTCCCCGTAGGGCACGAGGGCCGTGGGGGCGAGCGGTGCGTCGGAGATGTAGGCGAGGGCGCAGGCGTGCAGCGCAGGGTCGTCGGGGAGCGCTCCGACCGTGCGGAACCAGCCGAACCGTTCGATCTGACCCTCGCCGGCCGCCCCCTCGTCCGGGCCGGGAACGTCCGGCACCTGCCGGTACTCCACCGCCGTACGCAGCGGATGCGTCGCCGGACGGGACGCGAAGCCGTCGTCCAGGCCTTCTGGGTCCGGGACGTCCGGCATGCCGGGCTGCCGCCAACTCCCTTCCGGCTCAGGACGTTTGAAGGACACGCTCATCGTGAGCGCGTCCTTCCCGCCCTGCGTGGCGGTCACCTCGCGCACGGAGTAGCTCTGCCCGTCCCGCACCACGTCGGATTCGTAGCGCGCGGGACGCTCGGGCGTGACGGGCCGCAGGAAGTAGGCGTGCAGGGAGTGCGCGGCGCGGTCGTCCTCGACGGTGCGGTACGCCGCGGCCAGGGCCTGGCCCACGACCGCTCCGCCGTAGGCGCGCTGCGGCACACGGCCGGCATGGCAGTGCCCCTCGAAGACGCCGGACCCGACGTCCTCCAGGGCGAGGCGCTCGCCCTTGCCCAGAGGGCCGACAGGCCGCGCCTGCTCCAGATCTCTGCTGATCATTCGTTAAGTGTCCAAGCCACGCACCGGCCTGTCCACCCTCGGTGATCAGCGCACCCGCCCCAGCGGCTTCAGCCTTCAGATGCTCAGCCGGTACGGCACCACGCACACGACGACGTCGGTACGCGCCCTCAGCGCGGCCGCGAGCAGGAGGCCGCGCTGGTTCTGGAGGATCTGGTAGCGGCGGTGGCGGGGCTCCACCTCGGGAATGAGGACGGCGATCTGCCGTCCTCCCTCCGCCGCGCGCAGGACGTAGTCGACGACGGGCTGCACGAGCGAACGATGCGGACTGTCGATGACCTCCAGCCGGACGCCGGGCTGCCAGCGGGCCCAACTCTCCTTCAGCGCGAGGGCCTTGCCAGGGTCGCCCATCACGGCGACCGCGACGACATCGTGGCCGAGTGCGCGGGCGGCCGTCAGCGCGTGCTGGGTGAGCTTGCTGACCTCGCCGACCGGCACGATCACGAGCGAGTCGGTGACAGGCACCGGAGGCGGCACCTCCCCGAGCCCCAGCTCCCGCCCGACCAACGTGTAGTAGCGCTGGACGCGGGCGAACAACAGCATCAGCAGCGGCACCGCGACCACCACCACCCAGGCCCCCTCCAGGAACTTACTGGCCAGCAGGACGACGAGCGCCACCGCGGTCAGCACCGCGCCGACCCCGTTGAGCACCGCACGCCGTCGCCAGCCGGGCGGCCGCTCCCCCGCCCAGTGCCGTACGAGCCCGACCTGACTGATGGTGAAGCCGATGAACACCCCGATCGCGAACAGCGGGATCATGCGGTGTGTGTCGGCGTTCACCGCGATCAGCAGCAGCGCCGCGAGCACGGCGAGGGCCAGAACTCCCCACCGGTAGACGGGGCGTTCCGTACGCAGTCCGAAGAGATGCGGCAGCCGGTGGTCCTTGGCGAGCAGGCTCATCAGGACGGGCAGTCCACCGAAACTCGTGTTCGCGGCGAACGCGAGCGCGAGGGTGACGATGAGGTTGGTCGCGTAGTACGGCCAGCCCGTCCCGTACGAGCCGGCCGTGAGCTGCGCGAGAACGGTCACGCCGCCGCGCGGAGCCACGTGGTCACGGCGGATCAGCACGGCCAGCCCGATCAGCATCAGCCCGAGCAGCGCGCCCAGCATCAGCTCGGTACGCTGCGCCCGCTTCACGCGCGGCGTGCGGAAGGCGGGGACGCCGTTGGCGATGGCCTCCACACCGGTCAGCGCCGAGCAGCCCGAGGAGAAGGCCTTCAGGAGCAGCAGGACCCCCAACGCCTCGGTGGCGTGGACGGGTTGGGCGGTCCCCACGATCTCGACGGGATGGCTGCGCAGCAGACCGAAGACGACGATGCCGAGGATGCTCACGATGAACAGCGCGGTGGGCAGCATCAGCACCCGGGCGCTCTCCGCCACGCCCCGCAGATTCACGAGGGTGAGGAGCGCGAGCCCGGCGAGACAGATTTCGAGCAGATACGAACCGAGTGAGGGAAACGCTGAGGCGAGGCTGGCCGCGCCCGCCGCCAGGCTGACGGTCACGGTCAGCACGTAGTCCACGACGAGACTGGCCGCCGCGAGGTAGCTCGTCTTGGGGCCGAGATCCTTCTTCGCCACCGCGTACGCGCCACCGCCGTCCGGGTGAACGGCGATCACCTGTCCGTAGGAGACGACGAGCACCGCCAGCAGTGCGGCGATGACCAGCGTGACCGGCAGCGTGGCGGTCAGCGCGCCGGTACCGGCGGCGATCAGGACGAGCACGATGGCCTCGGGCCCGTACGCGACCGAACTCAGCGCGTCCAGGGACAGGGCTGCGAGCCCTTCGAGACTGGTGAGGTGGTGGCGCTCGCCTTCCCCCGGTCGCAACGGAACTCTCGGCCGCAGTTCGCGGCGGGCCAAGCCGAACGCCATGGGGGACCTCGCGGTGCAGGGTGCAGGGTGCAGCGGGATGAATCCCGTTCGAGGTCAGTGTGACCGGGCCCCCACGGCGGGGCGCGTCAAGGCCGCACGCCGCGGCGGTGAGTCGCGTGCCAGGTCGCGCCGTCGGGGCCATTCGGCCGATGCAGCCGATATGCCCGGGCCCTGAGCGGCTACGAGGTGGCGGTCGCCGGAAGGTCGGGGCGGGCCGGCTCGAGGCCGGTCGCGGTCGGCAGGGTGAGAACCATGGTGAGGCCGCCGCCCGGGGTGTCCTCGGCGCTCAGCGTGCCGCCCATCGCCTCGGCGAAGCCGCGGGCGACCGCGAGGCCGAGGCCGACGCCCGCCCCGCCGGGAGCGTCGCCGTAGCGCTGGAAGGGCTCGAACATACGGTCCTTGGCCTCGTCGGGGACGCCGGGGCCGCGGTCCACCACCCGTACCTCCACCCGGTCGGCGATGGCGCTCGCGGACACCAGGATCCGCTCGCCGGAAGGGCTGTACTTGACCGCGTTCTCCACCAGGTTGGCGACGGAGCGCTCGAGCAGGCCCGGGTCGACGGTGACCATCGGCAGGCTCTCCGGGATCTCCAGCTCCACGCTGCCCTCGGGAACCCCGCCGAGCGCCATCGGCACCACCTCGTCGAGGTCGATCTCGCGGATCAGCGGCGTGACCGTGCCGGTCTGCAGCCGGGACATGTCCAGGAGGTTGCCCACCAGGTGGTCGAGCCGGTCGGCACCGTCCTCGATGCCTTCGAGCAGTTCCGCATGGTCCTCCTCGGACCAGGCCACGTCGTCGGACCTCAGTGAGGAGACCGCTGCCTTGATGCCGGCCAGTGGCGTCCGCAGGTCGTGGCTGACGGCCGCCAGCAGCGCGGTGCGGATGCGGTTGCCCTCGGCCAGCGTGCGGGACCGGTCGGCCTCGGACCGCAGTCGCCGACGGTCAAGGACCACCGCGGCCTGGGCGGCGAACGCGGCCAGGACCCGCCGGTCCTCCGCCGGCAGCACTCGCCCGGACAGCGCCAGCGCCATGCGGTCGCCGACCGGCATGTCGACATCCGCGTCCTCCGGACGTCCGACCACCGTTCCCGTACCCACGCTGCCCGCGCAGGTCCACGGCTCCACGTCGCCGGCCCGCTCCAGCAGCGCCACCGACTCCATCCCGAAGGTCTCCCGGACCCGTTCGAGCAGGGCTTCAAGGCTGGTTTCGCCGCGCAGCACACTGCCCGCGAGGAAGGAGAGGATCTCCGACTCGGCGCGCAGCCGCGCCGCCTGATGAGTGCGCCGGGCCGCGAGGTCCACCACGGAGGCCACCGACACCGCGACGCCGACGAAGATCACGATCGCGACGATGTTCTTGGGGTCGGCGATCGTCAGGGTGTGGACGGGCGGAGTGAAGAACCAGTTCAGCAGCAGGGAACCCACGAGCGCCGACGCCAGCGCCGGGTAGAGCCCGCCCAGCAGGGCCGCGGCCACCGTCAGCGCGAGGAACAGCAACATGTCGTTGGCCAGGCCGACTTCGGGGGCGAGACCGGTGAGCAGCAGCGTGAGGAGGGCGGGACCGGCCACACCGGCCAGCCAGCCCAGGACGACCCGGGACCGGCCGAGGCGTGCGGTCCGGGCGACCGGCAGTCCGCGCCCCTTTCCCGCCTCGTCGTGCGTGATCAGGTGGACGTCCAGGTCGGGGCCCGATTCCCGGGCGACGGTGGCGCCGACACCCGGCCCGAAGACGTACTGCCAGCCCTTGCGACGGGACACCCCCAGGACGATCTGGGTGGCGTTGACGCCGCGCGCGAAGTCCAGGAGCGCGGTCGGGATGTCGTCCCCGATGACGTGGTGGAAGGTTCCGCCCAGGTCCTCCACGAGGGTCCGCTGGACCACGAGTTCCTTCGGTGACGCGGAGGTCAGCCCGTCACTGCGGGCGATGTAGACGGCCAGTACCTCACCGCCCGCACCCTTCTCCGCGAGCCGCGCGGCACGGCGGATCAGCGTGCGGCCCTCGGGACCACCCGTCAGTCCCACGACGATCCGCTCGCGCGAGCCCCAGATCTTCGAGACCTGGTGCTCGCTGCGGTACTCGGTCAGATAGGCGTCGACCCGGTCCGCCACCCACAACAGGGCCAGCTCGCGCAGCGCGGTCAGGTTGCCGGGCCGGAAGTAGTTCGACAGCGCCGCGTCGACCTTGTCGGACTTGTAGATGTTGCCGTGGGCCATCCGGCGGCGGAGCGCGGGCGGCGACATGTCGACCAGTTCGATCTGGTCGGCCCGCCGCACGACCTCGTCAGGGACGGTCTCGCGCTGCCGGATGCCGGTGATCGACTCGACGACGTCGCCGAGCGACTCCAGGTGCTGGATGTTGACCGTCGAGATGACGTCGATGCCGGCCGCGAGCAGTTCCTCGACGTCCTGCCAGCGCTTGGCGTTGCGCGAGCCCGGGATGTTCGTGTGCGCGAGTTCGTCGACCAGGGCCACCCGGGGATGCCTGGCGAGTACCGCGTCGACGTCCATCTCGGTGAAGACGCTGCCGCGGTACGGGAGTTCCTTGCGCACGACCTGTTCCAGGCCGTGCAGCATCACCTCGGTGCGCGGACGGTCGTGGTGCTCCACGAAGCCGACCACGCAGTCGGTCCCCCGCTCGACGCGACGATGCGCCTCGGAGAGCATCGCGTACGTCTTGCCGACGCCGGGTGCCGCACCGAGGTAAATCCGAAGCTTGCCGCGTGCCATCTTCTCGTCTCTACGTCTCTACGTCTCTGCGGGCGGAGGCTGTGGGAGTGCTGGGGCCGGGTGACGAAAGCTCGCTTCAGCTCTCGAAGCGGTATCCCATGCCGGGCTCGGTGATGAGGTAGCGCGGGTGGGCCGGGTCCGTCTCCAGCTTTCGCCGCAGCTGGGCCATGTAGACGCGCAGATAGTTGGTCTTGTTGCTCTGGGACGCGCCCCAGACCTCCTGGAGCAGGTGCTTCTGGGTGATGAGCCGCCCTGGGTTGGTGACCAGGATCTCCAGGAGGTGCCATTCGGTCGGGGTGAGGCGTACGTCGCGTCCGCCCCGGCTGGCCTTCTTGGCGAGCAGGTCGATGGAGAACTCGTCGGTCGTGACGAGGACGGTGTCGGGGGCGAGCGGAGCGGCTTCGGTGCGGCGGACGGCCGCGCGCAGGCGGGCGAGCAGTTCGTCCATGCTGAACGGTTTGGTGATGTAGTCGTCAGCGCCCGCATCGAGCGCGGCGACCTTCTCGTCGGATGCGCGGCGGGCGGAGAGCACCAGGATCGGTACCCGGGTCCAGCCGCGCAGGGCCTTGATGACGTCCGTGCCGTCCATGTCGGGCAGGCCCAGGTCGAGTACGACCGCGTCGGGCCGGCGCGCGGCGGCGAGGCGCAGGGCGGTGGCTCCGTCGGGCGCCGGGTCCACTACGTACCGGCGGGCCTGGAGGTTGATCACGAGGGCCCGGACGAGCTGAGGATCGTCCTCCACCACCAGCACCCGGGTCATCGGTGTGTGCCTCTCCTGTTGTACGGGCTGCTGGAGCCCTCGGAACCGGCTTCATGGTTACGGGAGTTGACGGATCGGGGGCGTGCCCCGCCCGCCAACTCCCGCTCGGTGTGCATAAGGCCATCAGCTCTTCGCCACGAGTCCCTTGAGCGCGATGTTGAGTTCGAGGACGTTCACGCGGGGCTCACCAATGAAGCCGAGGATCCGGCTGTCGGTGTGCTCGTCGACCAGCTTCTGCACCTGGGCGACGGGGAGGTGGTTCTTCTCCGCGACGCGGTGGACCTGGAGGCCGGCGTAGTCCGGGGAGATGTCGGGGTCGAGGCCGGAGCCGGAGGAGGTCACCGCGTCGGCGGGGACGTCGGAGAGCTTGACCGTGTAGCCGCCGACCGAGTTGTCCTTGATGACGGCTGCCTTGGCGGCCACCACCTGGGCGCAGAGGGTGCCCTCCTCCGACTTCGCCGTGCACTTCCCGTTGATCGCACCGTTGTCGCCGGACAGGTTGGTGGCGCCCGACAGGATCAGCTTGTACTGGGTGTTGACGCTGTTCTCGCCCAGGCCGTTGGACGGCCGCGGCTGGAACCACTTCAGGTCCGGTTCCGCGGTCTCCTGGCCCTTCTTGAGCGGCAGGTCGTAACGCTGCCCGATGAGCGAGGAGCCCACCACCTTGCCCTCGGACTTGATCTCCGAGCCGTTGGCCTTGCCGTGGAAGAGGGCCTGGGCGACGCCGGTGACGGCGAGGGGGTAGATCACGCCGCAGACGATGGTCAGGACGATCAGGGCCCGCAGGCCGGCCCACAGCAACCGGCCGGTGTTCGTAACCGAGTTGTTCATGGTGATCAGCCGATTCCGGGGATGAGGGAGATGATGAGGTCGATGATCTTGATGCCGATGAACGGGGCCACGAGACCGCCGAGACCGTAGATCCCGAGGTTGCGGCGGAGCAGCTTGTCGGCGCTCACCGGCCGGTACTGGACGCCGCGCAGGGCGAGCGGTACGAGCCCGATGATGATGAGTGCGTTGAAGATGACCGCGGACAGGATCGCGGAGTCGGGCGAGGACAGCTGCATGATGTTGAGCTTGTCCAGGCCCGGGTAGACCGCCGCGAACAGCGCCGGGATGATCGCGAAATATTTCGCGACGTCGTTGGCGATCGAGAACGTCGTCAACGCGCCCCGGGTGATGAGGAGTTGCTTGCCGATCTCGACGATCTCGATGAGCTTGGTCGGGTTGGAGTCGAGGTCGACCATGTTGCCGGCCTCCTTCGCGGCCGACGTGCCCGTGTTCATCGCCACGCCGACGTCCGCCTGCGCGAGCGCGGGGGCGTCGTTGGTGCCGTCACCGGTCATCGCGACGAGCTTGCCGCCCGCCTGCTCCCGCTTGATCAGCGCCATCTTGTCCTCGGGAGTCGCCTCCGCGAGGAAGTCGTCCACGCCCGCCTCGTCCGCGATGGCCTTCGCCGTCAGCGGGTTGTCGCCCGTGATCATGACGGTCTTGATGCCCATGCGGCGCAGCTCGTCGAACCGCTCCCGCATGCCCTCCTTGACGACGTCCTTCAGGTGAATGACGCCCAGGACGCGCGCGCCGTCGGCGTCGTCCACCGCCACGAGCAGCGGTGTGCCACCCGCTTCGGAGATCCGGCCGGCCAGCGTGTCGGCGTCATCCGAGACGGTGCCGCCCTGTTCCTGGACCCAGGTGATGACCGAACCGGCCGCGCCCTTGCGGATCTTGCGGCCGTCGACGTCGACACCCGACATGCGGGTCTGGGCGGTGAAGGCGATCCACTCGGCACCGGCCAGCTCGCCCTGGTGGCGTTCGCGCAGCCCGTACTTCTCCTTGGCGAGGACCACGATGGAGCGGCCCTCGGGGGTCTCGTCGGCCAGCGAGGACAGCTGCGCCGCGTCCGCGACCTCGGCCTCTCTGGTGCCGCTGACAGGTACGAACTCGGAAGCCTGGCGGTTGCCGAGTGTGATGGTGCCCGTCTTGTCGAGGAGCAGGGTCGACACGTCGCCTGCGGCCTCGACTGCCCTGCCGGACATGGCGAGGACGTTGCGCTGGACGAGGCGGTCCATGCCCGCGATGCCGATCGCGGAGAGCAGTGCGCCGATCGTCGTCGGGATGAGGCAGACGAGGAGGGCCACCAGCACGACCATGCTGAGGTGCTTGCCGGCGTAGTCCGCGAACGGCGGCAGGGTGGCGCAGGCGAGCAGGAAGACGATGGTGAGGGACGCGAGAAGGATGTTGAGAGCGATCTCGTTGGGGGTCTTCTGGCGGGCCGCGCCCTCGACCAGGGCGATCATCCGGTCGATGAACGTCTCACCGGGCTTCGTCGTGATCTTGATGACGATGCGGTCGGAGAGGACCTTCGTGCCGCCGGTGACCGCACTGCGGTCACCGCCCGACTCCCGGATGACGGGCGCAGACTCACCCGTGATCGCCGACTCGTCGACGCTCGCGACACCCTCGACGACGTCACCGTCGCCGGGGATGATGTCGCCCGCCTCGCACACCACGAGGTCACCGATGGTCAGGGCCGTGCCCGGCACCTGCTCCTCGCCGGTGCCGTCCTTCGACAGCCGGCGCGCGACGGTGTCGGTCTTGGCCTTGCGCAGGGTGTCCGCCTGTGCCTTGCCGCGGCCCTCGGCCACCGCCTCCGCGAGGTTCGCGAAGATCACGGTGAGCCAGAGCCAGGCGCTGATCGCCCAGCCGAACCAGTCGGACGGGTCCTTGAAGGAGAACACGGTCGTCAGGACCGAACCGACGAGCACCACGAACATCACGGGCGACTTGACCATGACGCGCGGGTCGAGCTTGCGGCAGGCGTCCGGCAGCGACTTCAGCAGTTGCTTCGGGTCGAAAAGACCCGCGCCGACACGTCCGTCGTCCTTGTGACCTGAAGGCACGTCGCTGTGCGGCGCCCGGGTCGGAGTGGCAGTGGACATCGCGTCCTCGTCGTTTTCTTTACGGGTCTTCGCTGTACGAGCGGTCATGACGCCAGTCCTTCCGCGAGCGGGCCGAGGGCCAGGGCGGGGAAGTACGTCAGACCGGTGATGATCAGGATCGTGCCGACGAGCAGCCCGGTGAACAGGGGCTTCTCGGTGCGCAGGGTGCCGGCCGTGGCGGGGACGGGCTTCTGTTCGGCGAGCGACCCGGCCAGCGCGAGGACGAACACCATCGGCAGGAAGCGGCCGAGCAGCATCGCGAGCCCGATCGTGGTGTTGAACCACTGCGTGTCCGCGCTCAGACCGGCGAACGCCGAGCCGTTGTTGTTGGCGCCCGACGTGAACGCGTAAAGGATCTCCGAGAAGCCGTGCGCGCCCGAGTTGAGCATCGAGTTCGGCGGAGTCGGCAGGGCCATCGAGACCGCCGTGAACACCAGGACGAGCGCGGGGGTGATGAGGATGTAGCAGGCCGCGAACTTGATCTCGCGGGTGCCGATCTTCTTGCCCAGGTACTCCGGCGTACGGCCGACCATCAGACCGGCGATGAACACCGCGATGATCGCCATGATCAGCATGCCGTAGAGCCCGGAACCGGTACCACCAGGTGCGATCTCGCCGAGCTGCATGCCGAGCATCGTGATGCCGCCGCCGAACCCGGTGAACGAGGAGTGGAAGGAGTCCACCGCACCGGTCGACGTCAGGGTGGTCGCCACCGCGAAGATCGACGAGCCGCCGACCCCGAAGCGGTTCTCCTTGCCCTCCATCGCCCCGCCCGCGACATCGAACGCCGGGGCGCCGTGGTGGAACTCGGTCCACATCATCAGGGCCGTGAACCCGATCCAGATCGTCACCATGGTCGCGAGGATCGCGTAGCCCTGCTTGATCGAGCCGACCATGCGACCGAAGGTGCGCGTCAGAGCGAACGGGATGATCAGGATCAGGAAGATCTCGAAGAGGTTCGTGAACCCGTTGGGGTTCTCGAAGGGGTGGGCACTGTTGGCGTTGAAGTAACCGCCACCGTTCGTACCCAGCTCCTTGATCGCCTCCTGCGAGGCGACCGCGCCGCCGTTCCACTGCTGCGAGCCGCCCATGAACTGGCCGACCTCGTGGATCCCGGCGAAGTTCTGGATCGCGCCGCACGCCACGAGGACGATCGCGCCGATCACCGAGATCGGGATCAGGATGCGGACCGTGCCGCGCACCAGGTCGGACCAGAAGTTGCCCAGCTCACCGGTACGGGAGCGGGCGAAGCCGCGCACGAGGGCGACGGCCACCGCGATACCGACGGCCGCGGAGACGAAGTTCTGGACCGCGAGACCGGCCGTCTGGACGACATGGCCCATGGCCTGCTCGCCGTAGTACGACTGCCAGTTGGTGTTCGACACGAACGACGCGGCCGTGTTGAACGCCTGGTCCGGATCGATGGACGAAAAGCCGAGCGAGCCGGGCAGCGAGCCCTGAAGACGCTGGAGCAGATAGAGGAACAGCACGCTCACGGCCGAGAAGGCCAGCACACCGCGGAGGTACGCCATCCAGCGCATCTCGGTGTTCGGGTTGGCGCCGATGCCCTTGTAGATCCACTTCTCGACGCGCAGGTGCTTGTCGGAGGAGTAGACCTTGGCCATGTAGTCGCCGAGGGGACGGTAGGCGAGTGCCAGTGCCGCTATCAGGGCCAGCAGCTGGAGCACGCCGGCAAGGACGGGACTCATATCGCTTCTCAGAACCTCTCCGGAAAGATCAGGGCGAGGACGAGATAGCCCAGCAGGGCGACGGCCACGATCAGGCCGACGATGTTTTCGGCAGTCACAGCTTCGTCACCCCCTTGGCGACCAGCGCCACCAGCGCGAACACCGCGATCGTGGTGACAACGAAGGCCAGGTCGGCCATCGTGAGCTCCTAGATGAGGTTCGGATTTGAACGGACGACTAGAGGAAACCGCCTCTCTGGCCGAATTCGAGCGCCGTTGACGCCTCCCTTACGGGAGCACGTACGCCTTTGACGGAACTCTTACGGTCAGCACATCTGTCTGCAGAACCAGCCCTCCATCCGCGTGAATACTCCGATGGCCACACCGGTGAGGTGCGGGCCATCGGAGTGGGGCGTCAGGAGATGCGGAACCGAAGTCTGCAGATCACCGCGTCCGTGTCCTTCCGCACGGCGTGGGCGACGACCGCGCCCCGCTGGTTCTGCAGCAGCCGCTGCCACAGCCGGTCGGGCTCGACCTCGGCGATCAGCACGGTCACCCGGGTGCCGGTCTCGGCGGCAGCCGTCTCACCCACGTACGCGGCGATCGGGCGGCCCAGGGCGCGACGCCGCGAGGTGAGCTGGATCAGTGGCACCCCGGGGTTCCACAGGGCCCAGTCGCGCGCCAGGGCCTCGGTCTGCGCGCGGTCCTCGGCGTCCGGGTGGCAGACGGTCACCGCGCGCACCTCGTCGCCGAGTGAGGCGGCCGTGTTGAGCGCCTCGCAGGTCAGGCGCGACAGGTTCGACACCGGCACGACGACGACGGAGCGGTCGCGGTGCGGCGGCTCGGGGATGCGCCCGAGACCCAGCCGTTCGCCGATCCGCCCGTACGCCCGGTGCACCGTCTCGAAGGCCGCGACCAGCAGCGGCAGCGCGATCACGATCAGCCAGGCGCCGTCCTCGAACTTGGTGGCGGTCACGACGACCGCGGAGACACCGGTGAGCACCGCTCCGAAGCCGTTCAGGACCGCCTTGCCCTGCCAGTTCCTCCCCCGCCGCTGACGCCAGTGCCGGACCATGCCGACCTGGGCGATCGTGAACCCGATGAAGACGCCGATCGCGAAGAGCGGCACGAGGGTGTTGGTGTCACCGCCGGAGAAGACCAGGAGGGCGGCCGAGACGGCGGCCAGGGTCAGGACTCCGTGCCGGTGGACCTGGCGGTCGGCCTTCAGCGCGAAGACGTGCGGGAGGTAGTTGTCGCGGGCCAGCAGCTTCAGCAGGACCGGAAGTCCGCCGAAGGAGGTGTTCGCGGACAGCGCCAGCAGGATCATCGTCGCGAACTGGATGACGTAGAAAGCCCAGTTGTGGCCCAGTGAGGCGTCCGCGAGTTGTGCGAGGACGGTGACACCCTCGACCGGCTGGAGGTGGAAGCGCGAGATCAGGACCGACAGGCCGATCAGCATCACGCCGAGTACGGCGCCGAGGGCGACCTCCGCGCGCTGGGCCCGGCGCACGCGCGGGACGCGGAAGGACGGCACGGCGTTGGCGAGGGCCTCGACGCCGGTCAGGGCACTGCACCCGGACGCGAAGGCCTTCATCAGAAGCAGGGCGCCGACCGTGGTGGCGTTGTCCGCGAGCGCGGAGGCGTGGCCCTCGGCGGCCGCCGTGCTGACGGGAGCGGACCGGAAGAGACCGACGGCGATGAGCGCCAGGATTGAGAGGACGAACACCGCCGTCGGCACGATGAAGGCGCGCGCCGACTCGACGATGCCGCGCAGGTTCACGCCCGTGATCAGGACGAGCACGACGAGACACATCCACAGTCGGTCGTCGTACAACTCCGGAAAGGCCGAGGTCAAAGCGGCCACACCGGCCGTGACGGCCACCGCCACATTGAGCACGTAGTCCAGGACCAGCGATGCCGCGGCCACCAGGCTCGTACGGGCGCCCAGGTGCGTCCTGGCGACGGCGTACGAGCCGCCGCCGTCCGGGAACGCGGCGATCACCTGCCGGTACGAGGCCACGAGCACCGCGAGCAGTCCGGCTATCGCGAGCGTGACGGGCAGGGTGAAACCGAGCCCGTGTGCCCCCGCGGCGGCCAGCACCAGAACGATCGCCTCGGGTCCGTAGGCCACCGACGCCATCGCGTCGAGGGACAGGGCGGCCAGACCGGTCACGGCGGTGAGCCGGTGGCGCTCGCCGGTATCCGGGGGTTCCTCAACGGCAGAGGCGGCGCCGGACTCGGCGGTCAGGACAGACATGGGGCACGTGCTCCTTAAGAGGTGAACGGCCCACGCACACAGGGGCGCTACGCGGGTGCCACCACGTTCTGTCCTCTCACCGCTCGCTCCGACGATTCCTTGCGGCTTCTTCGCGCCTGAGTCCAGGACCTTGACGTCGCCTTGACGTCGCCTTGATGGCCAGGGTGCGTCACGCGACTGCGCGCGGGATCGTTCTGGGGACGGTGCGGCGAGTGCCGCGGGCCGGCCGCCCCCTGCCGCGTGTCAGCCGTCCTGCACCGGTCCTGCCGTGCCGAGGGCCGCGCCGGTCTGGTCGGCGAGGGTCACCGCGACGAGGCGGGCCTGGAGCGGCGGGACGGGTCCCTGACCAGGGGTGAGCATGAAGCGGCCGAGGTAGTGGCCGTTGCCGTAGGTGCGCAGTTCCGTCTCGCCTTCCGGCCAGCCCCTGCTGTCGACGTCCCAGCGCTTGCGGCCGACCGCGACACTGCCGTCCGGCTGCAGACGGGGCGGCTGTCCCATGAGGGTGCCGTATTCGAAGCGGCAGGCGCGCAGGCCGAGCAGTTCGGTGAGCTCGTGGCGGACGTGGTCGACCACCGTGTCCGAGGACTTCGCGGACTGAGCCAGATCGGCCGTCTCGTGGATACGGGCGAGGTAGGCCGCGTCCGTCACCGTGATCACTTCGAGGCGGCGGGCGCGTGCCGCGAGCTGGGACACGATCAGGCCCACGACCAGGAGCAGGACCGCCGTCTCGATGTCGTCCGAAGCGTTGATGTCGAAGGTCTGGTACGGCCTGGTGAGGAAGAAGTCGAACCAGGCGGCCGCCGACAGCGCCGCGAGCGCGCCCGCCGCACGGCTCCCGATGGCGGCGATCGCGACCACCACCACGACAAGGATCAGCGCGTCGTTCGTCTGTGAAAGGTCGGTACGGAAGGGCACGAGCGCGAGCGCCACCAGGAACGGTCCCACGAGGCCCGCCAGCAGGGCGAGCCGGTCACGGAGCCGGTAGCCGGTCATCATGCCGTCACCTCTTGCGTTCGTTGCGGCGGGTCCGGGCCGGGGCCCTCGCACGCCGATTTCAGGGCTCATGCGCCCCCTCATACGCTCTGCGTACCACTGGGTTGCTCCGCCCGCTCGGCGAAGGGCGGGGACAGGACCATGGTCGGCCCGGCACAGCGCGGCCGCCTCGCCGCAAGAGATACGGCGGCGCACCTGTCGCCGTACGTACGACACGTCGTTGCGCAGTCGCTCCTGCTCTCTCGCCCTGCCGATGACGCCACCCCTGGTGACAATGAGCCTGGATCCGCGCGCCGCGCGTCACGTCAGGAGAGCACGCAGATGGCCACCACAGAACACGCCCGCGCAAGTCGCTTGCGCGCGTGGATGCTGGAGGGGCTCTCCGACATGGGCAAGGGCCGCCCGGCCCGGCACCCCGTCAAGCCGGAGCCCGAGCACAAGGGGCAGCGGTGGTGGCGGGTGATGTGCCTGACCGGTGTCGACTACTTCTCGACTCTCGGCTACCAGCCCGGCATCGCCGCCCTGGCCGCCGGGCTGCTGTCTCCGGTCGCCACCATCGTGCTGGTCGTCGTCACCCTGGCGGGTGCACTGCCCGTGTACCGGCGGGTGGCCGAGGAGAGCCCACGCGGCGAGGGCTCGATCGCGATGCTGGAGCGGTTGCTGTCCTTCTGGAAGGGCAAGTTGTTCGTCCTCACCCTGCTGGGCTTCGCCGCCACCGACTTCCTGATCACCATCACTCTTTCGGCCGCCGACGCCTCCACGCACCTGGTCGAGAACCCCCACCTGACCGACGCGCTCCACGACAAGCAGATGCTGATCACGCTGGTGCTGATCGCGCTGCTGGGCGCGGTGTTCCTCAAGGGCTTCCTGGAGGCGATCGGCGTCGCGGTCGTCCTGGTGGGGATCTACCTGGGGCTGAACGTGGTGGTCGTGATCGCCGGTGTCTGGCACGTCTTCACCGCGGAACACGTGATCACCGACTGGGCCAGTGCTCTGACGACCGAGCACGGAAACGCCTTGGCCATGATCGGCGTCGCGCTGCTGGTCTTCCCGAAGCTCGCTCTCGGCCTCTCCGGCTTCGAAACAGGCGTGGCCGTCATGCCACATGTCGAGGGCGACGCCGCCGACACCGAGGAGAAGCCGACGGGCCGTATCCGCGGCACGAAGAAGCTGCTGACCACGGCGGCCGTGATCATGAGTGTGTTCCTGGTCGCGACCAGCTTCATCACGACCGTGCTGATCCCGGAGAAGGAGTTCGAGTCGGGCGGCCAGGCCAACGGCCGCGCACTCGCCTATCTGGCGCACGAGTACCTCGGCAACGCCTTCGGCACGGTCTACGACGTCTCGACGATCGCCATCCTGTGGTTCGCCGGCGCCTCCGCCATGGCCGGGCTGCTCAACCTGATGCCCCGCTACCTGCCGCGGTACGGCATGGCCCCGCACTGGGCCCGCGCCGTGCGCCCCATGGTCATCGTCTTCACTCTCGTCGGGTTCCTGGTCACCTGGATCTTCGACGCCGACGTCGACGCCCAGGGCGGCGCGTACGCCACCGGCGTGCTGGTGCTCATCAGCTCCGCCGCGATCGCCGTGACGATCGCCGCGCGCAAGGCCGGCCAGCGCAATTGGACCATCGGGTTCGCCGTGATCTCGGCGGTCTTCCTCTACACGACCGTGGTGAACGTCATCGAGCGTCCCGACGGTGTGAAGATCGGCGCCTGCTTCATCGCCGGCATCATCCTCGTCTCGCTCCTCTCCCGGCTCGCCCGCGCCTTCGAACTGCGCGTCACCAGCGTGACCCTGGACGACATGGCGGAGCGGTTCGTACGGGACATCGCCAGCCGCCGTATCCGGTTCATCGCCAACGAGCCCGACAACCGCGACAAGGCCGAGTACCGCGAGAAGATCGAGCAGATCCGCCAGGACAACGACGTCCCGTCGCAGGAGGACTTCGTCTTCGTCGAGGTCACCGTCCTCGACCCCTCGGAGTTCGAGTCCGGCCTGACCGTACGCGGGGAGGTCCTGCACGGCCGGTACCGGGTCCTGACTCTCGAGAGCTCGTCCATCCCCAACGCCCTCGCCGCCCTGCTCCTGCACGTGCGCGACACCACCGGCTGCATTCCGCACATCTACTTCGAGTGGACCGAGGGCAACCCCTTGGCCAACTTCCTGCGCTTCTTCCTCTTCGGCCAGGGCGAGGTCGCGCCCGTCACCCGTGAGGTCCTGCGCGAGGTCGAACCCGACAGGGACCGCCGTCCGCGGATCCACGTCGGCTGAACGAAGACTGCCGGACTGAAGACTGCCGGACTCCGGCAGTGCGGCCGGGCCCACCGCGCAGGCATGCTGGTGGCTGTCAACAGAAGAGAGGGGTGTGCGTGGAAGCCACCGCAATTCCCCGCCTGGCGCGAGCCCACATGGGATCGGCCCTGGCGGTGACGGTCCTTCTGCTGCCCTTCGGCGCTTGCGGACTGGCCCGGACCGGGGCGGTGCCCGAAGGGACGCCGGTCGTGCTCGCCCTGCTGTCCGTGATCATCGGCTTCGTCCTCCTGCCTGCCCTGCGCGAGGAACGGGCCCCGTTCCGGCACTCGTCGTCGCATCTGACAGCGCACACCCTGACCGGCCAACGTTCCGTGGACCTGAACCGGATCGCCACCGTCCGGCTGCTGACGACCTTTTCGTACGGCGGCGCGTCGCACACGGTGGTGGTGCGCGACACCCATGGCGTGCGCCTGGGCATCACGACCGAGAGAAGCCGCAGGAAGCTGCGCCGAGCGATCGAGAAGGCGGACGCGAACGCCGCGCGCGGCGTCCCCGCCCCCCGGGTGAGCCGCGCGGCCCGCGCCTACCTGGCCCCTGCCCCGGGGCCAGGCCTCGTCGGCCACACGGTCCTCGCCTTCCTTCTCATGACGGTGTCCGTGAGTCTGTACGTGTGCGTCGTCCTCCGGCTCGGCGGGCAGTGAGCCCACCCTGCCCCCAACGCCCCCTGCGCCAGGGCCGGTTCAGCGCACCCGGCCCCGCGGTTTCAGCGGCACAGGCGGGAGTTCCGGGGCGGGCAGGGCCTCGCCGTCGTAGCCCTTCACCTCTCCGAAGCGATCGCCGTCCATCCAGTCCGAACGCGCCTGAGCGATGTCGTCGTCGGAGCGCCCGATGAAGTTCCACCACATGACCAGTTCCTCGTCGAACGGCTCGCCGCCGAGGAGCATCAGGGACGCGTCCGACCCGGCGCGCAGCGGGAGTTCGGTGCGGCCGCAGCCCAGGTAGAGCATGGAACCGGGCAGGACAGGGACGCCGTCGACGTGGGCATCGCCCGACATGGACAGGACCGCGTACTCGAAGTCCGGTTCGAGGGGGATGCTCAGATCCGCGCCGCGCGTGAGCGTGAGGTCCGCCCCGACGATCGGCGTGTACGTCGTGCCGGGTGACCGTGCCCCGTCGAGTTCGCCGAGGATCAGGGTCGCGCTGAGGCCGGGGGCCGTGACCGTGGGCAGGGCGGCGTGATGCTCGAAGTGGGGGTCGGTGTGGCGGTGGCTGTCCGGCAGGGCGACCCACAGCTGCGCGCCGTGCAGAAAGCGGGCGTGCGGGCGCGGGCTCTCCTCGGAGTGACTGATGGCCCTGCCGGACGTCATGAGTCCCAGTTCGCGGGGCCGGATCGTCTGGAGGCTGCCCGTGGAGTCACGGTGCAGGACCTCCCCCTCGTGCAGCCAGCTCACCGTCTGCAGGCCCATGTGAGGGTGGGGCGGCACCTGCATGCCGGGTTCGTCCGCGATGTCGTCGGGCCCGTAGTGATCGACGAAGGCCCAGGCGCCGACCATGCGGCGGCCGAGATTCGGAAGCAGCCTGCGGACCTCGGTGGACTCGCCGAGCCTCACGCGCCGGGGGGAGAGGAGTTCACGTACCGGCTCCGCCACGACGAAGCCCCGGCCGCCGCACACGGTCGGCACGGCCTCGCGATCAAGATTGCTCATGGCTCACAACCTAGCCCCGCGCAAGCCGTCCCGTCAGGCACGCGTACGGGTGGATCCACACGCTCACCAGGACGGAATATGCGCCGGGTCCGTGCCGTTGACAGCGGTCGAGGAGGCACCAGTGACGAACACGACCAGCTACTACACGCAGGGCACCCCCGCGGAGCGCTGGGAGCGCGCCCGCCAGTTCTTCGACGCCAAGGAGTACACGCTCGCGGCGCAGATCCTCGACGACCTGCTCGCCGAGATCCCCGAGCAGGTGGCGGCGCGGCTGCTGCTCGCCCGCGCGTACTACCACTCGGCCCAGCTGGGCCGCGCCGAGGCCGAGCTGCGCACGGTCGTGGAGCGTGATCCGGTCGAGCACTACGCCCGGCTCATGCTGGGCCGCACCCTGGAGCGCCAGGGCCGTCAAGAGGAGGCCCAAACGCATCTGCGGGTGGCGGCCGCGTTCGCGGGCGACTTCGGCGACGTCTGAGCCGAGGGACTTGGGTGACGCCCGGACCGGAGGGCCGGGGGCGGCACCTCAGCGATAGGGCAGCCGGGCACGGTGTTTCAGCGGCTCGGCCGGGCGCGGCGTTTCAGCGGTACGGCCGGGGAGGGCACGGCGCCCCGGCCGTACGACAGGAGCCGGTCGGGCCCGGTCGGCGCCGCCCCTGCCGCCGCTGATCTGCGGCTCCGCTAGCCTGGCGGGACGATGAGTAACCGTTTCGAGACGTCATGGGGCGAGTTCGACCTCGCCCGCTTCCCTGAGGATCCCCACGACCAGCTGCGCGCGTGGGATGCCGCGGACGAGTACCTGCTGCGGCATCTCGCCGACAGCGCCACCGATCTGTCGGGGCCGGTGGTCGTGATCGGCGACCGGTGGGGCGCCCTCGCCACCGCCCTGGCCGGGCACTGCGACCGGCCGACCGTGATCTCCGACTCGTACCTCGGGCAGCGCGCGACCCGCGCCAATCTCGACCGGGCCGGCTTCGGCGACACCGCGGTACGCCTGCTGACCACCCAGGACACCCCGCCGGAGCGCGTGGACGTCCTGCTCGTACGCGTACCCAAGAGCCTGGCGCTGCTCGAGGACCAGCTGCACCGCATCGCGCCCGCCGTCCACGACGACACCGTGGTGATCGGGACGGGCATGGTCAAGGAGATCCACACCTCGACGCTGAAGCTGTTCGAGCGGATCATCGGCCCGACCCGCACGTCGCTCGCCGAGAAGAAGGCGCGGCTCATCTTCACCACCCCGCTCCCGGCACTCGCGCGACCGCGGAACCCATGGCCGCACACGTACGCCCTGCCCGACGGTGTCGGCCCCGTGTCGGGCCGCACCGTCACCAATCACGCCGGTGTGTTCTGCGCCGAGCGCCTCGACATCGGCACCCGGTTCCTGCTCCAGCACCTGCCCCGGAGCGAGGGCGCCGAGCGCGTCGTGGACCTGGGCTGCGGCAACGGCGTCGTCGGTACGGCGATGGCGCTGGAGAACCCGCGCGCCGAGATCGTCTTCACGGACGAGTCGTTCCAGGCGGTGGCGTCGGCCGAGGCGACCTACCGGGCGAACATCGACCCCTCCGAACACCCCGAGGCGAGGGCGCAGTTCCTCGTGGGCGACGGTCTCGCGGCGCTGCCCGCGGGCAGCGCGGACCTGGTTCTGAACAATCCGCCGTTCCACTCGCACCAGGCGACGACCGCCGCCACGGCCATGCGGATGTTCGCCGACGCGCGGGACGCACTGCGTCCGGGCGGCGAGCTGTGGGTCATCGGCAATCGCCACCTCGGCTACCACGTGAAGCTGCGGCGCCTGTTCGGCAACAGCCAACTCGTCGCCAGCGACCCGAAGTTCGTGGTCCTGCGCGCCGTCAAGAAGGAGCGCGAGCCGCGTTCATAGGCGCGCCGAGCGCCACGAGGGGGACGCGCGGGCATGGGATCGCGCGTCGCCCTGTCGCCCCACACAGCGAGGACAGGACCGAACCCGTGACCAGCCGCGTCACCTTGATCTCAGCCGCGACGAGCCGGTCTCTGCGGGAGGCCCGGTTCGACGACGGGTGTTCGCTGGACGCGAGCGCCGCGGCACGGGCCCGGGCTGCGGCCGGTTCCCTGCCCGCGGCCGAGCGGCTCCTGGTCTCCCCCACGGTGCGCTGCGGGGAGACGGCGACGGCCCTCGGACTCGTCGCCGTCGAAGCCCCGGAGCTGGCCGGGCTCGACGTGGGCCGCTGGCGGGGCCTGACGCTCGACGAGGTGAGCGCCGAGGACCCGGCCGGCATCGCCCGCTGGCTCAGTGACCCGGGCGCCGCGCCACACGGCGGGGAGTCCGTACGTGCCCTGTGCGAACGGGTCGCACGCTGGCTGGACGCTTCGGCGGAGGTCGAAGGCCGGACGCTCGCCGTCGTGGAACCGGAGGTGGTGAGGGCGGTGGCCGTCACGATCCTCGACGCGCCCGGATCGGCGTTCTGGCGGCTCGACGTACCGCCCCTGACCGCCACCGATGCCAGCGGGCGCTCCGGGCGCTGGAACATCCGGCTCGGACGGGCGCTCGGCTCGCCGCAGGACGGCGCCGGGACCTGACCCGGAGCGGACCACCTGCTCACCGCTGCCGCCTACTGGCTCGACGGTGAGCAGCACTCCTCGCCAACTGCCCCCGGCGGACCGCCCGTTGATTCCCGATGCCGCAGCATCAGCGCCGCGAGCGCACACCGCAGGCAGTCGCTGTCCGTCGCTCCCGCGGGTTCGTCCGCCTCACCGTCCGAACCCTCACTCCCCCGCCGGTCCCGCGGACCGTGACACCCGTGCGACGGGCAGCCGACCAGTGACTCGACCTCCCTCAGCAGCTCCTCGCTCTCCTTCACCCGCTGCGCGAGGACTCGTACACGCGCGCTCTGACCGCCGATCTGCCGTCTGCTGGCGATCAGTTGCTCGTACTCCTCCAGGGTCAGCGCGACCGCCTCGCGACCGCCGAGTGTGATGTGCCGCGGTTGGGGGTGTCTGGCCACGCGGGTCTCCGCCCTCGGAAGAAAGCGAGAGGGCCGGCCGGATGGTTCCGGCGGCCCTCTGCGCTTGATCGCCTGTCTGGGTCCGGGCTTGTGGCGCGGTTCTCTCAGTGGGGTACGGGAGTTGCCTTGCCGGACGGGACGGCCTCGGCGCGCGGGGCGAGCTGACGCTGTGCCAACTCACCGAAGATCAGGCCGAATCCGGTCCACAGGGTGAGCTGGATGGCGAGGGCCGAGGTGCGGAACCGCCACAGCAGCGTGGCGGGGAAGTCCTTCGGCACCTCGTTGATGACCGGCAGGAACGCGTACGCGAGCCCGATCGTGAGGATGAAGAACGCGACCGCGGCCACGGTGGCGTACCAGGTGCCCAGGCGGGGAGCGAGCCGTTTCCCGATGATCACCGCCGCGACGGCGAGGAGCACGCTGAGCAGCATCATCAGGAAGTACAGCGTCGTGCGCTTGCTGATGGTGCCGGGATCGCCGACGGACGGCGGGTTGGCGGGGTACTTCAGGAACGGCACGACGTACACGGCGAGCAGGGCCGTGCCGGAGAGCAGGAGTGCCGTGGCCCGGGGTGCGAAGCGGCCGATGCGGCCGAGCGCGAAGCAGTACGCGAGGGCGGCTATGCCGCCGAAGGCGATCCCGTAGAGCAGGATGCCGGTGGCGAGGCCGCCGGTGGACTGCATGCTGCGGCTGACGAGTTCGACCTCGTGGTGGTGCGCGGGAGCGTGGGCCTCCTCGTAGCCGATGGCGCTGTCGACGCTGGGTTCGCCGAGGAGATAGGCGACGACCAGGGCGAGCAGACCGGCACCGAGGCCGGCGAGCATGCCGCGTACGAGGAGGTTTCTCACTGTTGCGGAGTTCATGAGCTTTGCGGCGTCCCTCGTCAGTGGCAGGGGAAGCCGAGCAGGTGGCGGGCGTCGTGCACCCATTCATGAACGCCCTCGCCGGAGACGACGGCCGTGGCGCCCTGTTCGGCGCCGACGAAGTAGAGCAGGACCAGCATCAGGATGCCGAAGAAGGCCGCCCAGGGGGCAATCACCTTCAGGGGCAGCGCTGCGGGAAGAACGGGTGTGGTGGCTGTCGGCTGAGCGACGGTCTGCGCCATGGCAGGGCCTCCTCTGGGAGTTCGCGTCCCATCTCGGTGGTGCACAAGTACGACAGCTGCGGGTCTGACTCGCGAGGTCCTTGCCCGTCCGGGCGAGTAGCTCGTCTCACAGTGGCGCGACCGTGCCGGATTCCCACCGGCTTCCGCGCTGCCATCGTCAATATCGGTCAGACCGTACCGCGTAAGGGGCGCACGGCCAAGACCGGCCCAGGTGCAGTGATCTTGGTCATGGCCGCTGCCAGGAAGCCCTGGCGTGCGGTAAAGCTGCGCCGTCTCAAGGAGCGGACGTTCTCAGGAAGCGGATGTACGGGCGCTCGCCCGGCTCCGCGGCCGGGAGGACGGTCGCGCGCACTCCGTAGACCCTCGCGATGAGCTCTTCGGTGAGTACGTCCGCGGGGGCGCCGGCCGCGGTCACCCGCCCCTCCCGGAGCACGATGAGCTGGTCGCAGTACATGGCGGCCAGATTGAGGTCGTGCAGTGCTATGACGCTGGTGAGCCGGAGTTCGGCGAGCAGGTCGAGGAGGTCCAGCTGGTGCTGGATGTCCAGATGGTTGGTCGGTTCGTCCAGGAGGAGTTCACGCGGCCGCTGCGCGAGGGCCCGGGCGATCTGGACGCGCTGGCGCTCGCCGCCGGAGAGGGTGTGCCAGAGCCGGTGCGCGCGGTCGGTGAGATCGGTGCGGGCGAGCGCGGAACGTACGGCCTCCTCGTCCTGCGCCGACGGCGGCATCCATGCCCTTCGGTGCGGGATGCGGCCCAGACGTACGACATCCTCGACGGTCAACTCGACCTGAGTGTCGGCCTGTTGCTCGACCACGGCGACACGTCGCGCGAACTCCCTGCGGCCGACGGTGCTCAGCGGTGAGCCGTCCAGGGTCACCACTCCGGCCTGGGGGGTGAGGGTGCCCGCGAGGAGCCGCAGGAGTGTCGTCTTGCCCGAGCCGTTGGGTCCGATGAGGCCCGTGATGCCTTCGGGGGCGGGGTGCACGCTCACGCCGTCCAGGATGAGGTGCCCGCCGGCTTCGCGGCGGACGCGCTCGGCCCGCAGCCCGTCGGCGGTGGCTGGGCCGATGGTGGCTGGGCCAGGAGCGGGTGTGCCGGTTGCGGATATGCCGGTAGCGGGCTGGGTCATCTGCGCAGGCTCCGGGTGCGGTACAGGACGAGGACGAAGGCCGGTACGCCGATCAGCGAGGTCACCACGCCGACCGGCACCTCCTGCGGGTCGAGGACCGTGCGGGCGAGGGTGTCCACCCACACGAGGAAGACCGCACCGGCCAGTGCGCTCACCGGCAGCAGCCGTGCGTGGCCCGGGCCGGCCAGGGCCCGCGCCGCGTGCGGCAGGACCAGGCCGACGAAGCCGATCGCACCGGCCGAACTGACCAGTGCCGCCGTGAGCAGGGCGGTCGTGCACAGCAGGACCAGGCGCGTGCGGGCCACGTGCACGCCGAGGGACGCGGCCGCGTCCTGACCGAACGCGAAGGCGTCGAGCGTACGGGCGTGTCCGACGCAGATCACGAGCGCCGCCAGGAGCAGCGCCAGGCACAGGTTGACGTCGCTCCAGCCCGCCCCGCTGAGCGAGCCGAGCAGCCAGAACAGGACGCCGCGCGTCGTCTCGGCGTCCGCCGCCGTCAGTACGACGACGGAAGTGAGTGCGGAGAACAGCTGCATGGCGGCCACGCCGGACAGCACCACGCGGTCGGTGGAGCCGCCGAGGGCCTGGCTGAGCGCCAGGACCAGCGCGAAGGAGAGGACCGCACCGAGGAAGGCGCCGCCCGAGACCGACAGGGCACCGCCGCCGACGCCTAGTACGACGACGAGGACCGCGCCGGTCGAGGCGCCGGAGGAGACGCCGAGGACGAAGGGGTCGGCGAGCGGGTTGCGCAGCAGTGACTGCATCACGGCGCCGCACACCGCGAGTCCCGCGCCGCACACGGCGGCCAGCAGGGTGCGCGGCAGCCGCAGGTTCCACACGATGCCGTCGCGGATGGGGGTCAACCCCGGTTCGCCCAGGCCGAGATGGGAGATCACCGCCGACCAGACATCGGTCATGCCGATGTCGGCGGGGCCGATGGTGATGGCCACGGCCACGGAGGCGATGAGTACCGCGAAGCCCGCCGGCCAGGCGAGCACGCCGCGCACCACATGAAGTCGCCTCCCGGCAGCGGAGGACGGCGCCGCCTCCACGCTCATCCGGCGAGGCCGAACGCCCGCAGCTTCGCGGCGACCTGCTCCACGCCTTCCACCGTACGGATGGTCGGGTTCATGGCCTGCCCGCTGAGCAGCACGTACCGCTTCTTCTTCACCGCGGTCATGTTCCTGGTCACCGCGTTGGACTCGAGGAACTCGATCTTCTTGGCGGCGGATTCGGCGGTCTGTGAACGGCGCGTCAGGTCACCGATGACGAGGACGTCCGGGTCCCGGTCGGCGACCGTCTCCCAGTTGATCTGGGGCCACTCGTCGCGGGTGTCGTCGAAGACGTTCTTCGCTCCGACCTCGCGGGTGATGACGCCGGGGGCTCCGCAACAGCCCGCCATATAAGGGGAGTCGGAGTTGGCGAACCAGTACAGGAGTGTCGTCCGGGAGGCGTCGATGCCGCCGGTGGCCTTCTTCACGCGGGCTTTGAGTGCGGAGACGAGCCGTTCGCCCCGTTCGCGCACATCGAAGACAGCGGCGAGATCGCGGACTTCGCCGTACACCGTTTCCATGCCGAGGGTCTTGGTGCGCGCGCCGTCTCCGCCGCCGCTGTTGTCCTTGCCGGCGCAGTCGGAGGGTGAGAGGTACGCCGGTACACCCAGTTTCGCGAACTGGTCGCGTGGCGCCACTCCGCCCTTGCTCAGCGTGGCGCCGAACGACGCGGCGACGAAGTCCGGCTCGGCGTCCAGGACCTTCTCGAACGACGGGTAGCGGTCGGCGAGCCGCTGGACCTTCGCGTTCTCCTTCTCGAGTCCCTTCATCACAGGGTCGGTCCAGGTTCCGGTGCCGGCCATGCGGTCACCGAGGCCGAGGGCGAGCATGATCTCGGTCGAGCCCTGGTCAAGAGAGACGGCACGCTCGGGCGCCGTCTTCACCTCGACCCGCGCACCACAGTTGTCGAGTACGACGGGATATCCGTCGGCGCCGCCTCGCGCTGCCGGTGTGCCGGCGGATCCGCCGCTGCCGCAGGCGGCCAGAGCGAGCATCCCGGCGAGACAGAGCGCGGCACGGGATATGAGGCGACGCGAGCCATGGGGTGGGGCGGAGTTCGCGAAGAACACGGGGACTTCCTCGATGTCGAGGGCTCATGCGCGGAGCCCGGTCGCACGGTCTCCCCCGCCGCCCCGACCGGAGCCCGCGAAGGCTGCCAGCAGGTCTTCGGACTCGGGATCACGCGGACGAGGCGCCTTCCCGGACCGTGTGCCGTCCAGTGGCCGATGCCCCGCCCGTCACCCTCACCGCTGCGCGTCAGCTCCGGATTCGCACCGGATTCCCTGACACATACCTGTCCGAGCTCCCGCAATGCGGGGCAGACGGGCATGAGTTCGACTGGCCTTGGAAAGCTACCACGGCGTCCCAAAACAGACCGCGGCCCCTTCTCCGAGGGGCGCCGCGGTACGGGACGGGTTCGCGCGGGACCGTCCCGCGTGCGTAGGGTGACCGGTGCAGCTGGTTCGCCCCGTCCGCCAGGCGGGAGCGTCGTAAGAGGGAACCCGGTGGGAATCCGGGACTGCCCCGCAGCGGTGAGCTGGAACGACCGCCGTCACACGCACTGGCCCGATGGATCGGGCTGGGAAGCGACGGCCAGTAGGTGTCCGCCCGACATCGGGGGGACGTGCCCGCGAGTCCGAAGACCTGCCCGTTGCCCGCGCGTGAACCATTCGCGCGCGGATATCCCGGTGACCTCGTGGGCGGGTCGGCGTACACATCGAACGGGCGCGCGTGCCCTGCCGTACGCGACCGCGCCGTCCGGTCCGTGTCACTCTTCGCGCTCGCGTCCCGTCGCCGGGATCTCAGGGATTCATCTCGCGAAGGAGATCTCCGTGACCACCAAGTCCGCAGCCGCGGCAGCACGGGCCACCGTGTACGGCTACCCCCGCCAGGGCCCCGCCCGCGAACTCAAGAAGGCGATCGAGGGCTACTGGAAGGGCCACGTCGACGCCGACACCCTCCGCGCCACCGCCGCCGGCCTGCGCCGTGCGAACTGGCACGAACTCGCCGACGCGGGCATCGGCGAAGTCCCCACCGGCGACTTCTCGTTCTACGACCACGTCCTGGACGCCACCGTCATGGTCGGCGCCATCCCCGAGCGGCACCGCCCGGCCGTCGAGGCCGACGCGCTGGACGGCTACTTCGCCATGGCGCGCGGCACGCAGGACGTGGCGCCGCTGGAGATGACGAAGTGGTTCGACACCAACTACCACTATCTCGTACCGGAGTTGGGCCCCGGGACGGTGTTCACGGCCGACTCCACCAAGCAGGTCGCCGAACTCGAGGAAGCCCTCGCCCTGGGTCTGCCCGCCCGGCCCGTCCTCGTCGGCCCGGTCACCTATCTGCTGCTCGCCAAGCCCGCGCCCGGGGTGGCCGCCGGCTTCGAGCCGCTGACCCTGCTCGACCGTCTGCTGCCGGTCTACGCCGAAGTCCTCGCCGATCTGCGCGAGGCGGGCGCCGAATGGGTACAGCTCGACGAGCCCGCGCTCGTCCAGGACCGCACGCCGGCCGAACTGAACGCCGCCAGGCGCGCCTACCGCGACCTCGGCGCGCTCACCGACCGGCCCAAGATGCTGCTCGCCTCGTACTTCGACCGGCTCGGCGACGCGCTGCCCGTCCTGGCCGGGGCGCCGGTCGAGGGGCTCGCCCTCGACTTCACCGAAGCGGCCGCCGCCAACCTCGACGCCCTGGCCGCCATCGGCGGACTGCCCGGCAAGCGCCTGGTCGCAGGCGTCGTCAACGGCCGCAACATCTGGGTCGACGACCTGGAGAAGTCGCTGGCCACACTCGGGACCCTGCTCGGCCTGGCCGACCGGGTCGACGTGGCCGCCTCCTGCTCCCTCCTGCACGTCCCCGTCGACGCGGCTCTCGAACGCGACATCGATCCGCAGATCCTGCGCTGGCTCGCCTTCGCGCGCCAGAAGACCGCCGAGATCGCCACCCTCGCACGCGCTCTGACGCAGGGCACCGACACGATCTCGGCCCAACTCGCCGCCAACCGCGCCGACCTGGCCTCCCGGACCACCTCCGCCCTCACCCACGACCCGCACGTGCGGGCTCGCGCCGCGGCGGTCAAGGAGGCCGACGCCCGACGCGCGCAGCCGTACGCGGAACGGGCGGCGGCCCAGCGCGGCAGCCTCGGCCTCCCGCTGCTGCCGACGACGACCATCGGCTCGTTCCCGCAGACGGCGGCGCTGCGCACCGCACGGGCCGGGCTGCGCGCCGGACGGATCGACGCCGCCGCGTACGAGGAGCGGGTCAGGGCCGAGATCCAGGAGGTGATCTCCTTCCAGGAGAAGGCCGGCATCGACGTCCTGGTGCACGGCGAACCCGAACGCAACGACATGGTGCAGCACTTCGCCGAGCAGCTCACCGGCTATCTGGCCACGCAGCACGGCTGGGTGCAGTCGTACGGCACGCGCTACGTCCGTCCGCCGATCCTCGCCGGTGACATCTCGCGCCCCGAACCGATGACGGTGCGCTGGACGACGTACGCCCAGTCGCTCACGGGCCGCCCGGTCAAGGGCATGCTCACCGGTCCCGTCACCATGCTCGCGTGGTCCTTCGTACGCGACGACCAGCCGCTCGCCGACACCGCGCGCCAGGTGGCCCTGGCCCTGCGGGACGAGGTGAACGACCTCGAGGCGGCCGGGACTTCGGTGATCCAGGTCGATGAGCCGGCCCTGCGCGAGACCCTGCCGCTCCGGGCGGCCGACCGCCCGGCCTACCTCGCGTGGGCGACCGAGGCGTTCCGGCTCACCACGAGCGGGGTCCGGCCGGACACCCAGGTGCACACCCACATGTGCTACGCCGAGTTCGGGGACATCGTGCAGGCGATCGACGACCTCGACGCCGACGTCATCAGCCTGGAGGCGGCCCGGTCGCACATGCAGGTCGCGCGCGAGCTGGCCGCCCATGGCTACCCGCGCGAGGCCGGGCCCGGCGTGTACGACATCCACTCGCCGCGCGTACCCGGCGTCGACGAGGCGGCGGCCCTGCTGCGCAAGGGACTTGAGGCGATCCCCGCCGAGCGGCTGTGGGTCAACCCCGACTGCGGGCTGAAGACGCGCGGCTGGCCCGAGACCCGTGCCTCCCTGGAGAACCTGGTCGCGGCGGCCCGTACGGTCCGCGGGGAACTCTCCGCGTCCTGATCCCGGGGTGAGACTGTCCGGGCGGTGGGCATCGTGTCCCGCCCGGACAGCCACGCACAGAGGGTCATCCCTCAGCCGCGGTACGTCTCCAGCAGCCGCAGCCACACCTCGCTCACCGTCGGATAGGACGGGACCGCGTGCCACAGGCGGTCGATGGGGACCTCGCCCGCGACCGCGACCGTCGCCGAGTGGACGAGTTCGCCGACACCCGGGCCGACGAAGGTCACGCCCAGGAGGATCTCGCGGTCGAGGTCGACGATCATGCGGGCCCGGCCGCGGTAGCCGTCGCCGTACAGGCCGGCGCCCGCCACCGAGGCGATGTCGTAGTCGACGGCGCGCACGCGGTGGCCCGCCGCCTCGGCCTCCGCGAGGGTGAGGCCCGCCGAGCCTGCCTCGGGGTCGGTGAAGACGACCTGCGGGACGGCCGAGTGGTCGGCGGTCGCCGCGTGGGCGCCCCACGGGTCCGTCTCCAGGAGCGGGACGCCCTGGGCGCGGGCCGCGATGGCCGCGCCCGCGATACGGGCCTGGTACTTGCCCTGGTGGGTGAGGAGCGCGCGATGGTTCACGTCCCCGACCGCGTACAGCCAGGTGCTGCCCTCGACGCGGAGGCTGTCGTCGACGGGGAGCCACGAGCCGGGTTCGAGGCCGACGGTCTCCAGGCCGATGTCCTCCGTACGGGGCGCGCGGCCCGTGGCGAAGAGGATCTCGTCGGACTCCAGGGTCGAGCCGTCGTCCAGGGTGGTGACGACGGTGCCGTCCTCCCGGGTGACCCCCTTCACGGAGACTCCGGTGCGCACCTCCGCGCCGACCTCGACGAGGGCCTGGGTGACCAGCTCGCCGGCGAAGGGTTCCATCCGGGGCAGCAGCCCCGTGCCCCGTACGAGCATCGTGACCTGCGAGCCGAGCGCCCGCCAGGCTGTGGCCATCTCCGCGGCGACGACTCCGCCGCCGACCACGACGAGGCGGCCGGGCACCTTCTGGGCGCTGGTGGCCTCGCGGCTCGTCCACGGCTCGACGTCGGCCAGACCGGGGAGGTCGGGGAGCGCGGCGCTCGTGCCCGTGCAGACCGCGACGGCGTGCCGGGCCGTGAGGACGTGCCCGGTGCCGTCGGGCCCGGTGACGGTGACCCGGCGGGGTCCCGCAAGGCGGCCCTTGCCCCGGTAGAGGTCGGCGCCGATGGACTCCAGCCAGCCCACCTGGCCGTCGTCCTTCCAGTGTGAGGTGTACTCGTCACGTCGGGCGAGGACCGGGGGCACGTCCAGCGGACCCTGCACGGATTCCCGCAGGCCGGGCAGGCGCCTCGCGTCGGCCTGGGCGATGACCGGGCGCAGCAGGGCCTTGCTCGGCATGCACGCCCAGTAGGAGCACTCGCCGCCGACCAGTTCGCTCTCCACCACCGCGGCACTGAGGCCCGCCGCGCGTGCCCGGTCCGCGACGTTCTCCCCGACCGGCCCGGCGCCCAGAACCACCACGTCGTACGTGTTCTCATCCGTCATGGGCCCCAGTCTGGTCGTAGGTGTGCGCCGTGGCCACACGGGTACGTGCGCGGAATACGTCCGATACCGGGACCGTTGTGAACAACGGCTTCAGCACCGCAACCAGGAAGCAGGAAGAGGGCACATCATGAGCAGCACCACCGTGGAGCTCACCAAGGAGAACTTCGACCAGACGGTCACGGACAACGGGTTCGTGCTGATCGACTTCTGGGCATCGTGGTGCGGGCCGTGCAAGCAGTTCGCGCCCGTCTACGAGAAGACGGCGGAGGCCAACCCGGACCTGGTCTTCGGCAAGATCGACACGGAGGCGCAGCCGGAGCTCGCGTCGGCGTTCGGTATCCAGTCGATCCCGACGCTGATGATCGTCCGCGACCAGGTCGCCGTGTTCGCCCAGCCCGGGGCGCTTCCGCAGGAGGCCCTGGACGACGTGATCGGCCAGGCCAGGAAGCTGGACATGGACGAGGTGCGCAAGTCGATCGCCGAGCAGCAGGCCAAGGCGGGCGAGGACGGCGCGGGCGGCGCGGACGGCACGCCGGCCTGACGACACCCCCCATTACCGACCCCTACCGACACCCCCATACCGACGGCCGCCGGGCCCGTACTTCCGTACGGGCCCGGCGGCCGTTTCACACGCACGTGCGCCGGGGGGCAGACACTCGCGTGCGCCGGATCAGAACGGATAGCCCGCCACGTCGCCGCGCACCGTCGTCCACCGGGTCTCGGTGAACGCCTCGATGTTCGCCTCGCCGCCGAAGCGGGCGCCCGTGCCGGACGCCGCGACCCCGCCGAACGGGGCGACCGCCTCGTCGTTCACCGTCTGGTCGTTGATGTGGACGATGCCGGTCGGGATGCGTTCGGCGAGGTCGAGGCCGCGCGCCGGGTCGCGGGTGAGGATGCCGAGGGAGAGGCCGTACGGGCTCGCGGCGGCCAGCGCTGCCGCCTCGTCGGCGTCGGCGAAGGACCGGACGGGTGCGACGGGGCCGAAGACCTCCTCGGCGTACGCGGGGGTGCCGTCGTCCACGCCCGCGAGGACCGTCGGCCGGTAGAAGAGGTCGCGGTGCGTGCCGCCCGCGGCGAGCTTCGCCCCCGCGGCGGCGCTGGCCTGAACCAGGCCGTGGATCTTGGCGAGTTGGGCCGCGTCGATGACGGGGCCGAGGTGGACCGGTTCGCGGTGCGGGTCGCCGACGGCGAGGGAGTCGGCCTTCGCGGCGAGACGTTCGACGTACTCCTCGTAGAGCGAGGCGTGGACGAGGTGGCGGCCGGTCGTCATGCAGATCTGGCCCTGGTGGAAGAAGGAGCCCCAGGCCGCGGTGGAAATGGCGGCGTCGAGGTCGGCGTCCGCCAGGACGATCAGGGCGGAGTTGCCGCCGAGTTCCAGGTGCGCGCGCTTGAGGTGGCGCCCCGCGGCCTCGCCGACGGCCCGGCCCGCGCCGGTGGAGCCGGTGAAGGAGATGACGGGGACGTCCGGGTCGGCGACGAGCGCCTGGCCCGCGTCCGCCCCGCCGGGCAGCACGTGGAGGACGTCCTGGGGCAGCCCCGCGGCGGTGAGAACGGCGGCCAGGGCGAGCCCGCCGCAGACCGCCGTGCGCGGGTCCGGCTTGAGGACGACGGCGTTGCCGAGGGCGAGGGCCGGGGCGACGGAGCGGATGGAGAGGATGAGCGGGGCGTTGAACGGGGCGATGACGCCGACGACACCGGCCGGGACGCGGCGCGTGTACGAGAGGCGGGGCGCCTCGGTGGGCAGGACCTGGCCGATGGGGCGGGACGCGAGGGCGGCGGCCTCGTAGCACTCCTGGGCGGCGACGTGCAGCTCGAAGTCGGCCTTGCCAGGGATGGATCCCGACTCGCGCACGAGCCAGGCGCGCAGCTCGTCCGCGTGCTCGGTGAACAGGTCGCCTGCGCGGCGCAGGACGGCGGCGCGCGCGAAGTGGGGCTGCCGGGCCCAGTCGCCCTGGGCCGCGGCGGCGGCCTTCGCGGCGGTGCGGACGTCGTCCGGGGAGGCGAGCGTGACGGTGGCGAGGCGCTCGCCCGTGGCGGGCTCCGTGACCGCGTGCTCCTCGCCCGACAGCGGGCGGGCCTGCCAGGTCTTCGGGTCGAGCAGGGACATGCCGGATCTCCGATCGGTCACTGATCTCCGGGGCGGCGCGCTGGGCGGCGCACCGACCCATGTTGTTGAGCACGCAACATCCTAGTTGCGTGGGACATGCGGGCCCCGGCCGTCAGGTCGACTGCCGGGCCACGACGCGGGCCCGGAGCATGTCGTGCGACTCGGTCACGGCGCCAGGGTCGCGTACCAGACGGTCGACGAGCGCGGCGAGCTCCTGCCCGGACGGCAGCTCGATACGGACCGTGCTCAGCCGGGGCCGCAGCAGCCTCCCGAGCATCAGGTCGTCCGCGCCCATGACAGCAGTCTCCTCCGGGATGCCGACGCCCGCGTCCTGGAGCGCCCGCATCAGGAGCATCGCGTACTCGTCGTTGTACGCGAAGACGGCGTCGAGCTCCGACTCCCGGATTTTCGGCACCAGTTGGGACGCCGACTCCTCGTCGTAGGTGAGGGGCAGCGCGAAGACCTCGGCGCCGGTGCCGAGGACCGCGTTCCGTACGCCTTCGAGGCGCGGCCGCGCGAAGTGGTCGAGGCCCGGCTCCGTCGGCAGCACGACGCCGATGCGGCGCCGGCCGCGTTCGACGAGGTGGGCGCCCGCGCTGCGGCCGACCTCCCGATGGTCCATGAGCAGCGCGTGCGCACCCTCCGCGCGCTCCGGGCCGAGCGTGATGACGGCCCTGGCGCCGGAGCGCCGGAGCACCTCGACGCCCTGAACACCCAGGTCGGGGGGTGTGAGCACGGCGACCGGGCGCAGCTCCGCCCAGGCGCGCGCCGCGTCGTCGCCGCGCAGACTCACGCTGCCGTACTGAACGACCGTGTAGTCGAGGCCGCCCAGCGCCCACTGGAGGTCGTTGAAGAACGCGTTGTAGAGCGGTCCGACGGGGACGCTCGGTGCGGGCATCAGGACGATGCGGGTGTGTCCGGCGCGCAGGCTGCGGGCCGCCGCGTGCGGCACGTAGCCGAGTTCCTTCGCGGCCTCGTGGACACGGCGCCGGGTGGGTTCGCTGATTCTGACGGCACTGGTGTTGTTCAGGACGTAGCTGACGGTGGCGCGCGAGACCCCGGCGTGGCGGGCGACGTCGGCGCTCGTCGGCGCCGGGCTCGGCGCGGCGGACTCCCGTGATGTGCGGGCGGACTGCGGCTTCGGTATCTGCACCATGACGCCCCGCATCTTTCCAGACGGGTGCGGCCGGGCTCCGGGCCGGGCATACCGGTTCCGGCCAGCGACCGCTAGCGTGCGTGCACTCAAGCCTTTCGATGTCCCGTAGTTCCGAACTCCGGAAGCCCGGAGGTTTCCGAAGTTTCCGAAGTCCCGAAGTTCCGTACGAGGAGGTGGCCGCATGGTGTCCGACCGTGCCGCCGGGCTCGCCGCGACCGCCCGCGCGCTCGCCGACGGGGACGTGTCGTCACGCGTCCTAGTCGAGGAGGCCCTGGCGCGCATCGAGGCGACACAGCCCGCCCTGAACGCGTTCCGCACCGTCCGCGGGGAGGCGGCTCTCGCCGAGGCGGACGCCGCGGACCGCGAACGCGCGGCGGGCGAAGGCACGTCAGGAGGCAGCCGGCCGCTGCTCGGCGTGCCGCTGGCCGTGAAGGACGACATGGACGTGGCGGGCGAGCCGACCGCGTTCGGCTGCCCCGGCGACTTCCCGCCGAAAACGAAGGACGCGGAGGCCGTACGCCGGCTGCGCGCGGCGGGCGCCATCGTGATCGGCAAGACGAACACGTGCGAGCTGGGGCAGTGGCCCTTCACCGAGGGGCCCGCGTTCGGCGACACCCGCAACCCGTGGAATCACGGGCACACGCCCGGCGGTTCGTCCGGCGGCTCGGCGGCAGCCGTCGCCGCGGGCATCGTCCCGGCCGCGCTCGGCTCGGACGGGGCGGGCAGCATCCGTATCCCCGCCGCGTGGACGCACCTCGTCGGCATCAAGCCGCAGCGCGGCCGGATCTCCACGTGGCCCTGGGCGGAGGCGTTCCACGGCATCACCGTGAACGGCACGCTCGGCAGGACCGTGGAGGACGCCGCGCTGCTCCTGGACGCGGCGAGCGGTTCGCACGACGGCGACCTGCACCGTCCGCCGCGGATCGGGGCGGCGCAGGCGGCGCGCGACGAGCCGGGAAAGCTGCGTATCGCGCTCTCCCTGCGCATGCCGTTCACCGCAACGCCCAAGCGCCTGGAGCCCGTTGTGCGGACCCGGGTGGTCGCGCTCGCGGACCGGCTCGCCGCGCTCGGGCACGAGGTGGAGGAGGCCGACCCGCGCTACGGGCAGATCGGCCTCGCGTTCGTGCCGCGCGCCACCGCGGGCGTCGCGGACCGGCTGCGTGACGTTCCCGACCCCGCGCTGCTCGACCCGCGGACGCGCGAGTCCGCCCGGATGGGGCGGGTCCTCGGCGGTGCTCCGCTGCGACTCGCCCGGCGCGCCGAGGCCTCCCTCCAGCGCCGGGTCGGAGCGGTCTTCGACCGGTACGACGTGGTCCTCGCGCCGACCACGGCCACTGCCCCGCCCCGCATCGGCGCGATGGCGTCGCTCAACGGCTGGCGCACCGACCGGGCGATGATCGCGGCGTGCCCGTACGCGTGGCCGTGGAACGTCCTGGGCTGGCCCGGCGTGAACGTACCCGCGGGCTTCACCGGCGACGGGCTGCCCGTCGGCGCGCAGCTGCTCGGCCCTGCGCACAGCGAGCCGCGGCTCATCTCGCTCGCTGCCCGACTGGAGGCGGATCAGCGGTGGTTCGAGAAGTGGCCCGACGACCTACAGGGGGCTGGGCCGAATCCGTAGGGCGCGCGCCGGCGCGAGGACTGCGGCACCCTTGAGCGCGAGGACCGACACGGGGCGGACGTATGCGGCGTACACGTCGTACGGCTCGGGCGGAAATGGGTGTCTTCATGCGCCGGGCCTGTGTCCCACCGGCCGGGCCCGCTCTGCGGGTTGGGCAGGTCAGGGCCTACCGTGACCCGCGTGACTGCTTTCATCGATGACCCGCATGCCCACGAACACCCCGGCCGTTCCGGCGCCACCGCCACGGTCGAGGCCGCGCCGCGCGAGGTGGGCCGGGTGCGCACCGAGTACGCGCCCGCCCACGACGGCGACCCCGATCCCGGCGAGATCGTCTGGACGTGGGTGCCGTTCGAGGAGAACGACGGCCGCGGCAAGGACCGCCCCGTGCTCGTCGTCGCCAGGGAGACCGCCGGCACGCTGCTCGCCGTACAGCTGTCCAGCAAGCAGCATGCTCACGACAGGGACTGGGTGCCGATCGGCAGCGGGCCGTGGGACGCCGCGGGCCGCGACTCGTGGGTGGCGATCGACCGGGTCCTACGGGTCCACGAGCGGGGCATGCGGCGCGAGGCGTGCGCCCTGGACCGCATGCGCTTCAACCTCGTGGTGCTGCGCCTCAGGGAGCGGTACGGCTGGCGCTGACCGCCGGCGGGCCCGCGAAGGCCCGCTCGAAGGCCGTCCTGGTCCGTGCGTCCGGCGTGCGGTCCAGGACGCCGAAGACGATGTGGTCGAAGCGGCCAGCGAACCGGCCGCCCCCGTCGAGGGGCGCCCGGAACGCGTCGGCGACCTGTGCCGGATCGTTCTGGAACACCCCGCAGCCCCAGGCGCCGAGCACGAGGCGCCGGTAGCCGTGGGCCGCGGCCGTCTCCAGGACCCGCTCGGCCCGCGACGCGAGGGCCCCCGCGATCTCGCCCGCCCGCTCCGGGGTGCGGCGGCGTATGACGCCGGCGTTCGGCGCGGGTGAGGTGAGGAAGCCGACGGAATACGGCTCGTCGAGCAGCCGTCCGCGGTCGTCGCGGAAGACGGGGACCCCGGGTGAATGGATCACGCGGTCCGTGTAGAACGGGTCGCGGCTCTCGCGGTGGTGGTCGTAGAAGTCGCGGGCCCGCAGCAGGCACGTGTACAGGGCCGAGGCCCTGCATACGGCTTCCTCCTGGGCCTGGGCGCCGTTGAGAAAGCCGCCGCCGGGGTTGCGGGCCGAGGCGAAGTTCAGGACCGCGACCGGGTCCTGACCGGCGGTGACCAGGCGGCGCGCGGCCTCCAGGCTGGACTCCCCCGTGACTTCGACGGCCGTGTCCGCGGGCAGTCCCGGCTCGGGCACGTCGACCGGAGCCGGTCCGTACGTCCGTGTGGCGGCCTGCGCCGCCGCCACCGCATCCGCGATCGGCACGACCGCGCCGCCCGGCGCCGTGTACCGCCCCGCCGCGACGATCTCCTCCGTCTGCTGCGCGATCCCCCGCAGCCGGGCGCTCACGCCCGCTCCCCCGTGGTCGTCCTCATGAACGCATGATGTGCGCCGGGCGACACCACGAGCAACAGATTTTCATCGTCCGAGGGGCACTCTTGTGCGATTCGCCGTGAGGGTTTTGGGTGGTACGAGCACTGCCCCGGCCCGGCTCATCCCCGTCGAGTCGACGGCACGGCCCCTACCGGGGACGATGAAGGCGAACAGATCAGGAGGGTCCTGAACATGCCCGAAGGAGACTGTACGGAGCTCGGCACGACGGTCCTCGTCACCGAGCCCGAGGTCGAGGCGCTGGTCCGCGGGATCTGCTTCAAGACCGGGCCGCCTCGCACCGTGGGTGTCGAGGTGGAATGGCTCGTCCACGAGCCACACAGACCGCGGCTCCCCCTGCCACCCGAACGGCTCGACGCGGCGTACGCCGCACTGGGCGCCCTGCCCCTCAGCTCGGCGCTCACCGTGGAACCCGGCGGCCAGCTGGAGCTCAGCTCCCTGCCCGCCTCATCGCTCATGGACTGCGTCTCGGCCGTCTCGGCCGATCTGACGGCGGTCCGCACCGCACTCGCCGCCCGTGGCTTCGTGCTGACCGGCCTCGGCACGGACCCCTGGCGTCCACCGCGGCGGCTGCTCCACGCGCCGCGCTACGACGCCATGGAGACCTGGCTCGACCGGACCGGTCCCGCGGGCCGTTCCATGATGTGCTCGTCGGCGTCGGTGCAGGTCTGCCTCGACGCCGGGTACGAGGAGCCGGGGCCGCTCGGCCACGGCAGGCGCTGGCGGCTCTCGCATCTGCTCGGCGCCGTCCTGGTCTCCGCGTTCGCCAACTCACCGATGCTGCGCGGGCGGCCCACCGGCTGGCGCTCCACCCGCCAGGCGGTGTGGGAGGAGATCGACCCCGGCAGGTCGGGGGCGCCGCCCCTCGACGTGGAGCCGCGCGAGGCCTGGGTCCGGCACGTCCTGGACGCGCCGGTGATGTGCGTCCGCAAGGACAGCGGGCCGTGGGACGTGCCGGACGGCATGTCCCTGCGGACGTGGCTGCGTACCGGTGGGCCGCGGCCCGCCACGCGCGGTGACGTCGAATACCACCTGTCCACCCTGTTCCCTCCGGTGCGCCCGCGCGGCCACCTCGAACTGCGCATGATCGACGCGCAGCCGGGCGACGACGGCTGGATCGTGCCGCTCGCCGTGACCACCGCGCTCTTCGACGACCCGGAGGCTGCCGAGACCGCGTACCGCACCGTGAAGCCACTGTCCGAACGAGCGGGCCCGCTGCCCGCGCCGCACAATCAGCTGTGGCGGAACGCGGCGCGGCACGGGCCCTCGGACCCCGAGCTCGCCGAGGCGGCCGTCACGTGCTTCGCGGCGGCGCTCGACGCGCTGCCGAGGCTCGGCGCGTCACCCAGGGTGCTCGCCGCCGTCTCCGCCTTCATGGACCGCTATGTCGTGCGGGGCCGGTGCCCCGCCGACGACGTGCTCGACCACATCGATGCCCCCGCCCCCGGGAGGACCGTCACCTCATGACCGCACAGAGCGAAGACACCGCCCCGGACCCCGCGGCGCTGCGGGAGCGCGCGCGGACCGCGCTGCTCACCGCGCGGGACCGCACGACGCTCCTCACGAGCTGCGTCGAGGGGCCCGAACTGACCGCGCAGCACTCGCCGTTGATGTCGCCGCTGGTGTGGGACCTGGCGCACATCGGCAATCAGGAGGAGCAGTGGCTCCTGCGCGCGGTCGCGGGCCGTGAGGCGATGCGCCCGGAGATCGACCCGCTGTACGACGCTTTCGAGCACCCGCGCTCCGAGCGCCCCAAGCTGCCGCTGCTCGCCCCGAAGGAGGCGCGCGGTTACGCGGCCGAGGTGCGGGGCCGCGCGCTCGACGTCCTGGAGATCACGCCCTTCCACGGCACCCGGCTGACCGAGGCGGGGTTCGCCTTCGGGATGATCGCCCAGCACGAACAGCAGCACGACGAGACGATGCTGATCACCCATCAGCTCCGGTCGGGCGCACCGGCGCTCACCGCCCCCGATCCCGACCCCGTCTCTCCGGCGTTCCGCGGACCGTCCGAAGTCCTGGTGCCCGGCGGCCCGTTCACGATGGGGACGACGGCCGAGCCGTGGGCGCTGGACAACGAGCGCCCCGCGCACGCGCGTCTCGTCCCGCCGTTCCACATCGACACCGCGCCGGTGACGAACGGTGCGTATCTGGCGTTCATGGAGGACGGCGGCTACGACAGCTCCCGCTGGTGGACACCCGAGGGCTGGGCCCTGGTGCGGGAGAACGGCCTGCGGTCACCGCTGTTCTGGCGGCGTGAGGACGGACAGTGGCTGCGGCGCCGCTTCGGGGTGACCGAGGTGGTCCCTCCGGACGAGCCCGTCGTGCACGTCAGCTGGTACGAGGCCGACGCGTACGCGCGCTGGGCGGGGCGGCGCCTGCCCAGCGAGGCCGAGTGGGAGAAGGCGGCCCGCTTCGATCCGGCGTCCGGGCGGTCGATGCGCTTCCCGTGGGGCGACGCGGACCCGACGCCGGAGCGCGCCAATCTCGGCCAGCGCCATCTGCGCCCCGCCCCGGCGGGCAGCTATCCGGCGGGTGAATCACCGCTGGGCGTACGGCAGCTGATCGGTGACGTGTGGGAGTGGACGTCGAGCGACTTCCTGCCGTACCCGGGGTTCGTGGCCTTCCCGTACCGGGAGTACTCGGAGGTGTTCTTCGGACCGGACCACAAGGTGCTGCGCGGCGGCTCGTTCGCCGTGGGCACGGTGGCGTGCCGCGGCACGTTCCGCAACTGGGACTATCCGGTGCGCCGGCAGATCTTCGCCGGCTTCCGCACGGCGCGCGACGGGGAGGATGCCTGATGTGCCGGCACCTGGCCTTCCTGGGCCCCGCGGCGCCTCTCGGCGACGTGCTCGTGGCGCCGCCGCACAGCCTGCTGCGCCAGTCCTGGGAACCGCGCCGCCAGCGGCACGGGACCGTGAACGCCGACGGGTTCGGCGTGGGCTGGTACGCGGACGGGGACCCGGTGCCCGCCCGCTACCGCAGGGCCGGGCCGATCTGGGGCGACCAGTCGTTCGCCGACCTCGCGCGGGTCGTGCGCTCGGGGGCCGTGCTCGCCGCGGTCCGCGACGCCACGCTCGGCGGCGCGGACGGCGAGGCCGCGGCGGCGCCGTTCGCCTCCGGTCCGTGGCTGTTCTCCCACAACGGCGCGGTGAAGGGCTGGCCGCGCTCCCTGGCACCGCTCACCACGTCCCTGCCGCCCGTCGACCTGCTCTCCATGGAGGCCCGCTGCGACTCGGCGTTCGTATGGGCGCTGCTGCTGCACCGGCTGCGCTCGGGCGACGACCAGGGGCAGGCCCTGGCCGACACCGTCCTGGAGGTCGCCGAGGCGGCCCCGGGATCCCGGCTCAACCTCCTGCTCACCGACGGCGAGACGATCACCGCGACCGCCTGGGGCGACAGCCTCTGGTATCTCACCGAACCCGGCCGCCGCACCGTCGTCGCCTCCGAGCCCTACGACGACGACCCGCACTGGCGCGAGGTGCCCGACCGCACCCTGCTCGCCGCGAGCCGCACCGACGTCCTGCTGACCCCGCTCAAGGAGCCCACCGCGTGAGCCCGTACCAGCTGACCCGCACCCTGCCCGAGGACGCCACCGGCGCCGCCCTGCGCGCCGACGTCCTCAGCGGCCTGACCGGCACGCCGAAGACGCTGCCGCCGAAGTGGTTCTACGACGCGCGCGGCAGCGAGCTGTTCGACGAGATCACGACCCTGCCCGAGTACTACCCGACACGCGCCGAGCGGGAGATCCTGCTGGCCCGGTCCCAGGAGATCGCCGAAGCCACCGGCGCCCGCACCCTGGTCGAGCTGGGCTCCGGCTCGTCGGACAAGACCCGCCACCTGCTCGACGACCTGCCGGACCTGGAGACGTACGTCCCCGTGGACGTCAGCGAGAGCGCGCTGCGGGGCGCCGCCGATGCGCTCGGCGCCGAGCGGCCCGGCCTGAACATCCATGGGCTGATCGCCGACTTCACGCTCGGTCTCACCCTGCCGGACACTCCGGGGCCGCGCCTGGCCGCGTTCCTCGGCGGCACCATCGGCAACCTCCTGCCGGCCGAACGCGCGGCGTTCCTGGCCTCCGTACGCGCCCTGCTGCGGCCCGGCGACATGCTGCTGCTCGGGACGGACCTGGTGAAGGACGAGTCGGTCCTCGTCGCGGCGTACGACGACGCGGCGGGCGTGACGGCCGCCTTCAACAAGAACGTGCTCAGCGTCATCAACCGGGACCTGGGAGCCGACTTCGACCCCGGCTCCTTCGAGCACGTCGCCCTGTGGGACGCGGAGAACGAGTGGATCGAGATGCGGCTGCGCTCCACGGCCGCGCAGACCGTCAAGATCCCGGCGCTCGGCCTCGCGGTCGACTTCGAGGACGGGGAGGAGATCCGCACGGAGATCTCGGCGAAGTTCCGCGAGGACGGCGTGCGGGCCGAACTGGCGGGCGCGGGGCTGCGCATGACGCACTGGTGGACGGACGCGCAGAACCGCTTCGCGCTCTCGCTCAGCCGGGTGGAGTGACGGGCGGCGCCGGCGGCGGTCGGGTCACGGCCCGCTGGCGTCCAGCTCCTTGGTGATCCGGCGGGAAGCCTTCCCGGCCTCCTCGGCCGGGTCGGCCCCGGCGAGCACCTGCGCCATGTACGCCTTGATCGGGTTGTCCGCCTCGACCCTCGCCCACAGCGGGGACACGGGCGTGGCCCGGCCGCGTGCGGCGCCCACCGCCATCGCGGCCACCCCCGGCTCCGCGGCGACGGCATCGCTGAGCGTCGTCTTGTTGGGCACGTAGTTCATGGTTCTGGCCAGGTCCTTCTGCCACTTCTCGCCGGCCAGGGCCTTGACGACCGCGACGGCCCCGTCGCGGTCGTCGGTGTTCTCGGGCACGACCAGGTCGGAGCCGCCGGTGAAGACGGAGCCCGGCTTGGCGGCCGTCTTGCCCGGGATCGGGAAGTAGCCCAGCTTTCCCTCGAGTTCGGGGTTCTGTTCCTCGACGGCCTGGGCGACGCCGGGCACCGCGACGATCTGGCCGACGTCGCCCTTCGCGAACTCGCCCGACTGCGGCGGGTGTTCCTCGTCTGCGTCCTTGGGCCCCTGGCCGAGCGCCTGGAGCTGCCGGTAGAACTCCATGCCGCGCAGCGCCGCCGGCGACTGGAGGCTGCCCTCCCAGGTGCCGCCGTCCTCCGTCGCGAGGTCGCCGCCCTCGTCCCAGATGAATCCGGCGAGCGTGTACCAGTCCTGGCCGGCGAGGTAGATGCCCTGATCACCATGCGTGTTGATGCGCCGCGTGTCGTCGAGCCACTCGCCGCGGGTGCGGGGTGGCCGTTTGATGCCCGCCTTGGCGAACAGGTCCTTGTTGTAGATCACCACTCGGTTGGCCGCGTACCAGGGGATGCCGTACTGGCGGGAGTGGAACATACCGGGCTCGGCGAGTCCGGGCAGCCAGTCGTCCATGCCGAAGTCGCGCGCGGACTCCAGGCTGAGGTCGAGCAGTCCGCCCTCGTCGACGTACTGGGGCACCTGGGTGTTACCGACCTCGATGACGTCGGGGGCCGGTCCGTCCGCCGCGTCGCCACTGGCCGTGGCGCCCTTGTCCTGGGTGAGGGCCGCACTCACCTTCTCGCCGATGCCGGTCCACTCCTGGATGCGGATGTCCAGGCGCAGGCCGGGGTTCTCGTCCTCGAAGCTCTTCGTGAACCGCTTCAGGAACGCGTCCGACGCGCTGTCCTTCATCAGCCAGACGGTCACCGTGCGCTGCTCCTCGCCCGCGCCCGGCAGATAGCCGCAGCCCGTGAGCAGCGAGGCGGACAGGAGGGCGAGGGGGATGAGGGACGCGGCGGTGCGGCGGTGCGTCACGGGGGTCACTTTCTGCCTGCGGACAGGGAGGGGCGGCCCGACGTGGGGGATGAGCTGACGCTCGCACGGGTGTGGCTGGATTTTGGTATGGACCAATCGAACGGTCAAGGGGGTGACGGCCGGTAAGTCGAACAGGTGCCCTCTCGCTCGCGGTCCGCGGTGACCTGAGGCACCGTGGAGGGACGTCCACCGCACGGGCCGAGGAGGCCTTCATGTCCGATCACACGTACCGGGTCACAGAGATCGTCGGCACCTCCCACGAGGGAGTCGACCAGGCCATCCGCAACGGCATCACCCGCGCCTCGCAGACGCTGCGCGGCCTGGACTGGTTCGAGGTGTGCCAGGTACGCGGCCACATCGAGAACGGGCAGATCGAGCACTACCAGGTCGGCCTGAAGGTCGGCTTCCGGCTGGAGGACGAAGCCTGAGCGTGCGCGCCGGGGCCACCCAGGTCCGGCTCTGAACCCGCTCGCCCGGTCCGCTCAGGTCCGCCCCTCGCGCTCCTGGGCGTCCTTCAGCGCCTCGGAACCGCTCGCCCAGCGGGCGCGTACGACGGTGAAGCCCGCCCGTTCGGCCTCGTCGCACACGAGCTCGTCGTCGTCGACCAGCATGCGCACCTCCCGGTCACGGGACAGCGTGCGCAGCGTCTCCAGTTTGGTGCGGCGCGCGGGCCTGCGGTCGTCGTCGCGGCGCATCCAGACGCGCCCTTCGGGCAGGCCCTGTTCGGCGAGCCAGGCCACGGTGTCGGCGCGGCACCGCTCCGGCCTGCCCGTGAGGTAGACGACCTCGCACTCGCGGGCGCTCTCCAGCGCGAGCTCGACGCCGCGCGCGAGCGGCGGATCGTCAGGGGCGGCCGCGAAGAAGGCCGGCCAGTCACGCGGGGTGCGCTCCAGGAAACGCTGCCGGTGGGCCGTGTCGGCGAGGGTGTTGTCGAGGTCGAACACGGCGAGGGGTCTGCTGTTGTCGATCACACGCCAAGGGTAGGGAATCCTGGCGCGGCACAGACGTTGAACGGTGTGTGAGCTCAGTGATCGCATCGACCAAGTTCTCCGTCCTGGACCGTTCGCGCACCCGTGAGGGGCACGACGGGCCCGAGGCGCTGCGCGACACCGTACGCTTCGCGCGCGAACTCGAGGCGCTCGGCTACCACCGCGTCTGGGTGGCGGAGCACCACGGGGTGCCGGGCGTCGCGGGCTCCGCGCCGACCGTGCTCGCCGCTGCGGTCGCGGCCGCCACCCGCACGATCCGGGTCGGCACGGGCGGCGTGATGCTGCCCAACCATCAACCCCTCGTGGTGGCCGAGCAGTTCGGGGTCCTGGAGTCGCTGTTTCCCGGGCGGATCGACATGGGTCTCGGCCGTTCGGTGGGCTTCACCGGAGGGGTGCGCAAGGCGCTCGGCCGGGACAAGGACGCCGCCGACGCCGAGGACTTCGCGGGGCAGCTCGCCGAACTGCTCGCCTTCTTCCGCGGCACGTCCGCGACCGGGGTGCGCGCCCGCCCCTCGGACGGCCTGACGGTGCCGCCGTTCGTCCTGGCCATGGGGGAAGGTGCCACGATCGCCGCCGAGGCCGGACTCCCGATGGTGATCGGCGACCTCAGGAACCGCGAGAAGATGCTGCGCGGCATCGACCAGTACCGTGCGGCGTTCCGCCCGTCCGCGTGGGCGAGCGAGCCGTACGTCGTCGTCTCCGGGACGGTCGCGGTCGCCGGAACCCCGGAGGCGGCCCACCGCCTGCTGATCCCGGAGGCCTGGTCGATGGCGTACTCCCGCACCCACGGCACGTTCCCGCCACTGGCGCCCGCCGATCGGGTGGTGGCCCTGACGATGACGGCGAAGGAGCAGGACTTCTACGAATCCGGGCTGCGCGGCCACATCGCCGGTACGGAGGACCAGGTCGCGGACGAGCTGGAGACCCTGATCAAGGAGAGCGGCGCGCGGGAGGTCCTGGTCACGACCAGCTCGTACGACCGCGAGGGCCTGCTGGACTCCTACCGCGGGCTCGCCCGGGTCGCGGGGCTGCGGGGTGCATAGGTCGTGGGGGGCCAGGCCCCGCGGGGCCCCCGGGCGCGCGGGGGGGGGGGGGCCCCCCCCGGCAAGGGGGGGTGTGGCGGGCGGGGGGCCCCCACCCCGGCCCCGC